>DATNDC010000086.1:0-6922 GCA_035607055.1 Polyangia bacterium
GCCAGGGACCACGCGCGGGCCGACCGCGCCCGCGGCGCCGGGGTCATCGCGGTGGCGCCGTCAACCCGGCCAGGCGATCGTTCGCCTCGCGCGCGAAGCGGCCGTGCGGGTAGCGCTGGAGGTAGCGCTCGAGCCCCTCGCGCGCCTCCGACGGGCGTCCGTGCTCGCTCTCCAGCTGGGCGACGGCGTAGAGGGCGCTCTCGGCCTCGGCGGTGCGGGGAAAGTCGCGCACCACGGTCTCGTAGCCGTCGACGGCGTCGGTGTAGCGCCCCTCGGTCAGGAACGACTCGGCGTAGATGACGCGCGCCTCGACCGCCACCTCGCGCCCGAGGTGAAAGATCGGCTCGACCAGACGGCGGGCCTCGCCCGCGTTCCCGCGCGCCAGCGCCCGGCGCGCCTGCCCGAGCCGCGCCGCCGGGCTGTCGTCGGCGAGCGGGCGCGCGCGCGACACCGCCGGCAGCGGCGCCGGCGCGATGGCCGCCGGCGCCTCCGGCGCCTCGGTGGGAGCAACCGCGGCCGGCGGCGCGGGGGCCGGCGGCACAGCGAGCGTCCAGGCACGCCCCGCCGTCACGTAGCCGACCGGCGTGCCGTCGGGGGTGAAGATCCGCACCGTGCCGCGCTCGGTGCGCACGCCGCCGAGATCGACGGTGAAGCGGGTCCCGATCACCTCGACCACGAAGCGCGGCGTCCGGACCTGGAAGTGCTGGCCGGCGTGGTGCTCGACGTCGACGGTGACGCTCCCCGCGCGCAGCTCCACGCTCCGCGCGGCGCGCCGCCACACGAGAGAGGTCGATGGGGCCAGCGCCGTCTCGGCGTCGCCCAGGCGGACCTCGCCGCCGCGCGCCGAACGGATGCTGACGGCGCCGTCGCGCGCCGACGGCAGGGGCGCGATCGCGATGTCGCCGCTCACCACGCGCGGCGCGTTGGCCGGCGACCGGACCACCAGGAACGCCGCGACGCCGGCCAGCGCCAGCGCGGTGCCGAAGCCGACCGGCCACCAGCGCCGGGGCGCCGGCGCCGCCGAGCGACGAACGCCACCGAGCGCCGCGCGTCGCACGCGCTCGCGCGCCATCGACGACAGACCTTCCGGCTCGGCCGCCCGCAGCGCGCGCACCGCCGCCAGATCGGCGTGGGCGGCGCTGCAGCGAGCGCAGGCGCCGAGGTGCGCCTCCAGCTCGAGCCGCTCCGAATCGCTCGCGTGGCCGCCGACCGAGGCCAGCGACAACCGGATGGCGCGCGCGCAGCTCGGGCTCATGCCTGTCCCTCCGCCGCCTCGACGAGCGTCCCCAGCTCCGGGTGGCTCTTCACCATCGCCATGAGCTCGCGCCGCGCGAACCAGATGCGCGACTTGGCGGCCGCCTTGCTGGAGCCCGTCAGCGCCGCCACCTCTTCGATCGATCGCTCGTCGATGGTGTAGAGCAGGAACGCCACCCGCTTCTTGGGGGCGATCTTGTCCAGCAGCGCGTGTAGCTGCCGGGCGAGCTGCCGGCTGGCGGCCGCCTGATCGGCCGGCGGCGCCGGGTCCTCGGGCTCGTGCGCCTCGGTGACCAGCTCGAGCGGCAGCGTCCGCCGCACGCCGGCCCGCAGCTGGTGCAGCGCCACGTGCACCGCGATGCGCGTGACCCAGGTCTTGAGGCTGGCCTCACCGCGAAAGCGGGCGAAGCTCTGGAACGCCTGGATGAAGGTGGTCTGCACGAGATCTTCGAGATCGGGCGTCGGCCCCGTCAGCCGGGCGATGACCCGCTCGACGTAGCGGGCGTGAGCGCGGAAGAAGGCGTCGAGGGCTGCCGGATCGTTCGCCCGGCAACCGGCCAGGAGCGCCGGGTCGTCACCGGCCAGGGCCGGGGAGCTCGCGTCGCGCGGATCGCCCACCTCCAGATCGTACCCGAACAGGGGGTTTTGGTTGAACGTCACGGCAGCAGATTCGTTTCAAACACAGCGCGTCAAGGAGACGGAAAGACCAGCGCCAGCCCCAGGCCGACCCGGGGACCGACCTCCAGGATCTGGCTCTTGGGGCCGATCCAATAGTACGTGGGGGGAACCGGGAGCTCGACGTAGAGCCGGGCCTCCGCCCGCAGGCCGCTGCCGAGCGCGCCCCGCGCCAGCGCCGCCACGCCGACACTGCTCCCCACGTCGAAGACGGTCTGCCGTGACCCCTCGAAGCCGTTCGCCGTGGCCCACAGGAGGTGCGCCGCCAGAAACCCGCCGCCGCCCCAGGAGACGCGCCGGCCGCGGTGGACGAAGCGCGCCGCGACGTCGATCGGCAGGTCGAACACCGACACCGTGCCGATGGTGGCGGTGTCCGTGGCGTGCGTCTCGACCGCCAGGCCGAGCGCCAGCTCGGCGGCGCGCCCGAGCCGGAGGCCCGCTTCGCCGGTCGCCCCTTGCTGGAGCGAGCCGCTGCCGAGCGGCGCCGAGATCCGGTACCCGAGCGCCGCGAAGAACCGCCCGCTGTCGGCGGCCGGTGGAGGCGGCGCCACGATCGTGGCGCTGACGGTGGCCGCGGCGTTCGGAGGCGCCGTGGGGGGAGGCGCGGGCGTGGGGGGAACGGGCGGCGTGCCCAGCGGGGGCGGTGGCAGCGACGGTGCCTCGACCGGGGCCGGCGGCGCTTCGGGACCGATCGAGGCGGCCAGCAGCGCGCGCAGCTTGAGCGCGATCGCCCGATACAGCTCCGGGCCTGGACCCGCGCCCTCGACGACGCGCAGCTCGAGGCGCCCGTCGCCGTCGACGATGATGAGCGAGGTCGTCTGCCCGTCCGCCGCCGGCTCGCACCAGAACCCGAGGCGCGCCCCCTGCGCGCGGATGGCGGCGCCCGCCGCGGGATCTCGCCCGGCGGCGCGCGCGGCGGCCGCGGGCGGCGCGACGCCGGTGGCCGTGCGCGTCTCCAGGTTCAGATCGCGCGTGTAGACGGCGACGGCCTCCAGCAAGGCCCGGCCGTCGATGCCGCCGGCGTCGAAGGGGCCGAGCCACAGAACGATCGGGTTGCCGTTCGCCGACGCGGGGGTCGCGAGCGCGAGCAGCAGCGCGATCGAATGAAAGAGAGTCGCCAACATGGAAAGAGTAGCGCGAACGCCGTCGTGACGATCGTGCCGCGAGCGGGGCGCGCGGTTTCAACCGCCGCGCGTGAGGGCGGCACGGTACGGCCATGCGCGCTCAACATCGTTCGCTTCTCTCCGCGTCGTCCCACCTCCCGCTCGGCGCCGCCCTGCTGCTGGCGCTCGGTGCCGCTGCCTGTGGCGGCGTCAACTCGCAAGGGCTGGCCGGGGCCGACGGCGGCCCCTCCGCCACCGGCGGCAGGCTGGGCACGGCCACCGGCACCGGCGGCAGCCCCGGCAGCGGCGGCGCCGGCCCCGGCGCGGGCCAGTGCCAGGCTTCGGGCCTCACCTGCGCGGCCGACACCGACTGTTGCAGCGGGCGCTGCGAGCCGGTGACCGGGATGTCGGGCGTCAAGCAGTGCACCAACATCTGCGTCGCCAACGGCGTCGCGTGCACCCAGGCGCTCGACTGCTGCTCGCTCGGGTGTAACGGCGGCGTCTGCGGCCCGACGCTCTGCAAGGTGGAGAGCGACCCCTGCACCGCGAACGCCGACTGCTGCTCGAACATCTGCAGCGCCGGCCAGTGCCAGATCGATCAGGCGAACCGCGACTGCCGTCCGACGGGCGAGACCTGCGACTCCGGGCCCGGGAGCGGCTGCTGCTCGGAGAACTGCGACAAGACGCAGGACCCGCCCCGCTGCGGCTTCGGCATGGAGACCTGCTTCGCCGAGGGCGGCGCCTGCACCGCCGACGCGCAGTGCTGCCGCGGCGTCTGTGACCCGACCACGCACGCGTGCAAGACCCCTTGCACGGCGAACGGCGGCACCTGCGCCAGCGGCGCCGGCTGCTGCAGCAACAACTGCGCGGCCGGCACCTGCGCGCCGCCCGCCTCCACCTGCCAGCCGGTGAGCGGCGCCTGCACGACCGGCATCGACTGTTGCTCGACCTTCTGTGTCGGAGGGTTCTGCGAGCCGCCGATCTCCATCGGGTGAGGAGCCGCTTCAACCGCCGGCCGGGAGGCCGGCACAAACGCAGAACGACAACTTCATCGGAGGCTCGCGAATGACCCGAACGTCTTGCTGGACCGTTTCCGCTTGTTTGGCGCTGCTGGTGGCCGCGATCGGCTGTAGCGACAGCTCGGGAGTCCCCGCCGGCGGAACCGGCGGCGCCACGGCCACGGGCGGCGCCAGCGGAACGGGCACCGGCGGCGTGACGGGCAAAGGCGGCGCGACGGCCACCGGCGGCACGACGGCCACCGGCGGCGCGACGGCCATCGGCGGCGCGACCGGCGCGGCCGGCGCCACCGCGACCGGCGGCGCGGGCGTCGCGGGCGCCACGGGCAAAGCAGGCGCGCCGGGGACCGGCGGCACCACGGGCGCCGCGGGCGCGACCGGCGCGGCGGGTGCGACCGGCGCGGCCGGCGCGACGGGCGCGGGCGGCGCCGGTGGGGGTGGCCTCGTCTGTCAGGCCAACCAGACCTGCACCCTGGGGCAGCAGTGCCAGACCGCGTGCAGCGGCGGTGCCACCAGCGAATCGACGTTCTGCACCTGCGCCGATCAGGGCGGCGGGCAGCCGACGCTGGCTTGCGTCCCGCTCACCTGCGGCGGCCATGACGCCGGCGTCACCGACGGCGGAAGCCCGATCTTCCAGGCCTGCCCCGCCGGCCTGAAGGACGGCGACAACTGCACGCTCGGCACCGACACGCTCTGCGCGTCGACCTGCACCAACAAGATGCAGATGCGCTGCCTGTGCGCCCCGCACGGCGGAGGCGGCGGCGGCCAGTGGACCTGCACCACCGGCATCGCTTGCAACTAGCTTAGCCTAACGACCCACTTATCCTGCTTATCCTGCCGGTCGCGCCTATTCTCCCAAGGGGGCGCGGCCGGCTCTTTTTATGCCGGCGCGCCCGCGCCAGGCTTCCCCTGGCGCGGCAGCTCGGCGCTGAAGACGGAGCCGCTCCCGACGGCGCTGCGCACGGCGACCTTGCCCCCCATCGCCTCGACGAGCAGCTTGACGATCCAGAGGCCGAGCCCGAAGCCGCCGTAGTGATCCGGGGAGACGACGCGCGCGAACCGCTCGAACAGCCGCCGCTGATCCTCGGGCGAGATGCCGATCCCTTGGTCTTCCACCTCGATGGTCGCGGTGGTCGGCGAGGCGGTGACCCGGATCTGGATCGGTTTTCCGGCCCCGTACTTGATGGCGTTGGAGAGGAAGTTGGTGATCACCTCGTCGAGCCGCAGTCGATCCCAGCGACCGGGGATGGGGCTCTTGGTCCCGTGGGGGCCGGTCACCACCACCGAGAGCGAGCACCCGGCGGAGGCGAGATCGTCCTTGAACCGCTCGGCGGCCGCCTGCGCGACGGCCGACAGATCGACGTCCTCCAGGCGGAGCTGCAGCTGCCCGGCCGCCGCTCGGCTCACGTCCAGGAGCGCGTCGACCAGCTCGGTGAGGCGAGCGAGCTGCTTGTCGACCCCCTGCACGCGCGTGGCGAGCTTGGCGAGATCCATGGCCCCCTTGTCGGCCTTGGCGGTGACGCGCAGGATGCCGTCGACCTTGAGCCGCAGGCTGGTGAGCGGCGTCTTCAGCTCGTGGCTGGCGATGGAGAGGAACTCGTCGCGCAGCTTCACGGCGGCGCGCGCCTCGTTGTAGAGCCGCGCGTTCTCCACCGCCAGTCCGGCGCGCCGCCCGAGCTCGCGCATCATCTCCAGATCCTCGGGGCCGTAGCGGCGTTCCGACTCCGCCCAGACCAGGTTGAGGACGCCGATGGGCCGGCCGCCGGAGACCAGCGGGACGATCAAGACCGAGCGCAGCCCGAGGTCGCGGATGAAGCGGAGGTGCTCGGCGTTGACCGCGCCCCGCTCGAGCATCTCGGGCGAAATGTCGGCGACGAGCTCGGGGCGTCCGGTGCGCAGCACCCCGTGCGAGCCGCGCGCCGACGCCGGATCGGGCGGATAGCGCCGGCGCATCTCCTGCGCCACGGCGACCTTGGCGCCGTCGACGTGGGCGATGGCGATCGAGCGCAGCTCCCCCTCCTCGGCCAGCTCGACGCCGCACCAGTCGGCGAACGACGGGACCACCAGGTGCGCGAGCCGCTCGCAGATCGAAACGTAGTCCAGCGAGCTCGAGAGGAGCGTGCTCGCCTCGGCGAAGAAGCGCATCGTCCCTTCCCGCCGGCGCGCCTCGCGGTAGAGCCGCGCGTTGTCGATCGCCAGCGCGGCGCGGTGGGCCAGCTCCTCGGCGGTCTCCACGTCGGTCCGGTCGTAGGCCGCCCGCCCCCCGGCGCGCATCAGGGAGATGACGCCCAGGATCTCGCCCCGCACCATCATCGGCACGATCACGCACGACGCGCAGCCGAGCCCGCGCATGATGCGCAGGTGGTCCTCGCTCTGCGCGGCGCGCATCAGCTCTTCGTCGGTGACGTGCACGCTCAGGGAGGCGGCGCCGCCGCGCAGGACCTCCGTGAGGTGGCCGCTGCGGTGCTCGGTGGGCGGGAACTTGCTCTTGTATTCGGCGGCCAGCTCGCGCTTGGCGGGATCGGCGTGCACCACCGCCAGCCGGCGCGCCCGGCCGTGCGCGTCGATCACGGTCACCGTGCACCAGTCGGCCATGTCGGGCACCGACAGCTCGGCCACCCGCTGCAACGTCCGTTCGTAGTCGAGCGATTCGGAGAGGGCCGCGCTGGCGGAAATGAGGAAGCGCGACCGTCGTTGAACGTCGTCGGCGGCTTGGCTCCGCTTTTCCAGCTCAACCGTTGATGGTGTCGCGCTCATCCGCGCCCGGCGATTCGCCGGCCCCCCGCCGACAAACGTAACACGCCTGGCGTCCGGAACTACGACCGCGACGACCGGGGACGCCGCCGCACGCCGGCCAGCGCCAGCGAAACGAAG
>DATNDC010000093.1:0-23713 GCA_035607055.1 Polyangia bacterium
ATCCTGGGTCAGGTGCACGGAGCGCGCCTCGATCCGAGAAAGCGTCACCAGCGCGCGCAGGTGAAGCAGCGCCAGCGCCATGATCGCCAGGCAGAACAGAAAATTCGAGAGCACCTTGAACCCCATCGCCCGGGCGATCCGTCCGGTCGCCTCGGGGAAGAGCGCGGCGAGCAGGAACAGGCCGAGAAAGCCGAGGTACGAGATGCTCCCCTGCAGCGTGATCCGCTCGCGAAGCAGGAGGCGCAACAGCAGAAGGAGCTGCACCAGACAGACCACCGCGAACGGCCAGTACCGGTCAGCCTCGAGCTCCACGGGGCTCATCTTCGGTCTTTCAAGCGCACGGTATCGCCGCTGGCTGCAGCGTCCGTGACCGCTTGCCGTTCCTCAAATAGGCGAGCGCCACCGCCAGCGTCACCTTGATCATGTAGTAGACGGAGGTGAGCCCCGCGATGCTGGAGCGCCCCCCCTGTCGCTGCCGCATCTCGACCGATTGCTCGACGACCCGCAGCCCACCCGCGCAAGCGACGGCGAGCGACTCCGGCTCGGGAAAGTCGTAGGCATACGTCTGCTGAAAAAGCGCGAGGGCCTTGGGTCCGTACAGCCTGAACCCCGAGGTGGGATCGGTGACCCGCAGCCGGCAGACGAGGTAGAGCCACAGCCGGAGCCACAGCTGCCCCAACCGGCGCGCGGGCGTCGATTGGTAACCGCGAAGCTCCAGCCGCCGCGAGCCGACCACCATGTCGGGAGGAGGCAGCACGCGCAAGCGATCGAGGAGCCGAGCAATCTCGGACGGCGGGTGCTGGCCATCGCCGTCGACTTGAACCGCGTAGTCGAACCCCTCTCGATACGCCAACCGCAGTCCCGTCTGGACGGCACCGCCGATGCCCAGGTTTCGGCACAGCCTGACCACGCGCACGCCGCTCTTCTCGGCGACGCCGACCGTGCTGTCGGTCGAGCCGTCGTCGACGACGACCACCTCGCAAGCACAAGGCAGCTCGGCGCGCACCCGCAGAACCTCGTCGATGAGCGCCCGCAGCGCCTCCTGCTCGTTGAGCGCCGGAATGACGATCAGAAGCCGCTGCATCGCCCCTCGAGCGGAGCAAGTCGCGTGCCGCGCCGCGAAGCGGTTCTTCCGGCCACCCGGGCCGCTCCCACGACGCTCGCGCCATACACCACAAGTGCCCGTCGCCCGCGACATCCGCGCACCAATCGCCGGATAAAGCCGACCTCAGCTTGTTGCGACCTCCATGACACCCATGTCGCGGTCCCCGCCCAATCCCGATCCCACCTCGGCCAACTCCGATCCAGTTGATCGAAGGCGGGCTCTGCCCGCCGGAGACTTATGTGCCGACCAAGATCCGCCCCCGGCTCTCGTCGCGTTCCGGGGAGAGCCCGCGAGAGGGGCGAAGCCCCTTTCGCGAAGCGGAGGGCGAAGCCCGAAGCGCGATCGTGAATCGGCGCCCCCGGGGGAATCCCGGGGGCGCCGTCCACCCCAACACGACCGAGGAACCACCCTCGTGTCGCGTGGCCCCCGCCGGGTTTGTGAGCCCGGCGGGCACCATCTTTTCAAAGGACGGCCCCGGCTGTCCGGGGCCCGCGTGTCACCGCCCGGCTAGGTCGCGGGGCTCGGAACGACGGCCCGCGCCGGCGCGTCCTGCGGATGCTCGACGAGCCCGAAGCCGTGCGACGAGCCGACCAGCTCCGGATAGGCGCCGCCGCCGTGCTCGTGCAGGTCGATGCCTTCCAGCTCGCCCTCCTTCGAGACGCGGAGACCGACGGTCATCTTCACCACGTACATCATGAGCAGCGAAGCGAGCAGCACCGCGCCGCCGATGGCCAGGCTGCCGATCGCCTGGGCGATCAGCTGGTTGACGCCGCCGCCGTAGAACAGGCCGGTGACGACCGCGCCCGCAGAGTTGTCGGCGCCCGTCGGGGTCGGCGCGCCGTACTGGCCGGTCGCGAACAGGCCGAGCGAGAGCGTCCCCCAGATACCGCAGGCGCCGTGGACGGCGACCGCGCCGACGGGGTCGTCGATCCGCAGGTGCTCCAGCAGGTCGACCGCGAGCGCGCAGACCGGGCCCGCGATGGTGCCGATCATGATGGCGCCGAAGGGCGACACCCAGTAGCAGGGGCAGGTGATGGCCACCAGGCCGGCCAGGAAGCCGTTGATGGTCATGCCGCAGTCCCAGACCTTGTTCTTCGGGTACATCCAGAACATGGCCGAGAGCCCGCCGGCGCAGGCGGCCAGCGTGGTGTTGGCGGCGACGCGCCCGATGCCGGCCGCGTCCATGGCCGACAGCGTGCTGCCCGGGTTGAACCCGTACCAGCCGAACCAGAGGATGACGCCGCCGACGGCCGCGATGGTCATGTCGTGGCCGGGCATCGCCCCGCCGCCGTCACGCTTGAACTTGCGGCCGAGCCGCGGCCCCAGGACGATGGCGCCCGCCAGCGACACCATGCCGCCGATCGTGTGGACCACCGTCGAGCCGGCGAAGTCGTGGAAGGCGGCCGGGTGGATGGTGTTGAGCCAGCCGTCCGGACCCCAGGCCCAGTGGCCGAAGATCGGGTAGATGAAGCCCGAGACGAAGAACGAGTAGACGAGGTCGCCCACGAACCCGGTGCGGCCGATCATGGCGCCCGAGGTGATGGTCGAGCAGGTGTCGGCGAAGGCGTACTGGAAAAGGAAGAACGACAGGATCGAGACCCCGGTCGACCCGTAGGTCTCCGGCGCGCCGTGCAGGAAGAAGAACTGGTGGCCGATGAGGCCGTTCCCCGCGCCGAACATGAACGCGAAGCCGAAGGCCCAGAACAGAAGGCCGCACAGGCAGGTGTCGACGATCCCCTCGAGCAGGACGTTCACCGTCTCGCGCGTCCGGGCGAACCCGGCCTCGAGGAACATGAACCCCGCCTGCATGAAGAACACGAGGAACGCGGTGATCAGCACCCACATGTTGTTCATCGGGTTGACGTAGGCCGGCGGCGCCGCCGCGGCGGCGTCGTCCGCCAGGGCCGGGTGCCCGAAGTAGTGGGGAACTCCCACGATGATCAGAAACAGGAGCGCGAGCCCCAGCGCCTTGCCGCCGAGCAGCGCGTAGAACACGCGCCTCCGCTCCGCGGTCTTCATTCCGTCGATGAACCGTTTGATCACGATGTCCCTCCCTGGTTTGCGCGACGCCATCTGGGCGCCTGGGGACATCCTGCCGTCCTTGCATTTCGCAACTGTTTCGAGACGTACCTAGTTGCGTAACTACAGCCACTTACGACGGCGCACCTTGTTAACAAGCTCGACAGTCGCAATTCGCGGCCAGCGAGCGGGCGAAACGCAAGCCCGTGGGCTTGCGTTTTTCAAGCCTTGTCGAGGCCGAAGCCGTCGTGCAGCGCGCGCACCGCCAGCTCCGCATACTTCGCGTCGATCACGCAGGAGATCTTGATCTCGGAGGTGGCGATGAGCTGCACCGCGATGTTCTCCTTGGCCAGGATCTCGAACATCTTGAGCGCCACGCCCGCGTGGGAGCGCATCCCCACGCCGACCACCGAGACCTTGGAGAGGTTGCTCTCCGTCTTGATCTGCTCGCCTGCGCAGAGGTGGCTGCAGTGCTTGATGAGGAGGTCCCTGGCGCGGACCAGATCGACCGCCGGCAGCGTGAAGGTGAAGTTCGTGCGCCCGCCCTCGACGTACGCCTGGACGATGACGTCGACGACGATCCCGGCGGCCGCCAGCGGGCGGAGCACCATCGCCTGGATGCCGGCCTGGTCGGAGATGCCGTGCATGGTGATCTTGGCTTCGTCCTTGGTGGCGGTTACGCCCGAGACCACCACCGATTCCATCGTTTTGTCTTCAGGCACGACCCATGTCCCTTCGTTGTCGTTGAAGCTCGATCGAACGTGGATCGGGACGCCGAACTTCATCCCGAACTCCACCGAGCGGATCTGCAGAACCTTGGCCCCCAGCGAGGCGAGCTCGAGCATCTCCTCGTAGCTGATGCGGCTCACCTTGCGCGCGGTGGGGACGACGTTCGGATCGGCGGTGTAAACGCCGTCGACGTCGGTGTAGATCTCGCACACGTCGGCCTTCAGCGCCGCCGCCACGGCCACGCCCGAGGTGTCCGAACCGCCGCGCCCCAGCGTGGTGATGTTCCCCTCCCGATCGACCCCCTGGAATCCCGCCACCACGGCGATCTTCTGGTCCTTGAGCGCTTCGGTGATGGCGCGGGCGTCGATCTCCTGGATGCGCGCGCGGGCGAACGCGCTGTCGGTGATGACGCGTACTTGATGGCCGAGCAGCGAAATCGCCTTGCCCCCCTCGGCGTGGATCGCCAGGGCCAGGAGGCCGACGCTGACCTGCTCCCCGGTCGAGGCGATGACGTCCAGCTCGCGCTCGCTGGGGATTTCGCTGATCTGCTTGGCCAGGCCGAGCAAGCGGTTCGTCTCGCCCGACATCGCCGAGACGATGACCACCACGTCGTGCCCCTGGCGCTGGGTGGCCAGGCAGCGGCGCGCCACGTTGCGGATCCGCTCGATGCTGCCGACCGAGGTCCCGCCGTATTTCTGAACGATGAGCAAGGCGCGCCAATTTCCTCTCCCCGACCTCGAACGTCAAGACGTCAAGGTGGGGCAGGCCGGCCCCGGACGGGTGCCGGGCGTGGTAATCTCGAGTGTGGCCGACGCGCTCGAGGTTCACGTCACGATGCCGGACGCCGAGAACGCCCAGTCGCTCGCGCGCGCCCTGGTCGACGAGGAGCTGGCCGCCTGCGTGACCATCGTGCCGGGCGCCCGGTCCATCTACCGGTACGAGGGGCAGATCCACGAGGAGGACGAGGTGGTCTGCTTCGTGAAGACCCACCCTGCCCTGTTCGAGCGGCTGCGCGACAGGATCCTGGCGCTACACCCCTACGACGTCCCCGAGATCCTGGCGTTCAAGGTCCACGACGGCAGCCGGTCTTATCTCGACTGGCTGCACGGCAACGTGCAGGTCACGGAAAGGTAGCCGGGATGACGGCGCCCGTTCGATCGACGGCGGGCAAGGCCAGCGCCGGCCGGGCCCAGACCTCGTACGCGTCGTCTCGGTAGACGCGGGTCAGCCCCGAGCCGTCGGGCAGCGCCGCCGCCAGCGGCTCGTCGCGCGCGACCAGCATGGCGTCGGGCGCGTAGCGGGCCAGGACCTCCGGCCAGCCCGGCAGGGCCCGGTGCAGGGTGCGGTCCTCGGTCAGCACCTCGGGGGCGTAGGCGACCTCGTAGCGTCCGTCGAAGCTGATGCGCACCGCCGGGGCGAGCTTCCAGCTCACGAACCCGCCATTGAGAAAGGAGGTCACCAGCTTGCCGTGAAAGCCCTCGTCGGCGAGGTAGGCGACGGCGCCGGCCGGATAGACCACCGCGCCACCCGAGAGATCGCTCCCTTGGGCCGGGACGCGGAGCGAGAAGGGGTGGCGGGGGAGCGCCACGACGACGAGCGCCACGCCGACGACGACCGAGACGCCGGCCAGCACCCGCGCGACGGACCGGCGCGCCACGGCGGCCTCCAGCAGCTCACCGAGGGGCGTGACGGCCAGGTAGCCCGGAACGGCGCAGAACCAGGCCAGCGCGAACAGCGCCACGTGTCGCTCGTGCCGCAGCGCCGCCCAGCCGGTGACCAGCAGGAAGGCGAGCCCGGGGAGCCGCCGCGGCCCCCGGCGGGCGATGGCGTAGACGACGAACAGCGACGCCAGGCCGAACGTCAGCACGCCGAAGAGGTACGGGCTTCGATAGAGCGGCTGCCACTCGGCGATCTCGCCGCGCGGGAAGGTGATGCTGCGCCACCAGCCGACGTAGTAGGCGCGGCCGTAGGGCGTGAGCGCCATCAAGAGCGGGGTCGCGGCCAGCGCGGCGCCGAGGTGCCGCAGGGGACGGCGCCGCAGCGCCTGCTCGCCCGCGTGCAGCGCGACGGCGGCCACGCCGACGATCCAGCCGCCGTGCAGGTTGATCCAGAGCGTGGTGACCGGGAGGTAGACGAGCAGGAACCGCCGGGCGTCTCCGTCGTCGCGATCGCGGTCGATGGCCCACAGCAACACAACCAGGAAGAGCATCGTGTAGAGGCCGGCCCGGAGGGTGGTGAACCCCACCTGGCCGAGGACGATCGCGAACGGCGCGCAGAAGGCCACCACCACGGCAGGGGCGCGACGCAACGCCGCCCGCGTCGCCAGCACGGCGACCGCGACCGAGACGAGCCAGCGCAGGAGCATGATCCCCGGGCCGCCGAGGGTCATCGCGACGGCGTAGAGGACCGCGCCCGCGCCCCACTCGTGCTGGACCGCCGGGACGATGGTGTGGGTGAAGGCGAAGGTGTCGCGCAGCGGCAGCGCGCCCGTCCGCACCCATTGCCGGAACAGCGCCATCTGGTGGAAGCCGTCGGGGTCGAACCCCGTCGCGCCGCTGATGCGCTCGAAGAACATGGCGCCGCAGAAAAAAGCCAGCGCCGCGGCGAGCGCGCGGTCGCGCCGCGCCTCGGTCATGGATGGCGCGCCTTCAGCGCGGCCGACGCCTCGCGGGCAGCGGCGGTCACCATCGGCTCGGTGTCGCGCCGCGCCGCCTCGTCGAGAGCGGCGCTCACGCGGCGGTCGTCGCTGCCCGCGTTCTTGGTCTCGATCTCGGCCAGCGCGCGCGCCGCCGCGGCGCGGACGGGGACGTACGCGTCGTGGGTCAGGTTCTGGATCAGCGGCTCGACGGCCGCCGGATCGCCGAGCGCCCCCAGCGCCGCCACCATCTCGCGCCGGTTCTGCACCTCGGAGAGGTGTTTGAGCAGGACCGGGACCGCGCGGCGGTCACCCAGCTTGCCGAGCGTCTCGATGATGAGCCGGCAGAGCAGCACGTCGTCGTGGCGCTCGAGCGCCTCGGCCAGCACCGGGATGCCGCTCCCGTCGCCCGCGCCCGCCAGCGCCAGGGCGGCCCGGACGCGCAGGTCGGTAAGCGTCTGCGGATCGGTGGCCAGCGCCGCCACGCGCGCCCGCGCCGCGCCGTCGCCGACGCGCAGCGATCCGACCGCCGCGTACGAGGCGATCGCGAGGTCCGGATCGCCCGTCGCCCGGACCAGCGCGGCGGCCGTGTCGGGCCGCGGCGGCAGCGCGACCAGCAGCGACGCCGCTTCGCGCCGCTCGCCGAGCGACGCGCCCGAATTGAGGAGCGCGGCCAGCTCGGGCGCTGCGGCCAGATCGCCGAGGCGACCGCGCTCGAGCGCCTTGGACGCCGCGCCGGCTTTCCCGGTCGCGACCGCGGTCGGCGGCTCGAAGTCGAGGTGAGCGTCGAGCCAGTGATCGAGGAGGCCCCGCAGGAAAGCCGCCCGCTCCGGGCGCTCCTCGGCCAGGTTGCGGCGCTCGTGCGGATCGGCGGTGAGATCGTAATAAGCGCAGCTCCCGAGGCGCATGTCGCAGATCAGCTTCTCCCCGGCGAGCGACACCATCCGCTTGTCCTCGAGCTCGGCGAACGCGGGCGGAAGGCGCGCCTCGGGCGCGGGCGGATCGGCCAGCCAGGGGCCGAGGTCGGTGCCGCGCATGCGGACCGGCACCGAGATGTCGAGCAGGTTGAGCACCGTGGGCGTCAGGTCGAGCAGCTCGACCTGCCCGCCCACCACGTGCGGCGCGACACCGGGAATGGACACGATGAGCGGGATCCGCAGCTGCTCTTCGTACAAGGAGGAGCCGTGGTAGCGGCCGCCATGCTCGTCGAACTCCTCGCCGTGGTCGGCCGCCAGGATGACGACGGTCCCGGGCCGGCGCCGCCGCACCTCGTCGACGAGCCGCCCGACGGCGGCGTCGGTGTAGGCGATCTCGCTGTCGTAGCGGTCGACGTCGGCGGGGCCGAACTCGAACCCCGGGTGCGCCACGTAGGGCTCGTGCGGCTCGAAGAAGTGGACCCAGACGAACGACCGCCCGGGCTTGATCGTGTCGTAGTAGGCGAGCAGCTGGTCGACCCGGCGCTGGGCGTCGATGAACTCGAACTTCACGTACTCGAAGTCGAAGTTGGTCTCGGCGAAGGTCTTCAGCTTGTCCGAGTCGATGTAGAAGACGGCCGGCGGGTAGAACGCCGCCGTCTTCCAGCCGTAGTTGCGCAGCACCGAGGCGGCCGTGTCGTGCCGTTCTCCCGGCGCCAGGCGCGCCATGGTCGGGAAGTACTTCGAAGTCAGCATCGACGACACCGAGAACGACGTGTGGGGCGCCTGCGAGTAGACGCGCGCGAACCGCACGCCGCCCGCGGCCAGCTTGTCGATGTTGGGCGTCGTGCGCCGCGGGTACCCGTAGGCCCCGACGTGATCGTAGCGGAGCGCATCGATGGTGATGAGCAGGACGTCGGCCTGCGGGCGGCGCGGCCCCGGCGGCAGCGGCGGAAGTGGGGCGCGCGGACCGCCCGCCACGAACCGACTCGGCTGGTTGCCGTTCGGCAGGGCCTCGAGCGCGAGCGCGGCGAGCGCCGTCCGCTCGGCGGCCGCGTATCGCAGGACCTGGCTGCCGCGGAGGGCGACGACGGCCCCCCCGCAAGCAGCGGCCGCGGCCACGACCAGCAGCACGGCCGGTGCCGTGCGCGCGCCGCGGAGGACGAGCCTCAGCCCGAGCACGAACGCCGCCACCGTCGCCGCCGCCAGCGAGAGGTGAAACCACGGGTAGAGCCGCGGCAGGACGAGGCGGTTGGCGAGCTGACAGGCGACGCCGGCGGCGAGCAACACGAGCGGCGCCAGGCGCGGCCGCGCAGGCGACGCCGCCCGCGCCGCCCGCCGCGCGTAGGCGCGCGCCGACCAACCGACGGCGAACAGGCCGCCGAGCGCGAGCGCGGCCGAGATCGCGGCGTGCCCCGGCAGCGAGGCGGCCCGATGCCCCGCGAACAGCGCGAAGGCGTCGCTGACGATGAGCGGCGCGCCGACCAGCGCGGCCAGGAGAGCCGCCGTCCGCTCGGGCGCGCGGGTGCGACGCGCGATCGAGCCGCCGGCGGCAGCCAAAAGTCCGAGTAACCCGCCGGCCGCCGCGACGAGCCCAGCCGCCACGCCGATCAGGCGAACAGCCTTGGCGCCGGACAGACCACCGATCCCGCCGGCGACGGCCAGGACAGCGTCGAGCGCCCCGGCCAGCGCCCCGCCGAGGATGCCGGCGCCGATCCAGGCCAGCGCGGGCCTCCCCGGGCGTGGCGCCACCTCGCGGGACGCGCTCATCCGGCCTCGCCCGCGTAGAGCGTCGCCGCCCGCGCCCGCGCCGCTCGACCGAGCGCCGCGTGCGCGGCCTCGGCGAGCGCCGGATCCACCGCCAGGATCGCCTCCACCTCCGCACGCGCGAGCGCGCCCAGCTCGGCGAGCTCGGCCAGCCCGGCCGCGCCGAGGGCGGCGTCGCCCTCCCCTTCCCCCGCCTGCGCCGTCCCCCAGAGATCGCCGAACCCGCGCAGGGCGAGATCGGCCTCCGCCAACCGAAAGCCGTCGTCGATGGCCGCACAGAGAGCCAGCCGGCGCATCGCCGGCGCTTCCGGGGAGAGCCCCGCGCGGGCGAGCAGGAAGCAGATCCCGGGCCGCGCGCCCCGCCCCACCCGCCCGCGCAGCTGGTGCAGCTGCGCCAGGCCCAGCCGGTCGGCCTCCTCGACGATCATCACCGCGGCGTTCGGCACGTCGATGCCCAGCTCGACGACGGTGGTGGCCACCAGCACGTCGGTCCGCCCCTCGGCGAACGCGCGCAGCGCCGCCTCCTTGTCGGCCGCGCCGAGCGCGCCGTGCAGGAGACCCACCCGCGCCGGCGCCAGCTGCCGGCGGAGGCGCGCGTGCGCGGCCAGCGCCGTGACCGCGCCCGCCCGCCGGGCCTCCTGCCGGACCGGACAGACCACGAACGCCTGCGCGCCGCCCGCCAGCGCCTCGCTGAGCCGGGCGTAGGCCGCCGCACGCGCGTCCGGACCGGCGCAGACGACGGCCGGTGCGGCGGACCGCCCGCCGGGCCGCTCGGTGAGGAAGGAGGCGTCGAGATCTCCGTGCAGCGCCAGCGCCAGCGTGCGCGGGATCGGGGTCGCCGACATGGAGAGGAGGTGCGGCGTCCGGCCCGTGCCGTCGGCCGGCGCCAGCGCGCCGCGCTGGACGACGCCGAAGCGGTGCTGCTCGTCGACGATCGCCAGCGCGAAGCGCATCTCGGCCGCGGCGCCCAGGAGCGCCTGGGTGCCGATCAGCAGCTCGGTCCGCCCGGCGGCCGCGGCGGCGAGGATCTCGGCGCGCGCCGCCGCCGGGGTGGCGCCGGTCAGCGCCGCCAGCCGGAGCCCGGTGCGCGCGGCGACCGGCGCGAGCGCCCGCGCTTGCTGCTCGGCCAGGACCTCGGTGGGAACCATCATCAAGGTCTGGCCGCCGGCCGCGGCCACCAGCGCCGCCGCGCCCAACGCCACCGCCGTCTTCCCGCTGCCGACGTCGCCGACGAGCAGGCGCCGCATCGGCCGCGCGCCCGCCAGATCGGCGGCGACGGCGTCGAGCGCGCGCGCCTGCGAGGTGGTCGGCGCGAACGGGAGCGCCGCGACCAACCGCGCGCGCGCCGCCGCCGCGGTCTCCGGGGAGACGACCAGCGCGCTTCGCCCCGCGGCCGCCCGGCGGAGGAGAAACGCCGCCTGCGCGACGAGCGCCCCTTCGATGGCGATCCGCCGCCGCGCCGGCGCCAGCAGCGCCGGGTGCAGGGCCTCCTCGTCGGCGGGCCCATGTAGGCGCGCGAGCGCCTCGACCAGCGTCGGCAGGCCGAGCCGCGCGCGCGAGGAGCCGGGCAGGAGATCCCCCGGCGCGGCGGGGCCGAGCCGCGCCAGCGCCGCGCCGCGCATCTTCTCGAGCACCCGACCCTTGACCCCCTGGACCACGCCGTAGCGGGGGCGCACGCCGAGCCCGCCGTCGCCGCGCGCCGCCAGCGCGGCGGTGACCACCGCCGGCTGGATCATCTCGCGCGTCCCGTCGGGCGCCGTCCGGATCGCCCCGGCCAGCGCCACCGCCGAGCCCTTGGGAAAGGAGTTGGCCATGGCGCCCGGGACGCGAAACCAGCGGGCGCGGAGCGAGGCGCCGTCGTCCTCCACGAAGAGGTCGAGCAGCCGGCGCGGAAAGACGTGCAGGCGCTTGACGCTCCCCCGCACGAGGACCACCGTTCCGTCGGCGACGCCGGCGAGCGCGCCGATCGACGTCGCCCGCCGCAGATCGTCGTAGCCGCGCGGCAAGCGCAGCAAGAGGTCGCGCACCGAGACCACGCCCCGCGCGCGCAGCCGCTCCGCGGTCACCGGCCCCGCGCCGGGAAGCGAGGCGACCGGCGCCTCCAGCAAGTCAGCGTTTGAAGGTGAAGCGGAGCTCGTAGTCGCAGAGGTGGAAGACGTCCCCCTCTTCGATGCGCTTGTTGTCGATACGCATTCCCTTGAAGTCGATCCCGTTGGTCGATCCGAGGTCCTTGATGAAGAACGTTCCATTCCGTCGGATGACCGCCGCATGTTTACGCGAGATGTTGCCGTCCTTGATCGGCAGATCAGAGGACTTGGTCCCCCGGCCAATGATGAACTGGTCCTTGTCGATCCGGTATTTTTGATTGTCGAACACCAGATAAACCGGGATCTGCGGCTGGACCCCGGGCGTCCCGTCGAAGCCCAGCGGCGCCCCGCCGGCGTGCGGATGGGGCGGCGGCGTCGCGCCGTTCTCGAACATGGAGACGCCGCCCGGCTGAGGGACCCGCGCGAACCGGGATCGGGGCGGGGCCGGAAGCGGCGGGGGCGGCGGCGGGGCCGCCACCGGGCGCGAGGCCGTCTGGTGCTGCCGCGGGGGCGGCGTCACCGGCTGACTCTCCTCCGCCTCGAGCGCGTTGATCCCCGTCTGGTACCCGGAGAGCTGCGCATAGGCCTCGAGCGCCTCCGAGATCACCTCGTCGACCTCTTTCTCCTGGTCCTCGGCCATGCGCCGGAACGTGACCCACAGCGTGTCGTTACACTGAAATTGGCGAAGGCTCTTGCGTCCGGGAAGCGCCATCAGGTTCTCTTCTTCACGATCTCCGCGGCCTGCGCGGCCTCCTTGCCGACCGTGTCCCCCGCAGGGAAACCTTTCACGGGCGCGGTGTCGGACGCCAGTTTTTCCAGCGCGGCCGCGTCGGGGGCCTTGCCGATCTGCGCCAGGGCCATCACCGCGGTCATCCGCGTCAAGGGGGCCCGGGCGCCCAGCGCCTGCACGAGCACCGGACGCGCGGGCGGGCCGATCTTCTCGATCAGCTTGACCAGAAGATCGTCCACGTCGACCTTCTTGTAGCTCGCGCTGGCGGGGAACGCCTCCAGCGCCGGGACGATCCCCTCTGCCTTGCGGGCGTCCAGCTCGACCTCGAAGGCGCGGTAGCGGACGATCTCTTCCTTGTCGGACGAGATGATCGACAAGAGCCCCTTCTCGGCCTCCAGACCGCCGATGGTCCCGATGACGCCGAACATCTCGTCGCGGACCGCCTTGTCGGCCTTGCCGTCGGCGGCGACCTTGAGCGCGAACGGCAGCACCGTGGGGTCGCGCCGCTCGCCGAGCGCGCGGGTGGCGCGCACCGCCTCTTCTTCCTTGCCTGGGCCGCCGGTGACCTCGGTCTCGAGGTACTTCACCGCCGTCGGTCCGCCCAGGGCGCCGAGCGCCTTGGGGAAGAGATCCGGGTGCTCCTTGTCCTTGGCCTGGGCCTTGATCTTGGGCGCCCGGGCGACGAGCGCCGCGGCGCCGCGATCGCGCGCCCCCTCCTCGCCGACCTTGCCCAGCAGCTCCGCCGCCTGGACGTAGGGCGCGTCGGGCGTGCCGAGGACGCGGACCAGCATGTCGGCCGAGCCGGGGCCGATGGCGGTCAGCATCTTGTCCAGCGAGTGCTCCCCCTGCCGCACCTTGCCCGCCTCGAGCTCGGCCTCCAGCGCGGGAAGCAGCGCCGCGTCGATCCGCTTCTGATCGTCGGGCGGCGCCACCTGCCGCAGCGAGAAGAGGGCGTCGCGGTAGGCGAGCGATTTGTCCGGCGACGGATCCTGGCTGCTCTTCATCGCCACCTCGTACGCCGGCTCGAGGGACTTGGCGATCTCGGCGCGATCGTCGGCCGGCGCCGCGGCGAGCACGGTGTCGACCTCGCCCGAGCGCCCGATGTCGACCAGCGCCACCGCCGCCTCGGCGCGCAGCTTGGGCGGCACCGTGTGGTCGGCCAGCGCCTCGTGCAGCTTGTCCGGCCCCTTCTCGGTCGTCTTCCAGAGCGCGATGTTCTCGGAGGTCACCCGCGAGCAGGCCACCGGGATCACCAGCGCCAGCAGCCAGGTCCACCGACTGAGGCGATGCAGGGGACGCGGCCCAGATCCGAGACCGTGCCGCGACGGCGTACGGGCCATAGAGCGGATGTAACTACGCTCGTTGCGGACCGTCAAGGCATTGCCGACGGCATTGCCGCGCTCGGGACCTTCGGATAACGTCGCGTCTCCTCATGTCTTTCGGTGAGCGCCGGAGCCGCCTCGACGCGCGGGCGCTGGCGGGAGCCGCGGCGCTGGCCCTGATTCTCGCCGCCGGGACCGCCGCCGCGACCCCGATCGATGATCCGTTCGTGGCCGGGATGTCGTTCAGCGGGCCCACTTCCGGCGATCTGGGCGCCATTTACTGGAACCCCGCGGCGCTGGGCCTCATGCGGGGCTTCCAGCTCATGGTGGCGGGGACGGCGCGCTGGTCGAGGGTCTCCGTCTCGCGCGCGCCGATCAACCAGATGACCGGCATGACCCCCGGCACCACCCCCACCGGCTCGGCGACGGCGACCGACTTCCGGCAGCCGTTCACCTGGCCGCCCGGCCCGGGCGCCTACGTGGCGCTCGGGTACGGCAGCGATCGCTTCACCCTCGCCTTCGCCACGTACATGCCGTACCTCGAGCAGATCCACTTCCCCACCTCGCCGACCGGCAACGAGCCGACCCGCTACCAGATGCTGAGCATGGACCTGCGCAACCTGGCGCTGGTGCCCGCGCTGGCGATCCGGTTCGGCAACGACTTCCGGGTCGGGCTCTCGTCGGGTTTTCTCTTCTCGACCGGCAGCCTGAGCTTCGCCGAGGACACCGCGCTCACGGCGCCGGGCGGCCCGACGTCGGTGACCTGCGGCACCGGCCCCTGCAACGCCGAGAACCCGGCCGCCGCCGCTCGCTACAACATCGACTCCGGCCAGGGGCTCGGCAGCGCCTCGTTCTCGCTGACCCTGGGCGGCGGCATCTATTACCGGCACAAGAACCTGGAGCTCGGCCTCTCCTACCAGAGCCACCCCCTCGCGAGCCAGGTCAACAACGTCGAGGTGACCGCCGACCAGACGACGGTGACGTTGCCGCCGCGCCAAGGCGGCGGCCTCGCGACTTGCGGCGGCGGGCAATCGGCGCGGTGCGTGTTCGGCGACATCAGCTATCGATTGCCCGATGTGGTCATCGGCGGCGTCACCTGGCACTTCGGTCCCGGCTTGCAGCTCGACGTGATGGCGCGCTGGATCTGGACGCACCTGCACGACAAGATCGACATCCGCCTCATCGGCCCCACGCTGGAGGCCGACGGGCTCCCCGAGCGGATCGTTCTTTACCGCGGGTTTCACGACGTGGTCGACACGCGGGCACGCGTCGCCTACTGGTACCGCGAGCGGCTGCGGGTCGGCGCCGAGCTGCGCGTCGAAAACGGCGCCGTCGACGAGAACGCCCTCAACGCCGGCGCCGTCGACGGCCTCCAGATCGAGCCGGTCGTGCTGGCCGAGCTGCGCCTCGGCCGCAGGTTCTGGCTCGGCGCCGGCTACGGCCTTACCATCATGCCCGGCACGACCGTGACCGATTCCATCTTCCATCCGACGGACGCCACCACCTGCGCCAACAATTACGTGAACGGCGATCTGGCCAACCCGGCCTGTCAGTCGCGCGCCAATGGGACGGCTCGACCGACGGCGAACGGGACATATACCAGCTTCGTGCAAGACTTCGGGCTCACCTTCACCTTCCGGCTTTGAGACCTCCCCCTCGATGATGAACGGCGGACACACGGCGGCGCTCTCGGTGCTGGCGCTGCTCGGCTGCGCGGCCGCGGCCACCCGCCGCGGCGCGCCGACGGTCACCGGCCGCGGCGGCGGGACGACCGGCGCGGCCCCCCCGGCGACGGAGATCGCGCGCGCGGCGCTGGGGACGCTGACCGTCAGCAAGTGGCGCCTGCCGAACGGGCTCGAGGTGGTGCTGCTCCCCGACCCGCGCGCCACCTCGGTCAGCTACATGACCTGGTTCCGCGTCGGCTCGCGCAACGAGGACGAGGCGGCCGGCGAGACGGGCCTCGCGCACCTGTTCGAGCACCTCATGTTCACGCAGACGAAGAACGCCGAGGCCAACGCCTTCGACAGCAAGATGGACGCGGTCGGCGGCAGCACGAACGCGATGACCTACTACGACTTCACCGCCTACGTCGACGACATCCCGCCCGCGGAGCTGACGCTGGCGATCACGCTGGAGGCGGATCGCATGATCAACCTCGATCTCCGCAAGGCGCAGGTGGAGAACGAGCGCGACGTGGTGGCCGAGGAGCGCCTGGCCTCGGTCGAGGACAACGTCGACGGGATGCTCGACGAGCTGATGTACAAGCAGGCCTTCAAGACGCACCCCTACCGCTGGCCGGTCATCGGCTCGATGAAGGACATCAAGTCAATCACCCAGGAGCGGGCGGTCGCCTTCTACCGGAAGTACTACGCGCCCAACAACGCCGTCCTGGTCGTGGCCGGGAAGATCGACGAGGCGGCCGCGCTGGCGGCGATCGCCGAGGGATACGGCGCGCTCCTCCCCTCGAAGCACCTCCCCAAGGACGAGGCCAAGCCGGAGCGCGCGCCCGCCGCCGAGGTGCGGGCCACGGTCACCCGCCCGGTCCCCGCGGACCGCCTGGTGATCGGGTTTCCGGCGCCCGCGCTGGGCGCGCCCGACCGCGCGGCTTACGAGGTCTTGAACGAGCTCCTGGCGGGCGGCCCGTCGTCGCGCCTCAACCGCGTGCTGGTGGTCGACCGCCAGTGGGCCTCGTCGGTCCACGGCGACATCGCGCCCACGCGGGATCCCGGCCTCTACGCGATCTGGATCCAGATGACCCGGGGGCACACCGCCGAGGAGGCGGAGCGGCTGGTGGTCGAGACGGCGGCCGATCTGGCGGCGCACCCGGTGAGCGCGGCCGAGCTCGGCAAGGCGGCGGCCCGGATGGAGGCCGAGTTCTGGCAGCAGCTCGGGTCGAGCCACGGCCGCGCGGAGACGCTGGGCGCGTTCGAGATCGCGGCCGGCGACTTCCGGGCGCTGCTCGCGCGCGGTGCGGAGTACGCGCAGGTGACCCCCGCCGACGTGCAAAAGGCCGCCGCGACCTACCTCGGCACCGGCGCGCGCTCGGTGGTGATCGCCCGCCCATCGGGCAAGGCGCCGCCCGTCGACCACGGAGCGACCGAGCCGTGAGCGGCGTGGGGGCGCTCGTCTCGGCGGCGCTGATGGTCGGCGTGCCGCCGGCCGCCGCGCCGGGGGCCGCGCCCGCCGTCCTCCGGCGGCCCGGGCCCGCGGGCTCGCTGCTCATCGTCGAGGACGATCACAGCGTGCCGCTGGTCCACGTCATCGTCGCCTCGCGCTCCGGGTCGGCGGCCGATCCACGCCACCGCGAGGGGCTGACCAACCTGGCGGCCGAGTGGGCGCGCCACGGCGCGGGCGGGCGCACGCGCGCCGAGCTGGACGAGGCGCTCGACGCCCTCGGCGGGACGCTGGAGGTCCGCACCGAGCAAGACGTCACCCGCTTCGAAGGGGAGGTGCTGGCCCGCAACCTGGACGCCTACCTGGCGCTCGTGGCCGACATCCTGATCCGCCCGGCTTTCTCGCCCGCGGAGTTCGCACGCACGCGGCAGGAGGTCGAGGCCCAGATCGACGAGTCCCGCAACGACGACCGCCTCCTCTGCGGGCGGTTCTTCATGCGCAACGTCTACG
Organism: Polyangia bacterium; assembly: GCA_035607055.1. Classification (GTDB taxonomy): domain Bacteria; phylum Myxococcota_A; class Polyangia; order Fen-1088; family Fen-1088; genus JADGRB01. The sequence goes on from DATNDC010000093.1 coordinate 16,933, forward strand.
GCGACCACCCCTACGGCCACCCCGTCGACGGGCTGAAGGCGTCGCTCGACGCCGCCACCGCCTCCGAGACCGCGGCCCACTTCCGCCGCCACTTCGGCGGCAAGAACCTGATCTTCGCCTTCACCGGTGACGTCGATCCGGACGCCCTCCCCCAGGCGCTGGAGAAGACCTTCCGCAGCCTGTCGGCGGCGCCGCCTCCCCCGCCCAACGCCCTCGAGCTGCGCACGCCCGTCTCGCTCACGGGGTGGCGCATCCAACTCGTCGACAAGCCCGAGCGCCAGCAGACGCAGCTCATGTTCGGCCACCCCACGCTGCGCGCCGCGGACCCCGATTACGTCGCGCTGCAGATCGCCGTGGCGGCCTTCGGCGGCCGCGCCATGAGCTCGACCTTGATGGACGAGGTCCGCCGCAAGCGCGGTCTCGCCTACGGCGCCTACCTCTTGCTCGAGGAGCGACGCGGCGCCGGCGCCACGATGGGGTGGGTCTTCTCGGGAACCGACAAGACGGTCCCCATGCTGAAGCTGGTGCTCAAGCTCTACGTGGCGCTGATGGACAAGGGGCTCACGCCGGACCAGGTCGCCTTCTTCCAGCGTTTCCTGGCCGGCTCGCACGACGCCGACATGGACGTCCCCGAGCAGCGCCTCGGCGCCCGCGTCTCCGCCGAGATCGCCGGGCTGCCGCCCGACTTCGTGGACACCTTCGCCGCGCGGGTGGCCGCCGTGTCGCCCGCCGAGGTCAACGCCGCCATCAAGCGCCACATCCACGCCCGCGATCTGGCGATCACCATGGTCGCCTCCGCGCCGACGATGAAGAAGCGGCTCACCGAGGCGAAGATCGAGGAGAGCGCGATCGACGTCGTCCCCTACGACGGCTACTGATGCGGAGGCCCGCCCCGCCCAGGCGTTCCGGATCGATGCTACGCTGCCGCCGTGAGTGAGAGCTCGAAATCGCCGGCGCTCCCCGCGGGGGCACGCGTGGTGGCCAGCGGCCGTTACCTGACGTTCGTGAACGACAACGGCTGGGAGTACGTGATCCGCTCGAACATCACGGGTATCGTGGTCATCGTGGCGATCACGGACGACGAGCGGCTCCTGCTGGTGGAGCAGTGGCGCCCCGCCGTGCGCAACCGGGTCATCGAGCTCCCCGCCGGTCTGGTGGGGGACGTCGAGGCCGGCGAGACGCTGCCCGTCGCGGCCTCCCGCGAGCTCGCCGAGGAGACGGGGTTCTCCGCGCGCGAGATGCTGCCGGTCGGCGCCGGGCCGATCGCCGTCGGCGTGAGCGACGAGGTGGTCTCCTTCTTCCACGCCCGGGGGCTGACCCAGGTCGGCCCCGGAGGAGGCGACGCCAGTGAGTCGATCGTCGTTCACCCCGTGCCGCTCGGCGGCCTGCGCGCTTTTCTGGCCGCCCGCGCCGCCGACGGCCTGGCCGTCGACCCCAAGATCTACGCCGGCCTGTTCCTGGCCGGGGTGGCGGTGCCGGCGTGACGGGCCCGACCTCGGGCGTGCCGATGGGACCGCTGGGGTTCGTGCCGCGGCAGGCGGCGCCCGGCTCGGCGACCTGGGAGTACGAGGTCAAGCGCGAGCACTTCAACCCGCACGGCGTTCTGCACGGCGGCGTGGTGATGGCGCTGCTCGACACGGCGATGGGCCACGCGGTGGCGGCGCTGGTGGCCCCCGACGGTGCCTTCAACGCCGCCGCTCAGATGAGCGTCCACTTCCTCGAGCCGATCCGGGAAGGCCGGATCACGGCGCGCGCGGAGGTCCGCAAGTGCGGCAAGCGGCTGGCGGTGGTGGAAGCCGAGGCCACCGACGACCACGGCGCCGTGCTGGCGATCGCCACGGCGACGCACGCGATCCTCAAGCGGAAGCCAGAGCCGCCCGGGAGCGAGCGGGGTCGTTCGTGATGACGCCGTCGACGCCCATCCGGCGACACGCGCGCAGCGCCGCCGGATCGTCGACGGTCCAGACGTTCACCTGGTAGCCCCGGCGGTGCCAGGCGGCGACGCGGCCGGCGCTGCAGAGCCCGAGCTCGGGGTGGAGCGCGAACGGCCGCACCCAAGGGGCCAACCAGGCGCGCCGCAGCGGCAGCATCGACGCCCGCTCGAGCAGCATCGCCGCGCGCACCTCGGGCACCCGCCGGGTCCACAGGTGCACCGCCCAGGGGTTGAACGAGGAGACCAGCACGCGCCGGGCGCTCTCCGTCCGCGCGATCACGCCGGCCACCGCCTCGACCAGCGCGGCGGTCGGGCCGAAACCGAGGTTGTTCGCCTTCAGCTCGACGTTGACCAGGAGCCGGGGGCCCGCAGCTTCCAGCGCCTCCTCGAGCGTGGGGATGGTCGTCCCGCGCGGCAGCTGGACCTCGCGCAGCGTCCGGTAGGGCAGATCGGCGACCCGCTCGGGCCGCCCCCCGAGGCGTCGCAGATCGTCGTCGTGGAACACCATCACCTCGCCGGTCGCGCACAAAAGGACGTCCAGCTCGACGCCGTCGGCGCCGTCGATCCGGGCGCGCCGAAAGGCGGCCACCGTGTTCTCGGTCTCGAGCGCGCTCGCTCCCCGGTGCGCGAGGACGAGCGGCCCCTCCCCTGGCCGGCGCGGCTGCCACACGACGAAAAGCGTACCACCGGCGAGGCGGCGCATTAAACTAGAGCCAATGTCGCGACCTCCTCCCTCGGCCGTGGCCGGGGCTCTCGCCTTGGTTCTGGCTGTGGGAGGCGCGGTCGGCTGCGCGCACCACGGCGTCCCCGCCCCCGCCGGACCGGAGAGGGCGCTGGCCGGCGAGGCCTCCCGCATCGGCCCCATCGCCTACGAGGACGACTTCCTGGAAGCGCGGCTGGTGTTTCAGGCGCTCCCGCTCGGTGCCCCGGAGCGGGTCGCCCTGCGCGCCAAGCTCCTGCACTACCTGCTCGATCCGGTGCGGGCGCTCAAGCCGGACGACGTGCGGCGGCAGACGCGCGAGCTGGAGAGCGACGACGTCTACGACACGGTCTTCTCCTCGTTGCGCGACGCGCTCGGGCTCTTCGATCCCGCGGAGCTCTGGACCGCGCCGCCCAAGATCGACGCCGAGGAGCGGCAGCTGCTCCAGCCGGCGGCGGAGCTGACGCTGGCGCTCTATTCTCCGCGCGGGGGCGACCAGCAGGCGGTGCTGGCGCTGGCGGCGCTGGTCACGCTGGCGCCGGAGAATCGCGACTGGACCGATCGCCTCGACCAGGTGGTGCGCTGGACCGACGAGGAGAGCAGCTTCGACGAAGGCGGAATGGGCGGCGGCGGCATCCACCACGGCGGGACCGCCATCGACGCGCTGGAGAGCGCCATCGGCGATTGGCCCGCCCCGGCGGTCGTCACGCGCCTCGACGCGCTCTATCTGGCGCGGCAAAAGCGTTTCTCCTCGGCGCTGCACCATCCGCCGACGGGCGACTCCGCCCGGCGCGCGCTGGGCGAGCTCCTGCTCGCGCACGGCGACGAGATGCAGCGCGCGGTGACCAGCATGGCGGGCGCTTACCTGCGCGCCGGGCGCATCGCCGACGCCGCCACCCGGACGGCCGCCATGGCCGGCGGCGACGGCGACGATCCCGAGCTGCGCGCCCTGCTCGTCGCGGCGGCCAAGCCGCAGGCGCCCACCGCCGACTATCTGGCGCTCGCGCGCCGCTTCTTGCCGCGGGTCGACTTTTTGGGCGGGACCGCCAGCGAGGCGCCCGATCCCGTGGTCGCCTTCCGGGTGCTCGAGGCGGGCCTCAGCGCCCACCCCTCCGATCCGGAGCTCTTGATCCTCTCGGCGCACGTGGCGCGGCTCCTCTCCTCCTATTTCCTCGCCATCCGGCGGCTCGAGGAGGCGGAGGCGGTGCTGGAGACCAACCCCGGCGCGCGAGAGCTGACGGGGAAGATCTCAGCGGAGCTGGTCGAGCTCTACTTCGTGCGGCTCCGGCTGCGGCTCGATCCCGAACGCGACACGCCGGCCTACGCCGAGGCCGACGATCTCAAGCGCCGCTTCGAGGAGACCAAGCGCCGCTTCGCCGGCACCGAGATGAAGGTGCGCGACGCCGACATCGACTTCGAGCTGGCGCGCAGCTACGTCAACGCCGGCCTCATCGATCGCGCCGAGCCTCTGTTTCTCCGCGCGCGCGACGAGGGCGAGCCGACCGCGGAGGTGACGGTGGAGCTCGCCAACCTGGCGCTCAAGCGCGGCGACCCCGCGCGCGCCACCCGCATCGTGCGCGAAGGAATCGACGCCCTGCGCGCCAAAGGCGCGGCGCAGGACACCATCGGCTCGGTCGAGGGGCGCGCCCGGCTCGACCGGCTCCTCGGTGACACCTTCGACGCCGCCGGCGATCGCGAGGCCGCGGCGGCCGCCTGGCGCGGCTCGCTCATCGGCTGGGAGCGCCTGATGATCGAGCACCTGCGGCGCAAGAACGTGACCGAGGCGGCCGAGGCGACCGTCGAGGTCGGCAAGGTACTCTACCTCCTCGGCCGGCGCGGCGAGGCGCTGCAGCGCTTCGACGACGCCATCGAGGCCGACGACGACCGCGACCAGTCCTACATCGACATCGTCGCCTTCCTCGTTCAGGCGGGCGAGACCGACGCCGCCCTGAGCGTCTATCACCGTGGCCTCGCCCGCCCGGGACGCGCCGTCTCCGAGTACGTGAAAATCTACACCTCGCTGTGGGTGCTCGACCTCAGCCGCCGGACGAACAAGGTCCCCGATCCGAAGGCCGAGGCCTACCTCCGGTCGCTCGACGAGCGCCACCCCGAGCTTCGCCCCCACCGCGGCTCCGCCTGGTCCCGGCTGCTCGGCGCCTGGGCCGTCGGCAAGCTCTCCTACGAGCAAGCGCTCGCCGCGGCCGACACGCCGGGGAAGCGCGCGGAGATCTACTTCTACGAAGCGATGCACCGGCTCGAAGAGGGGAAATCGGACGACGCGCACCAGCTCTGGCAGAAGGTGCTGGAGACGCGCATGTTCTCCTTCTTCGAGTTCGAGATGGCCTCGCGGTACCTCCGCACCGGAGCGCCCACGTCGCCTTCCGTCGGTCCCGGGCTCAAGTCCGCGGCCGAGGCCATCTAACACCGGGCCTCGCGTCCCGGCCGCGCGCCTCGCGGCCTCGCGGCCTGGCCGTCGCCTTCGGCGCCGGCCTCGGCCGCTCGGCCTCCCTTTGGCCTTCGGCTTCGCTACCGGCCTTTTCGACGCACGTGAACCACGCTTCGTGCGGATCGGAGGTCGCCCGTTCGCTCGCCCGCTCTGGTCCGCACGAAGCTTTTTGCGGCGCGTGGGCTGCGCTCCCGAATTGAAAGGCAGCCCACGCGCCGCAAAAAGCCCGGTGCGGACCGGAGCGGATGGGCGAGCGGGCGACCTTCGATCCCGCACCGCTCGGGGTTCACGCGTGGCGAGCGCCGGCCGAGGGCGCCGAGGCGGCGGCGCCAAGGAGGCGGGGCCCGGGAGGGGAGATCAGGGCCCCGCGGCCGAGGCCGGAGCCGAAGGCGACGGCGAGGCCGCGGGGCCCGGGCCCGGGCGGAGCTCCCAGCGGCGCACGAGGCCAGCGGGGTCGCCGCCCAAGGCCTCGAAGTCGTCGAGGAAGTCGTCGGCCGGCGAGCGGCCGGCCGCGGCGTACGCCCGCGGCGCCTCTAGGAGCTGGGCGTCGGCGGCGCCTCCGGGCAAGCGTTGGAGGCCGGCGGCTGCCATCCGGCAGAGCTCGACCGCCAGCTCACGCACGGAGCGCTTCCCGAACCGCGCCGCCAGTCCGGCGGTCGGGACCGCGCGCCGGAGCGCCTCACGCTCCTCGAAGGGGTGGTCGGCGACCAAGGCCCAAGCCGCCGCGCGGGCCTCGGGGTCTTCCAGGATGCCGCGCCAGAGAGCGCCCAGGGCGCGGGCCATCGGCATCGGCCCGGCGTCGGCGCCTCGGACCTCGACGTAGCGCTTGAGCCGCACCTCCGGGAACAGCGTCGACAGGTGGACCTCCCAGTCGGCGATCGTCGCCTGCTGCCCGTGCCAGCCCTCGGCCATGAAGCGACGGAAGGTCAGCTTGTCAGCGGGGTGGTAGACGCCGTCGCGAACGACGAAGAACATCGGCACGTCGAGGGCCCACGCGACGTAGTCGCGAAAGCAGAAGTCGGGCTGGAAGACGAACGGCAGCAGGCCGCAGCGATCGGCGTCGGTCTCCAGCCAGATCGCGGCGCGGTAGCTCTTGTGCCCGGTCGGCCGGCCGAAGGCGATCGGCGACGCGGCGTAGAGCGCGGTCACGATCGAGGTGATCCCGTAGGCGGTGCGGATCTTGTCGGCCGCGTCGGCCTCGCTCGCGTAGTCGAAGTTGGCCTGCACGGTCGCGGTCAGCTTCATCATCTGGTGCGCGAGGAGGCTGTCGCGCCCGTGGCGCGGAAAGTAGTCCCGCATCACCACGTAGCGCCGCTTGGGGAGCCAGGTGACCTCCTCGAGCGTCCCGAACGGACGGATGCCCGTCCCGATGAAGCGGATCCCCAGCGGCCCGGCCGCCTCCGCGACCTCGCGCACGTGGGCGTCGAGCGCCGCGGCGCAGGTGCTGGCCGTGGCGAGGGCCCCGCCCGAAAGCTCCAGCTGGCCGCCGGGCTCCATCGTGATCCGATCGCCCTCGCGGGCCAGGGCGATGACGTGCCCGTCCTCGCGGGTGGCCCTAAAACCGCGACCCTCCAGGTCCCCGAGCAGCTCGGCCAGCCCGCCGACCCCCTCGTAGGGGACCGCCCGTCCGTCGTCGCGAACGCCGATCTTCTCCTGTTCGATTCCGATCTTGAACCGGCCGTGGTCCTTGGCCCCGGACCGG
>DATNDC010000094.1:0-21501 GCA_035607055.1 Polyangia bacterium
TCGACCGGCGCCGGCGGGACGACGGGCGAGACGGGCACGGGCGGGACGACGGGCGAGACCGGCGCGGCCGGTTGCTCGTGCGCCACGGCGCCGGGCAGCGGGTCGAGCCTCACGGCTCTCTTCGCCCTGGCGGCGGCCCTCGGCCTCTCCGTCGCGCGGCGCCGCCGTCGCCAGCCGGCCCGCCGCTAGGTCGCGTGGGGATTGCGGGACGCCGCAGGGTCCCGCAATCAACGCTCGCGGGTCATCTGATCCGCGGCCCGCGCGGCGGCTCTGCGTCGTCGTCGCCCTTCACGCGCAGCTTGCGGAACTCGCGCTGGAACGCGGCCAGCTCCTCCTCGGTGGCGTCCTCCAGATCGGCGAACACGTCGCGGGCCTTGCTCGACCGGATCAGCTCATCGAGCTTCAGGTGAATGGCGCGGGCGTCGCGGTTCTGCGTGGTCTGGATGACGAAGACCATCAGGAAGGTCACCACCGTCGTGCCGGTGTTGATGACCAGCTGCCAGCCGTTGCTGAAGTGAAACGCCGGTCCGGTGACCAGCCAGACGAGGACCAGCAGCACCGCCGCCAAGAAAGACCGGGGGGTGCCGAGGTACTCGGCCGCGCGCGCGGCGAAGACGCGAAACCGCTCGCCCGAGGGCGATCGAGGCTGAGTTGGACCGGCCACGATCTAAAGGTAACCACTGAGCTCGGGCGGCCCGCGGCACCTCAGCCGTCGAAACAGAGTGTCGGAGAGAGTGTGCGGCCCCCGAGCGCAACCGATTACCCTTCGCCGAGCGTCGATGTCGTCGGAGCCCCCGTCGAATCGTCATTCGGGCGCTGCCGCTGCCATGAAATGGCGGGGGGGCCGGAACTTCTCAGGGGTCCCGACTCTGAGACAGAGGCGGCCCGGCCAATCGCTGCGCCTGGGCCTGGGCCTGCCGCCAGAACGTCTCGGCGGTTCCCCGCGCGCTGGGGGAGAACCAAGTGAAGGCCATCGCCGCCGCGATCGCCAGCAGCGCCACCCGGCGCGGCGTGCGGTAGACGACGCGCCAGCGCAACCGCCGGATGAGGCGGCGGGTCGGCCGGCCGGCCGGCGCGAGCGGCGGCTCGGTGCGCGTGAACGGCAGCGTCTTGGGCTCGAGCTCGAACAGGCGCAGGGGCGGCGGCGTGCGCACGGGCGGCGGCTCGTCGATCTCCACCGGCTCGGAGCTCGTCGTCGCGGGCGTCCCGGCGAGCGCCTGTCGGAGCGCGCCGGCGAACTCCAGCACGCTGGGGAACCGATCGGCGGACTTCTTCGACAGCCCGCGCATGATGACCGCGTCGACCGCAGCGCCGAGGCGCGGGACCAGCGCCGCCGGTGGGACCGGGTCGGCGTGGACGACCTGATAGAGGACGGCGATCGGGTCCTCGGCGACGAACGGCTCCTGGCCGGTGAGCAGCGTGTAAGCGATCGCCGCCAGTGAGAACTGATCGGTGCGCGAATCGATGGCGTCGCGCTGCCCGCAGGCCTGCTCGGGCGCCATGTACTGCGGCGTGCCCGCCACCTGGGCGCCGTCGGTCAGGCGCGGACGCCAGCTCGCCTGCGAGATCCCGAAGTCGAGCACCTTGACGAAGTCCTGCAGGCCGTCCGCCGAGAGCAGGACGATGTTGTCCGGCTTGAGGTCCCGGTGGACGATGCCGCGGGCGTGCGCCGCCTGCAGGGCCTGGGCGATCTGCTCGACGATGTTGACCGCCGCCGCCGGCGCCAGCGGCTGGCCGCCGACGATCCGACGCGCCAGCGGCTGCCCCTCGAGCAGCTCCATCACCAGGAACGGATATCCTTGATCCGTGACGTTGAAGTCCAGCACCTGCACGATGTGCGGGTGGCGCAGCGTCGCGGTGATCTCCGCTTCCTGGCGGAACCGCGAGAGAACCTCCGCGTTCCGTTGCAGACCGCGGTGAAGCACCTTGATGGCGACGCGACCCGGAAGGCGCATGTGATCGGCGAGGTAGATTTCCCCGCAGCCGCCTTCGGCGAGCGGTCCAGCGATCCGATACGTCCCCTGGAGGATCGTGCCGGGCGCGAATTCGCTCGCCGCGTTGTTGAGTTCGTTGCTCATCTCGCCGGGTTTGCCTGTGCAGCCGGCGTGCCGGGCCCATCCGCGCTGGCGCGTCAGCCTATCCGTGGCGGCGGAACGTTTCCGAACGGCGACCTCGGAGGCCCGAAGTTCGGATTTCGTAACACCCGCGCCCGTTTCCCGGAAAAGGAAGAGTGGACGCTCGGGAGGATCACCGATTGGCATGGCGCATGAAACGCCTCTTCCTTGAGGAGGCAACCATGCTTTGGACCATTGCTCTCATTCTTCTCGTGCTGTGGGCGCTGGGGCTGGTCAGCTCGTTCACGATGGGTGGGTTCATTCACCTCTTGCTCGTCGCCGCCATCGTGCTGGTGCTGGTGCGGGTCATCCAGGGACGGCGGGTCGTCTGACGGCGTACGACAAAAATCATCGAATACCTTAGGTCGGGTCTAGCCGGGCGGCGCGGGGCTCACATATTTCTTTTCGTTTCTCCCCGCTCGCCCCGGAGGACCCCCACGAATGAGCCTCGGTGACCACCAGCCCGCAGCGACAGGCATCGCCGGTCTCGACGACATCCTGCGCGGCGGCTTCCCCACCAACCACGTCTATTTGATCCAGGGAGATCCGGGTTCCGGGAAGACGACCCTGGGGCTGCAGTTCCTGCTCGAGGGGCGCCGTCGCGGGGAGAGCGGGATGTACATCAGCCTCTCCGAAACCGGCGCCGAGTTGGAGGCGGTCGCGCGCTCGCACGGCTGGACGCTCGACGAGATCACCATGTTCGAGATGCAGTCGATCGAGCAGCAGTTCTCGCGCGACTCGGAGAACACCCTGTTCGAACCGTCGGAGGTCGAGCTGCGCGAGGTGATGCAGCGCTTGCTCGCCGAGATCGAACAGGTCAAGGCGGCGCGCATCGTCTTCGACTCGCTGTCCGAGCTGCGTCTGCTGGCCCACAATCCCTTGCGCTACCGGCGCCAGATCCTGCTTCTCAAACAATACTTCGCGGGACGGCAGTGTACGGTGCTCTTCCTCGACGATCGCACGGCGCCCGAAGACGATCGGCAGCTCCAGAGCATCGTCCACGGCGTGGTGCAGCTCGAGCAGACGGCGTCGTCGTATGGCAAGGAGCGGCGGCGGTTGCGGGTGGTGAAGATGCGCGGGCTGGAGCCGCGCGGCGGGTACCACGAGCTGTCGATCGTCGCAGGCGGCCTGCGGGTTTTCCCGCGCCTGGTCGCCGCCGAGCGCTCGCATCGATTCGAGCACGCGGTGCTGCCGAGCGGCGTCCCCGAGCTGGACGCGTTGCTCGGGGGCGGCGTCGATCGGGGGACGGCCACGCTGGTCATCGGCCCTGCCGGCTCGGGTAAGTCGTCGCTGGCCCTCCGGTACGCCCTGTCGGCGGTCGAGCGCGGCGAGCACGTCGCGCTGTTCGCCTTCGATGAACGGATCCAGACGTTGCTCCTGCGGGCGCGCGGCCTCGGCCTCGGCCTCGAGGGGGCGATCGAGGCCGGACGTCTCAGCCTCAAGCAAGTCGATCCAGCCGAGATGGGGCCGGGCGAGTTCGTCGCCTCCGTCGACCGCGCGGCCGGCGAGGAACGGACCCGGGTCATCGTGATCGACAGCCTGAACGGGTACCTCAACGCCATGCCCGAGGAGCGCGCGCTGGCGTTACAGCTGCACGAGCTCCTGTCCGCGCTCGGCCAGCGGGGGATATCGACGTTCCTCATCATGGCGCAGCACGGGATCCTCGGGCCGGCGATGACGACGCCGATCGACGTCAGCTACTTGGCCGACACGGTGGTGATGTTGCGCTATTTCGAAGCCGAGGGGGCGGTGCGCAAGGCGATCTCGGTCGTCAAGAAGAGGAGCGGCGTCCACGAAGAGACGATCCGGGAGTACCGCATGGGCCCGCCTCGAGGGATCAGCGTCGGGGACCCCCTCACGGGTTTCAGGGGGATTCTGACGGGCGTCCCGAGCTACACGGGCGGCACCCGAACGCTCATGTCCGACGATCCGACCAGAAAGCCCGGGACGGACCTGGAAGGGTGATCGCGGCGCGCTTCGACTCGCTGGCGGTCGCCGTGTTCGCCCCGGTCGGGCGCGACGCGGTCCTGGCGTGCGAGCTGCTGTCCGCGGAGGCGATCGAGCCAATCGCCTGCGGTGACTTCGATTCGCTGACCCGGCAGGTCGCCGACGGCATCGGCGCGGTCCTCATCACCGAGGAGGAGCTGACGGCCGGCCGGGTCCAGATCTTGAGCGATCTCCTGCGGGCGCAGCCCCCCTGGTCGGATCTGCCGATCGTGGTGTTCGGCGCTCTGCCGGGCGAGCTGCGGCTGCGCACGCTCGGCGAGCTGCAGGACGCGGGGAACGTCTCGTTCGTGGACCGACCGGTGCAGCGGCGCACCTTCCTGGCGGCGCTCCGGGCGGCGCTGCGCGCGCGCCAGCGGCAGTACGAGGCGCGACGGGCGATCGAGTCACGCGATCAGTTCTTGGCCATGCTGGGCCACGAGCTGCGCAACCCGCTCTCGGCGGTGCGCTTCGCCACCGACCTCATCGTCCGCCGCAACGTGCAGGACGGGTGGGTGGCCAAGCACGCCGAGACGATCGAGCGGCAGACCACGCACCTCAACCGGCTGGTCGACGATCTGCTCGACGTCTCGCGGGTGACCTCGGGCAAGGTCATCCTGCGCAAGGAACCGACCGAGCTGGTGTCGCTCGTCGGGCGCTGTGTGGAGTCGCTGCAGACGATGGCCGACGCGCACGGCGTGTCGCTCGAGCGCCGATCCTGCGAGGCGGCCGTGCCGGTCGACGGCGACGTGGTCCGCCTCGAGCAGGTGGCGAGCAACCTCTTGACCAACGCCGTCAAGTACACGCCGCGCGGCGGACGGGTGGAGATCGAGGTGCAGGCGGAGAGCGGCGAGGCGCTGCTCATCGTCCGCGACACGGGCGTGGGGATCCCGCCCGAGCACATCGAGTCGATCTTCGAGCTCTTTTGCCAGGCGCCGACCGGGCTCGACCGCTCCAAGGGCGGGTTGGGGTTGGGTCTGACGCTGGTCCGGGCGCTGGTCGGCATGCACGGTGGTACGGTCGAGGCGCGCAGCGCGGGGGCGGGGAAGGGGAGCGAGTTCCGCGTCCGGCTGCCGCTCGGCGCGGCGTCGAACGCGATCCCGCTCGTGGCCGAGCGCGGGCCCGACGGCGGCGAGCCTGCCGTCCGGATCGTCCTCGTCGAGGACAACCTCGACATCCGCGAGGCGTTGACCGAGCTGCTGGTCATGGACGGCTACCGGGTCAGCTGCGCCGGCGACGGGCCGCAGGGGCTGACGCGGATCCTCTCCGAGGTCCCGGACGTCGTGCTCATCGACGTCGGGCTGCCCGGGTTCGACGGCTACGAGCTGGCGCGACGCGCGCGGGCGCGGCTGGGCGGCGCCCTGGCGCTGATCGCCATGACCGGCTACGGGCAGCCCGACGATCGCGCGCGGGCCTTCGAGGCCGGGTTCGACGAGCACGTCGTCAAGCCGGTCAGCGTCGAGGATCTGGCCGGCGCCATGGAACGCGCGCGCGACCGCAAGGCCGGCGCCGCCGGCAAGGACGCCGCCCAGGCCGGGGCCAGCGGGCTCTCCGCCAGCTCCTGACCGGGAGCCGCACTTTTTGTGACCCCCGAAGAGGCGCTGCCGGCACTTCGGCCTGGGAGGTCACCCCATGCGTCGAGCCCTCTATCTAGCCGCGGTCGCCCTCTGGCTCTCGGCCTGCGCTCAGTCGGAGTCGGTCACCCCCGGGACCGGAGGCGCCAGCGCTCAAGGTGGGTCGACGGGCACCGCCAAGGGCGGAGCCACCGGCCAGGGCGGACAGGCGGCGACCGGCGGAACGACCGGCAAAGGCGGGAGCTCGGGCACAGGCGGGGCGGTGAGCACCGGAGGGACGCCCGGCACGGGCGGCGCGTCGGCCCAAGGCGGCTCGTCGGGATCGGCGGGCACCACCGGCCAGGGTGGATCGACGGGCGGCACCACCGGGAGCGGCGGCACCCGCGCCACCGGCGGTGCGACCGGCCAGGGCGGCTCACCGGCCACGGGCGGGGCCACCGGCAGCGGGGGGACCAGCGCGCAAGGTGGATCGACGGGCGTGACCGGAACCGGCGGGACGCCGGCCGCTTGCACCTCCGCGCTGTCGAGTCGGGTGCGCGTCACCGAGATCGACGTGGGCGCGAGTTACGCCTACAACGAGGTCGACAACAACGGCGCCGCGCTCGGGCTGACGCCGCTGGCGATCTCCCCGATCCCGGGCGGCGGCGCGCGCCTGGCGTTCCTGGGGAAAGGGGACAGCACCGTCCACGTCGTCACCCTGGACGCGAGCGACCAGGTGACCGGGACCGCCGTGTCCCTCCCCGGGTACGACTTCCAGGACCTCTACGCCGATGCGAACGGCGGGGTGATGCTCATCAGCCGCACGGCGATGGGCTCCACCGCCGGCAACAACTGCGGCAACATCAACAACCTCTGTGGCCTGGTGGCCAACTACCCGACCGCAGCCTCTTGCTACGACATGTACCTGGTCCGCTTCGACGGCACGACCGAGACCTGGGCCACCAAGCTGACCGACACGACCGCGTCGCAGCCGGCGTACATGACGAGCGCGACGCAAACCGGGGACATCACCTTCGTCTGGTCGGAGTACGCCCACAACGGACGCATCGCCTTCGACGGCGCGAACTACGCCGGCTATTTCGGCATCGCCATCTCGGTCAGTCAGTCCTGCGTCGGGTCGAGCACGCTCACCACCGGGATCAACATCCACCAGGGCGATCGGATGAAGGTGGTGAGCGGCGCCGGCGCGCTCCAGACCACGCCGGGCTTCGGCATCGGCTGCAGCCACAGCGGCTACGAGCGCGTCATCTACGACTCGGTGGCCAAGAAGTTCATTCCGGTGTGCAAGAACGACGCGCCGACCGGCAGCAAGTCGGGAAAGATCGCGCTGGCGCCGAACGCGTCGGCGATCGATCCGGTCGACCTCAACTACTCCGACCTCGGCAACGTGCTGATGGCGGGCGGCGGCGGCAACTGGATCATCACCAGCGACATCCGCACGGGACAGACCCCCAACTCCAATGGCCTGGCCGATATCCACCTGCTGCACATCGCCAGCACCAGCATGCTGACGCCCGACAAGGACCTCATGCTGGTGAGCGACACCGAGAACGATCGGGCGCCGCACCTGGCCGCCTACGGAACGTCGCAGGTCCTCGCCGCCTGGGAGGAGTCGACCGCGACCGGCGATTTGTCGCAGGGCGACAAGAACCGCCAGATGTACATCCAGGTCCTGGACAGCACCACGGGGGCCGCGCCGGCCGGTTCGACAGCCACGTCGGCCGGGCCGCTCATGTTGTCGCCCAACGTGCTCGGCAGTCGATATCAGGATTTCCGCGCCTTTCCCGACGGCTCGGTCGCGTACCCCGCGCCGGGCAGCACCGGCACGAAGATCAAGATCCTCCGCGTCCTGCCTTGCAACTGATCCGGCGATCGCTTTTGTGAGCTGAAGGCGGCTCGTTCCGCCACTTACGTCCGATGAGGATGCGCGTCACCGTCCGGCTGGCGGCCCGGTCGATCGCGGGCATCTTGCTGCTCTGGGCGACCACCGCGGCCGCCGGCGGTTCGTCGTCGTCGGGATGCTCGTGCGATGCCGGCGGCGGAAACCCCACGCCGGGATTCGTGTTCATCTTCGCGTTCGTGGTCGCCACCGTCTGGGCGCGCGGGCGGCGCCGGTCGTGAGGCCGCAGCGCACGGTTCGCGCAAGCGCGCTCATCGCGGCGTGGCTCGCGTTCGACGGCGCGGCCGGCGCGGCCAACACCGCCGCCGAGGTCTGCCAGCGCTGGGTCTGCGATCGCGCGGACATGTCGGAAGGGGTATCGACCGGCGACGTGACGACCTGCGACCCGGGCGACCTGCTGCCGCCGGGGCGGCCGAACTCGCTCAAGCTGGTGAACCTCTATCGCTTCCTGACCGGGATGCCGGAGGTGACGGAGGATCCGACGTTCGACACCGACGCGCAGGACTGCGCGATCATCCAGGCGGCCAACGGCCTCTCGCACACCCCGGCCACCACGGACACCTGTTACAACGCGACCGGCGCGGCCGCCTCGAACCGCAGCAGCATCAGCAGCGGCCAGTCGGTCGGCTCCATCGACCTCTACATGGACGACAGCGACAACGCCACCGGCCTGAACTACGGGCATCGCACCTGGATCCTGGCCAACTCGCTCGGCCCGGTCGGGTTCGGGTCGGTGGGGACCGGCGGCCGCACGAAGACCGCCTCCTGCTTCTACCAGGTCGGCGGGATGGGGAACGCCAAGGTCCCCTACGTCGGCTGGCCGCCGGGCGGTCCGGTGCCGCTGCAGGCGTTCACCGCGACCGCGCTCGACAAGTCGGGCTGGAGTCTGCAGAGCGACAGCATCAACCTCAACATGGCGACGGCGACCGTCATGGACGGAACGACGAACCAGCCGGTCAACGTGACGGCCGACCTCCCCTCGTACGGCGCCAAGTACGCGATGGGGATCGTCCCCAATGGCTGGACCTCGCAGGCCGGCCACAACTACACCGTCACGATCAGCGGCGCGACCACCGGCAACATGGCCACGCCGATCGCGTACACCGTGCAGGTCGTCGACTGCTCCGGCTATTCGACGAATAACTGCGGCGCGACCGACGGCGGCGTCAGCCCGACCGGCGCCGGCGGCACGACGGCGACGACGGGCGCCGGTGGAACGTCGGGACCCGCGGGCACGGGCGGCGCGAAGACGGCGGGCACGGGCGGCGCGGTCGGGGCCGGCGGGGCCGGGGGAACGACGGCGAGCGGGACCGGCGGCAGCGACGCCACGGGCGCGAAAAACGGCAGTGGCTGCTCGTGCGACGCCACCGGCGATCCGGCGGCGTCGTTGGGCGGGCTGGCAATGGTCGCGCTGCTGGCGAGCTTCATGCGGCGCCACCGCCGCGGCTCCACCTAGGCTAGAGGCTGCGCAGGTACTCGACCAGGGCCGTCTGCTGGGAGGTCGAGAGGGTGGCGGGCGTCTCGCCGGCGCCGGCGGCGGCCTGGAGCATGGCGTGCAGGACGTCGTCGAGCGTGGCCGCGCTGCCGTCGTGGAAGTAGGGGGCCGAGTCGGTCAGGCCGCGCAGCGCGGGCGTGTCGAACGCGCAGCCGCCGCGGGCGTCGCCGTCGAGGTCGGCGTGGTCGGCGTCGGGGAAGTCGCCGGTCAGCACGCAGGTCCCGACGTCGTGGAGGAGGACGCCGCCCGGGGTCGCCGTGGAGACGATGGGGCCGGTCAGATCGAGCGCCGGGTTGTCGGCGCCCGAATCGGTCTTGGCCGGTCCGCTGTGGCAGGTTCCGCAACCGAGGCTCGAGAACAGCGTCGCGCCCTGGGCGCGCAGAGCGCTGAGCGCGCTGCCGCGCATCGTGTGGGTGGCGTCGCTCGACGGCGGCACCGGCGCCGGCAGCGCGTCGTTGACGAAGGCCGCGATCGCGTCGAGCAGCGTCTTCTGCGTGGGGTCGGTGATGCTGAAGTGGCCGCCCTGCTCGACGTCGATCGTCTTCCAGTAGTCCTGCACCTGGTTGCGGTCGGCGGTCCGGAAGAGGAACCCGGTGTCGGAGAGCCCCCCCGCGTTGGTCGGCGTGTCGCGCGGTCCCTGCTCGAACTTCCAGGTGACGGCGTCGCTGCGCCCCTCGACGTGGCAGCTGGCGCAGGCGACCCAGTGATTCTGGGTCAGCGGGACGTCGTCGCTGTTCGCCGAGAAGAACAGCTTCTGCCCGAGGCGGAGCTGGGCCGGCATCGGGTCGGTCGACAGCGTCGGGATGGGCGCGCCGTCGGCGGTGACGGCGACAGTCGAGCCCGTCGTCGAGCTGGTCTTCGCGACCTTGAAGGCGGCGATGTCCTCGCTGTTGCGCTCCTCCACGTAGAGCTCGCCGTTCGACCAGACGATCCCCTCGGGCAGGTGGCCGGGGAGCGGCCGGACCAGCTGCCGCTCGACGCGCGCCGCGGTGTCGATCACCAGCACGTCCTCGCTGTCGGCGTCGGCGACGAACGCCAGCCCGCCGTCGTCGGAGAAGGCGAGGGCGCGCGGGCCCGAGACGACGTCGCCGAACGCGCCGCCGTCGCCCGGGTTGGTCTGCACCGACAGGCGCGCCTGCTCGGTCCCGGCGGTGTCGAAGATCGACAGCGCCGGGAAGACGGTGCTCTTGAAGTCGAGCGCCGGCTGCGGGGTGTCGATCCCCAGCATGAGGTGCGCCACCCAGAGCTCGGAGCTGCCGGGGCGGATGGCGGCGTCGTAGATGCCGCGCACGGGCCCGTGCGGCTCGGTCTGGTCGCCCGTCGGCGGTCCGTCCGCCAGCGGCCAGGTGCCGGTGAGCGACAGCGGCGCCGTGGCGAACCGGCTCACGCCCGGGCCGAGCAGGTGCGTCGCCAGCAGCGTGGTGCCGTCGGCCGCCCAGGCGAGAGCCCAGGGCTTGCGCGGGCAGGTGGCGCGCGCGACGACGCTCAGATCGGCGGCCGCGAGCTCGACCACCTCGTCATCCTGTGCGCAGGCCACGAAGAGGCGCGCGTCGTCGCCGCTCACCAGCACGCCGAGCGGCTCCGAGCAGACGGCGGCCGAGGGGGTGACTGCGCCAGAGGCGACGTCGATCGCGTAAACGGAGCTCGACCACTGGCCGGTGACGTAGAGCCGGGTTCCGGTCGAGTCGTGCGCCAGCGCGCGCGGCCCCACGGCCGGCGTGTAGCGACCGCTGGCGTCGATCGCCGGCGGCGCCGCGGCGAGCAGGATCTGCTGCGCGATCGTGCGCGTCCCCACGTCGATGACGCTGACGCTGTCCGCGTCCGGGTGGACGACGTAGAGCTGCCGCCCGTCGGGGGAAATTTCCAGCGACCCGGAGTGCGATTGAACGGCATGCGCGGCAGGCGCACCGCCCGCGCCTCCGGCGCCGCCGGTCCCGCCGCCTCCGCTCCCGCCGCCGCCGCCCGAGCCGGCTCCGCCGTGGGTCCCGCCGCCACCGTCACGCGCGGGGCTCCCACCGCTACCGCATCCGGCCAGACCCGCCACCAGGACGACCCAAGCAAGTCTCCGGCTGGGGTGCGCTTTCATGGCCCAGCACTGAGGTGCGCCCATCGATCGGTCACGGCTCAAGAATCTCCTGGCAGTCCCGTCACTGGCCGAGCGCCAGGATCTGCACCAGGGCCCGGTCGTCCTCGACCCGGCGGGCGAGCTGGTAGGTCAGGTTCAGCGGGATGTGCCAGACGGCCAGCTCCAGCGTCAGGGCCGTGCCGCCCGCGGCGTGCGGCGGGCCCCCGTGGGCGTCGGTGGCGGCGCTGCCGAACAGCTCGAAGTCGATCTGGCGGAGGAAGGTCGAGGGGAGCGCCCAGAGCGTCGAGGCGGTCCCCCGGTCGATGATCAGCGGGTAGAGGTAGGCGGCCTGGGCGACGAAGATCCGATCGGTGGCGATCGGGTAGTCCTCGTACCCCCGCAGGGGCTCGAGGAAGTGCACCCCGGGGAGCGAATCGATCGTCACCTCGGGTGGGACCGGTCGATCGGGGTGGCGGCTCACCGCGAGCGCCGTGATGCCGCCGCCGACCTGCAGCCAGCGCTCGCCCGGGGGCAGCCCGGAGAGGTCGCGCCCCACGAGATGGAGCGACAGCGTGTGGCGGCGCGACAGCGGCAGCGGGAGGACGACGTCGGCCGCGAGCCGGGTGTCGGTCACCATCGCGCCGGCGGAGTTCCAGGCGCCCGGGAAGACGTTCACCGACGGATTGAGGATCAGCGCGCGCCGGACACCGCTGTAAGGCGTGCTCTCGATCCCCGCGTACGTCGCGGAGACGAACGGGCCGACGGCGCGGCGGTGCTTGATCAGATGCGTCGGGTCGTTCGGCTCATCGTCGTCATCGGCGAACAGACCGGCCTCCAGGGGCGCGCCGTAGAGGTAGCGGACCACGTCGAGGTGGGCCTGCAGGAGAGACTTGGAGAGGACGAACGAACCCGGGAGGCGCGGCGCCGGGGACATCAGGGGGCCCGGCGTCGGCCAGGTGTCGTGGTAGTCGAGGGCCAGCAGCTGGCCGACGATCGTGAAGGGCGCGAACTCCTGGTTGGCGTAGGCGAGCGCGGTCCCGTAGCCTCCCTTGTCGCTGGCGAGCTGGAGCAGCAGCTCCATCACCCAGCGGTGGAACTGCAGCCTGTCGGCGCCGCCCAGCACGATCCCGGCGAAGACGCCGTCGCGCCCGGCGGTCGCCGCGCTGATCCCGTGCGTCTGCAGCGAGAGCAGGTGGTCCTGCTGGCTGTAGGGCGCGTCGGAGAGCACCTCGACCGGGCGGTTGTCGAGCGGCGCGGGCCAGGTGGGCCACAAGGGCGTCCCGCCGGAAGGCCCCGGGATCACCGGCGTCGGCGCGGCCCCGGGCGCGATCGGCGCGGGGGTGGCCGGAGCGACCGGCGCGGGAGGCGGTGGCGGGAGGGGCGCCAGGCTCACCGGCTGCTCGTCGAGCGTCCAGCGCCAGCCGTCGCGGTTCAGGAACCGCAGCGTCCCGCTCGCCACCTGCGGTTCGAACGCCAGGTAAGGAGCGTGCGTCACCTGGCGCGACTGCCCGCTGCCGAGGTCGGCCAGGTAGACCTGGAAGCCGGCCTCGCGGTCGTCGGCGCGCAAGTAGACGACGTGCGTGGCGTCGGCCCAGGCGGCGTCGTGGACCGCCGAATGCCCGTCGGTGAGTTGGGCCAGCACCTGGCCTGACTCGGCGTCGAAGACGCGGATCGAGAACGCGCGACCGTCGAACACCGTGGCCACGATGCGCCGCCCGTCGGGCGCGTAGCGCGGGATGGAGACGAACCCGCCCGGCGGCATGGCCGCGAGCACGCGCGTGGTCCCCGAGGTGACGTCGTAGAGCGCCAGGTGGTGGCGGTCGCCGTCGGCGCGCGCGAAGGCGTAGGTCCTGCCGTCGGGGCTGATCGAGCCGCCGCCGCCGTAGAGATCGCGCGCCACGACCTCCAGGGCCCCGGTCGCCACGTCGACCCGGACCAGGCGGTTTTTCGCGAAGGTCACGCCGGGGTCGACGGTCGTGAAGTAGACGTAGCGCCCGTCGGCCGTGAAGCTGGGTGGCCCGGAGCTGTCGGCGCCGCTGCCGACCAGGGTGCGCGGTGGAACGACGTCGGTGAGCGCGCGCTCGAGGCGAACGCGCCCGTCGGGGCCCCGGACGACGATCCGCGACGGCGTGTCGTGCCCGTCGATGAGCAACGCCTCGCTGCCGTCGGCGCCCCGGCCGTAGCGGGCGGCCATGCCCACGGTCTCGAGGGTTCGCTGCTCGGGCGGGCGCGCGACCGGCGGGTAGCGCCGCGCGACGTCGTCGGCGAACTCGGCGTAGAGCGCCTCCAGCGTCTTGCCGTAGGCGTCGCGGAAGCGGAGGTTGAGCCAAATAGGGTACAGGATCGAATGCGCCTGCACCTCGATCGTCTTCCAGAGCCGCCACTCGCCGTAGCGCTCGGCCAAGAAGCGAATGAAGTGGCTGCCGACCAGGTAGTCGTTCCCCAGGAAGAAGTCGCGGTTGAACTCGGAGAGATCGCCGCCTTGCAGGCGACGGCCCGCGACGCCGGCGGCGAAGGCGCCGTGCCAGAACGGCCAGGCCAGGCGCCCGACCCCCGGCTGCAGCGTGGTCTCGTAGTAGACCGCCAGCCCCTCGTCGAACCAGCCGTCGAACCCGAGCTGCGGCGTGTACTCCTCGCCGAACGCCGAGTTCACGAACCAGGCGAAGCCGGCCACCTGGTTGAAGTGCACGTAGTGGGTGATCTCATGGCAGGCGATCGTCCCCGCGTCCGACGGCAGCCCCATCTCCAGCGAGAAGGCGTCGATGGTCTGGTAGGTCGGCACGACGGCGAGCGGCTCGTAGCCGAGGCTCATGGCGCTGGTGAAGGCGTTGTTGAACGTCAGCTCCGGCAGGATGAGCGTCAGCTTCCGACTGGCGAACCCGTTGTGCACGAGGGCGCGTGCCTCGAGCTGGCGGGCGCACCCCTCGACGTGCTCGGCGAAGCGGACCGCCTCGTCGTGCCGCTCGGCGGGGTAATAGACGTCGAGGTTCGGCGTCTCCAGCCGGCGCATCGCGTGCTGCGCGAGCGAGGTCTGGACGTCCTGCGGGAGGAGCGGCCCCACCGAGGCGACGCAGCCCTCGAGGAGAACCGCCGCGGCCAGCGCCACCCGTGCCGAGACCGCGCCGCGGTGGGAGGAGGACGGGGCGCCCATCGTCACCGCCAGCGTAACCGGACCGGGGTGTATGATGCAGAAAATCGCGCCGTTTCGCCGGGGTGCTTCGTGGGTGACCCCGGCCACGCCAGCGCGCCGCCGGCTTCGAGCAGTACGCGGGGCGGGCCTCCGAGCTCCGGGACGACGACATCGCCATCAACACCCAACCCACCGGTTGCAGCTAGAGGAGCCCCATGCACACCCCCTCATCGCGTTCCCGGATCGTTTCTCTTGGCGCGCTCTCCTTGCTGACATTGGCGCTGACGACGTCGGGCCTCTCCGGCTGTGGCGGGACGGGCAGCAACTGTGCTTCTGCGGCGAGCTGCATCGGCGGCACGGGCGGGGCGATCGGGACGACGGGGAGCGGCGGCGCCTCGACCGGGGGGACGACGGGCCAAGGCGGCTCGGCCGGCACGTCGGGCAGCGGCGGTGCCGGTGGCGCCACGGGCAAGGGTGGGGCGTCGGGCGCGACGGGATCGGGCGGCGCGGCCGGCACGGGCGGCGCCAAGGCGACGGGCGGCGCCACGGGTCAAGGTGGAGCGTCGGGCGCCGGCGGGGTGACCGCCAACTGCGCCTCGCCCGCCACGTACGACCAGACGGTGCTCTGCGATCAGCCGGTCGCCTACTGGACGATGGCAAGGCAGGCGGGCGGCACGACGGAGCCCGACCTGGTGGGGAGCAACAACGGCACCTACAAGGGCGCCGCCCCCACGACGACGGCGTTGCCGAACGCCGATCCGGCAGCCCACTTCGACGGCTCGACGGGCTACCTGAGCATCCCCTCGAACGCGGTGCTGTCGGTCCCGACCACGCACAACCTGACCTGGGAAGGCTGGATCAACGCCGACACGCTGCAATTCCCCAACGCCAGCAGCGACGGCTACATCGACTGGATGGGGAAGTGCGCCGACTACTCGCCGACCTGTGAATGGGAGGCGCGCATGTACAGCACCACGACCTCCGAGAGCCGGCCCAACCGGATGTCGGCCTACATCTTCAACAGCAGCGCTGGCCTCGGCTCGGCGGCCGACTGGCAGCCGGTCGACAACCTCATCAAGGCGAGCACCTGGTACTACGTGGTCGGCGAGTACACGACGCTCTCCGCGCCGTCGGACTGCCAGAACACCTCGACGTACCCGGGTTCGATCAACGTTTGGGTCAACGGCGTCGAGTGGGACCACGGCGAGCACGGCCAGACCGGATGCATGAGCCAGTACAACGTGGTCCCGACGGCCAGCGGGAGCCCGCTCAACATCGGCACGATGGCGCGGGACACCTGGTTCCCGGGCGCCGTCGGCAAGGTCGCCGTCTACGACAAGCTGCTGACCCAAGCGCAGATCACCGCCCACTACCAGGCGATGACTACAAAGACGCCCACCGGCAGCTGCTCGGCGACCTGCAGCTTCTAGCTCCGCGCGCCGACGGGCGCCGTCCAGCTAGCGTCCGGCGAGGCCGGTCAGGCGGGCCACGCGCTCGGCAAGCGGGCTCTCAGGGTGGGCGGCGACGAACTTCTGCGCCAGCGCGCGGGCCTGGGCGGCGCGGCCGAGGTGGTCGAGCGCTTCGATCCGGAGCGCGGCCGCCTCGGGGCGGAACGTCCCGTGCGGGTGGGTCGTGTCGTAGCGTCCGAGCAGCGCGAGCGCGCGCTCGTTGGCGCCGCCCGCGAGGGCGGTGCGCGCGGCGTCGACGAGGGCGATCTCGCCGCGCAGATCGCCGGGCGTGGCGGCGCGGTGACGCGGTGGCGCGGCGAGCGTCCGGTGAGCGCCGACGGTGATCGGTGTGGCGACCTCGACGGCGGCCGGCAGCGCGGCGGGCGCCGCCGGTGGCGGCGGCGCGACCGGAAGGGGCGTGACCGCGGCGGCGAGCGGCCTGACCGCGGCGTGGTGGGTCCCGGCTGAACGGACGCCCACGCCGACGACGGCGCCGGTGACGGCCAGCGCGAGAACCCCCACCGAGATAGCCGGCCAGGCGACCGCCGGGGCCGCCGAGCCCGCTCCGGCGGCCGTGGCGGCCTTGGCCGTGGCGGCGGTCGCGGCCGTCGCCGCGCCAGCGGCGATCGAGAGCCCGAGCGCCTGCTGCATCTTCTTCGTCAGCTCGACGGACGGCAGCTCGCGCGCGCTCGCCACCAAGAGGCGCCGCTCGAGATCGGTGGCGCCGACGACGCGCAGCTGGCTCGGGAGGCGGGAATCGGAGCGGCTCACGCGTGCCCCTCGCGGCGCATGGTGACCTCGATCCGCCCGACGACCATCCGGAACTGCTCGCGGGCGCGGCGCAGGCGCGAGGCGACCGTACCGAGCGGAATCTCCAGCGACGCGGCGATCTCCGGCGACGAAAGCCCCTCGATCTCGAACATCACGAAGACCTCGGCCAGGTCGGGGTCGACCTTGGCGAGCGCCATGTCGCACAGCTGGACGGCCGCGCGCTCCTCACTGACGCTGCGCCCGTCGGCGACGTGCTGGTCCATGTCCTCTTCGAGCTGCCAGCGAACGGTCTTTCGTCCCAGCGACTGCGCTACGCGCAGCGCGGTGCCGACCAGGAACGCCCGCTCGCTGTCGGCCGCGATGTCGGCGAGCCGCTCGGCGGCGACGAGGAACGTCTGTTGCGTGACGTCGGCGGCGGCGTCGGGGCTGAGGCCGCGGCGCCGCATCGTGCGCCAGACCATCGCGTGATGGGCGACGAACATCCGCTCGAGGCGCGCGCGGTCGGCCTCCGGCCGCGACGGCACGGCCTCCGGCCGCGATCGCACGGCCTCCGGCCGCGATCGAACGACCGCCGGCGCGGCTCCACCCCCCCTGCTTTCGACCAGACGCAATCGCCCCAGCATTTCCCGTCACCATTATGCCTGGGGTACCCCCGTTCGATCACGGAAACCGCAGGCCGACCTCCAGGCCCGCCGAGACGGTGGCGGCCGCCGTGCGGTGAAAGACCGGCGGGGAGGCAGAAAGAAAGCTGAACGAATCCCGGATTAATGACGCGCCGCCCCCCACTCTGCCCGAGATCTCGAACAGCCGGGCGATCCGCGCCGAGAGGAGCACGGCGCCGCCGGCAACCGCGTAGGGGCGCGTCACGGTGGCGGCCGAAAAGGTGTCGGATCCGCTCGTCGCCAGGCGTCCGTAGAGCGCGCTCGCGCAGGCACGGGCCTCGAAGGCGGAGACCTGAATCCGGAGCGCGCAGGCGTCCAGGGTGACCGCGTCGAGGGTGAAGGCTGCCGTCCCGCCCGGCTCGACGAGGCCGCTCGTCGCCGCATGCGTCCCCCAGACCACGGCGGCCGGCGACCAGAGCGCGTTGCGATCGAGCGCCGCCAGCAGATAGACCGCCACGCCGGGGAGGATGTCGGGGGTGGCCCCGGCGATCGCTTGCGCGCCGGCGCCGGTGCCGAATCTCCACTCCGCCACGGCGGGCGGGGCGGGACCGCTGACGGGGAGGGCGTTCGGCCCGCCGGCCGGCGAGGCCGGGGATTCGGGCGCGGGCGGGCGTTCGGGCGGCGCCGTTTTCGGCGTCGCAGCCGAGGGCGGGACCGGGCGCTCGGCTGAGGGAGGAGCGGGCGGGGCGGCATTCGTCGACCCCGCCACCGGTGTCGAGCCGACGGCCGGCGCCGAGGGTGCCGTCGGGCCGCTCGCCCGCGCGGCGGAGGTCGGATCGAGCGTGAGGGCGATGATGAGCGCGATGGCGTCCGTCGCCTCGGCGCACGACGGCGCCGAGATCCGGCGCGACGAGCTCTTGCCCCCGGGCTCGGTAATGAGCAGCTCGCCGACGGCGCCGCCGCGCGGGGCCGGGGCGATGACGGCCCGCAGGAGAGGACCGGCGGCCTCGTCGTCGAAGCGGATGCGCCGCGAACGGGCGGCGACGCGCGCCACCAGCTCCTCGCGGCTCGTGCAGTCCGGAAGGGCCTGGACCTCGAGGCGCGCGGCGGTGACCGGCGCCTCGGCAGCGCCCACCGCGACCGGCATCACGGCCAGGTAGAGAAAAAGAAACACGAAAACGAAAGCGGGCGCGAGGGCGGCAGAAACAGAGACGACCCTTGCCGAGCGCACCTCGCGGCGATGTTAGCATCGGGGCATGCGGCCCGGCGTCTCCATCGCGCGCGCGGCGCGCCTGCTGGCGCCGCTCGCCGCGTGCGCCGCCGGGTGCTCGAGCGGCATCACCGTGGTGCTCGGATCGAGCTCGCCGGTGCCGTACCACTTCGAGGCGCCCGTCCTGCTCACGGAGCTGGCTTCGCCCTCCCGCAGCGACAACCCGACGCTGACCGCCGATCTGCTGGAGATCTACTTCACCACCGACCGGGTGAGCGGGAACGGCGACGTCTGGTTCGCCAGCCGGAGCTCGCCGAGCGCGCCCTTCGGCACCCCGGCGGCGGTCACCGCCGTCAACGGCGCGTCGTTCGAGACCAGCTCGGCGATCTCGGCCGATGGGCTGACGCTCTGGTTCGGGTCGGACCGGGCGGGCGGCGCCGGCGGAAACGACATCTGGGTGTCGCAGCGGGCGAGCCGCGCCGGCGCCTGGTCGACGCCGGTCAACGTCATCGCGCTCAACTCGCCCGCCGACGACATCCCGCGCCCGCCGGGGCAGCACGCGCTGGTCATGCCCATGGCCTCCACCCAGGTGACGGCCAAGGATCCGGTCGTGGGGAACTATCAGACATATTTGGCCGCGCGCGCGACGACGGGCGCACCGTTCGCGGCGCCGGTGCCGATCCTCGAGCTCGACTACTCCGACCGCAGCACGGTGGATGGGTTCCTGACCGACGACGGGTTGACGATGTTTTTCTCCTCGGCGCCGGTGACGGAAGCGGCCGACGCCGCGGCCCCGCCGGTCGACGGCGGCAAGGTGGGCGATGCGGGCGCCAAGACCGTCGATGGCGGCGCGCCCAACTCCGACCTCTTCGTGGCTTGGCGCCGCTCGACCAGCGAGTCTTTCTCGGGCACCACGCCGCTCAGCGACCTCAACACCGCCGCCGATGAGCGCGATCCCTGGCTCTCCCCCGACGGTACGACGCTCTACTTCACCTCGGACCGAGGCGGCCCGCTCAACATCTACACCGCCGAGGTCATGCCGCGCTGAGCGCGCGCGGCTCAGGTCCCCGGCGGTTGCCAGCCGCCGAGCACGTTGGCGGGCGTGCTCAGCGTCGTCGCCTCGGAGTCGGAGATCTGCGTCGAGCCGGCGAGGCGCTTGCTCACATCGACCGCGGTGCCCGAGGGGGTGACGCTCTTGTACTCCCAGAACCGGAGCTGCGAGCTGGCGGTCCCGCCGGTGAGGGTCCAGCCAACCGGGGCGATGTTGTTCGTCATCTGGCAGTTGACGTAGGCGACCATGCTGCCTGGGTAGGTCGACGCGTCGATGCGCGCGAGCGCGATGCCGGTCGACGCCGAGTCCGAGGTGAGCTTGCAGTTGACGAACACGTAGCCGTAGGCCCCCGCCGCGTTGCGGGACTGCACGATGACGCCGCCGGAGCGGTTGATGGTGCGGATCTCGCAGCTGTCGAAGTAGGCGACGCCGCTGCTCCAGATGTAGTCGACGTTCCCCTCGATGAGGTCGTTCTTGGCGTAGATGGTGCCGTCCCAGAGCAACGTGTCCTGGTAACTGACGATCGTCGAGTTGGTGACCACGCACTTGCTGCAGCTCTCGAGGCGCAGCGCCTCGGCCTGCGATCCCCCCTGCGGCGTCTGGTTGTAGATGGTGAGGTTGTTGATCGTGAGACCGCCGGTGCTGTCACCGCCGAAGAGCGCCCGCCCCTTGGTGCTGGGGTTGAGGTTGTTGTTGTTCACCCCTTCGATGACGGTGCCGGTCTCGCTGGCCCCCTGGATGCTGACGTTCTGCTTCGACTTGAAGTAGACGATCTCGTGGTAGGTGCCGTTGGCGATCGAGACGGTGGTGGCGGCGGTGTTGTTGGCGGGGATGAAGTCGAGCGCCCCCTGTAGCGAACAGAACGGCGCCGAGCCGTCGAGCGCCACGCCGATGGCCGTCTTGTTGGTGGGCGCGGCGGCCGCGGTGCTGAACCGCCAGGCGGTCGAGCCGCTGACGACGAACGCCGCGCCGCCGGGCGCCTTGATGGCGCCCGAGGCGACGTTGACGTAGTAGGTCTGCCCGTAGGCGAGCGGCTTCGAGGGCAGGTAGACGACGATTGTGTCGCCGTCGACATAGACCGGCCGCTCGACGGTGTAGGTCATCCCGCCGTTGGTGGTGCTGTAGCTGCTGGCGCCGACGTCGACGGTCGAGACCGCGGTGCCCCCCGAGTTGAAGACCTGGATGAGGCCCGAGGTGCCGATGCTCGGCGCCCCCGAGAAGGTGATCCTCAGCTGCGGATCGGGGCAGACGTTGGTCCCGTTCACCGGCGGATAGACCCCGCTCGCGTTGCCGGGCGCGTTCCCCGACCCGCCGGTTCCGGTCGTCCCGCCGGAGCCCGTCGCGCCGCCGGTCGCCGAGGTGCCGCCGGTTCCGGTCGTGCCGCCCTTGCCCGCGCCGCCGGTGCCGGTCGTGCCGCCCTTGCCCGCGCCGCCGCTGCCGGTCGCGCCGCCGGTGCCGGTGGTGCCCCCCGTCGCGGAGGCGCCCCCGGTCCCCGTGCCGCCCGATCCGCCCTTGCCGGTGGTGCCGCCGCTGCCGGTGGTGCCGCCACTGCCGGTCGTGCCGCCGGTCGAGATGATGCCCCCCGTACCGGTGACACCGCCGGTGCCGCTGCCGCCGTTGTCACTGCCACCGGTGCCGGTGGGCGTCGATCCACCTCCGCCGTTGGCGCCACCTCCGCCGTTGGCGCCACCTCCGCCGTTGGCGCCACCTCCGCCGTTGGCGCCACCGGTCGCGCTGGCGCCGCCGCTGCCGGAGGCGTCGTCGGACGTCCCTTCGGTCGAGGCGCAAGCGGCCAGAGACAGAGAGAGAGAGACGACGAGCGCGAAGCGGGCGTTCTTCATGGCGGTGTTGCTCCGAGCGCCTGGGGGCGCCACACGCCTCTATGTCGCCCGGGCGCCGCGTCGATCACGAAATCATCGGCTAGAAAAGCGGCTTCAACGCATTGAACCAGTTGGTGGCGTACCTCGGCTTTCTCGGCCTGTTCCTGCTCGCCGCGCTCTTCCCCGAGGCGACCGGGCGGATCGCCCGGGCGATGGGGTTCAAGGTGCTCTCGAATTTTCTGTTCTGCCTGGCGATCATGGCGCTGGCGCTGCTTCACCTGCGCGCGCTGGTGACGCTTTCTCGGATCGAGGCGCGCTCCGTGCACCTGACCCAGGAT
>DATNDC010000098.1:0-8235 GCA_035607055.1 Polyangia bacterium
CTGGTCGTCGTGCATGGCGGCGGGCCGCAGACCACGGAGCTGTCGAGGCGGCTGGGGATCGAGCCCCAGCTGGTGGGCGGCCGGCGCGTCACCGACGCGGCGGCGCTGGACGTCGTGAAGATGGTGGTGGCCGGGCGGCTCAACGTCGACTTGGTGGCGGCGCTGCGCGCGGCCGGCGTCCCGGCGGTGGGGCTGTCCGGCTCGAGCGGCATCGTGCGCGCGCACCGGCGCCCGCCGCGCGTCGTCTCCGGGTCGGGCGGCGCGGCCGTCGACTTCGGGCTGGTGGGCGACGTCGAGGGGTTCGATCGCGCGCTGCTCGACGCGCTCGACGCCGCGGGGCAGCTGCCGGTGATCGCCTGCCTCGGTGCCGGCGCCGGCGGCGAGGTGCTGAACATCAACGCCGACGTGGTCGCCAGCCAGCTCGCGGCGGCCTTGGGCGCGGCGGCGCTGATCGCCTGCACGGCGGTCGGTGGGGTGCGGCGGGACAAGGACGATCCGGCGACGCGGTTGCCGCGCCTGACCGTCGCCGAGGCGCGCGCCGCCATCGCGAGCGGCGTCGTCCAGGGGGGCATGATCCCCAAGCTCGAGGAAGCTTTTGCGCCGCTCGCCGCCGGCGTCCGCGCCGTTCACGTCGTGGCGCCGGGCGAGATCGCGGCGTCGCTGGCGGCGCCCGGCAGCGTGGGGACGTTGCTCGTCGCCTGAGCGACCCCATCTTCAGATAGCTCGACGCGCATGACCGACGCACCTTCCCCCCGCCCGGCCAAGACTCTGCGCGCGATCGGGCGGGCGCTGCGGCACCGCAACTACCGGCTCTTCTTCGTCGGGCAGGGGACCTCGCTCGTCGGCACCTGGCTCACGCGCGTCGCCACCAGCTGGCTGGTCTACCGCCTGACCGGGTCGGCGCTGCTGCTCGGCGTGGTGGGGTTCGCCGGCCAGATCCCCACCTTCTTCCTGGCGCCGGTGGCGGGCGTGTGGGTCGATCGCTGGAACCGTCACCGGGTCCTGGTGGTGACGCAGGTCCTGGCCATGATCCAGTCGGCGCTGCTCGCCGCGCTCGCCTTTTCGGGGCGGATGACCGTCACCGCCATCGCGGCGCTCAGCGTCTTCCAGGCGCTGATCAACGCCTTCGACATGCCGGCCCGACAGGCCTTCCTGGTCCAGATGGTGACCGACCGTGGCGATCTCCCCAACGCCATCGCCCTCAACTCGTCGATGGTGAACGCCGCGCGCCTCATCGGGCCCTCGGTGGCCGGGATCCTGATCGGCCTCTTCGGCGAGGGGTGGTGCTTCGCCATCGACGCCGTCAGCTACCTGGCGGTCATCGGCTCGCTGCTGGCGATGCGGATCGAGCCCCGCCCGGCCGTCCCGCGGACGACGCACGCGACGGCCGAGCTCCTGGAAGGCTTCCGCTACGTGGTCGGCCACTTCCCCATCCGTTCGGTGCTGCTGTTGCTGGCGGTCGTCTCGCTCATGGGGATGCCGTACACGGTGCTCATGCCGGTGGTGGCCAGCAGCGTGCTCCACGGCGGAGCGCACACGCTCGGTTTCCTGATGGCCGCCTCCGGAGCGGGGGCGCTGGCCGGAGCGCTCTACCTCGCCTCGCGCACCAGCGTCGTCGGGCTGGGGCGGGTCATCGGCCTGTCGGCGGCGATGTTCGGCGTCAGTCTGATCGCCTTCGCGCTGTCGCGCTGGATGTGGCTGTCGCTCGCGCTGATGGTCCCCACCGGCCTGGGGATGATGGTGCAGATGGCCGCCAGCAACACGGTCGTGCAGACGCTGGTCGACGAGGACAAGCGCGGCCGGGTGATGAGCTTCTTCGCCATGGCCTTCTTCGGGACCGTCCCCTTCGGGAGCCTGCTGGCCGGGAGCCTGGCCCAGCGGATCGGCTCGCCCGAGACGATCGGGCTCGGCGGGATCGTCTGCGTCGTGGGGGCGGCGCTGTTCTTTCGCGCGCTCCCCGAGCTGCGGCGCCACGCGCGCCCGGTCTACCAGCGGTTGGGGATCCTCCCCGAGGTGGCCGCGGGGCTGCAGAGCGCGTCGCGCCCGCCGATCACGCCCGAGGACTGACGGGCGCCGATCGGCGGCCCGAACGACCAACCGGCCGAGCGATCAAGCGATCAAGCGACCAGATCCGGGGCTCAACCGCTGCTCGGCCCGCGTGCCAGGAACGGCGCCGCGCGGGTGGCCCCCCGACCGAAGTAGGGCCGGCGGCAGTCGACGATGTAGACGGCCACCAGCGCCAGCGCCGCCACGGCGGCCACCGCGCCCGCGCGCGTCCGGACGCGCCGCCACATCCAGGCGACCGCCAGGCCGAAGAGCGCGCAGAAGACGGGCGCCACGAACTGCATGTAGTGCCCCTTGATGGGGCCGAAGTCGTTGTTCGGGTACTTGGTCGCGAAGTGGATGTGCCCCAACACCGCCAGGAGGGGCACGAGGAGCAACACCGCCCGGGGGTCATCCGGCCGATCGCGCAGTTTCTTGGCCGCCCCCAGCCAGGCCAGCAGCGTCAAGAGGGCGATGAACGTCCCGCCGCACATCGAGAGGCAGCTCAGGTTGAAGGCCAGCAGGGGGATCGGCCGGTGGGCGATGAACCTCACGGCGACACCATCGCGCCAGTTCGCCAGCGCGTAGCTGTAGTAGTCGGAGAACGTGCTGGCGACCAGGACCGAGAAGAATTTCGAGCGGGGCCAATAGCCGGCGGGGACGTAGGGGTAGGTGAATATCTGCGGATCCCAGCCCCAGAAGAAATCGGGCGCGCGCCGCTCGAGATAGGGGATCTTCTCGAACGGCTCCTGGTTGGGCTTGAGCATCCCCTCGAAGGCGGTGGGCGCCAGCTGGCCGTACAGCCTCTGGTTCCGGACGTAGAACCATCCCGAGAGCGCGAGCGCGATCGAGGCCGCGACCGCGTACGGCTTCCAGCGGGCCCGCAGCGCCGCCAGCAGGGGCTGCCGCGCGCGCAGCCGGAAGATCTCCCACGCCACGGCCGGGACCAGCGCCAGGATGAAGACCGTCGCCGAGAACTTGGTGAGCAGCGCGAGGCCGAGCCAGAGCCCCAGCCAGGCCGCGGGCTTCACGCGCCCCGAGCGCGCCCCTTCGACGGCGGCCGGCAGGGCGACCATGACCAGCGCGCAGAGCAGCGTGCTCAGCGTTTCGTTGCTCACCATCCCGTCGATCTGCACGCCGCAGGGGAGGAGGGCGCTGGTGAAGAGGGCGATCACCCGCGCCAGCCGGGATTCGGGGAGCCAGCGTTCGAGGCCGACCCACACGACGACCAGCCGCACAGTGCCGAGGAGGGCCGCCAGCCAGCCCGCCGCCCCGATCCCGAGGCCGATCTTGATCATGGCCGCGAGGACCAAGTAGTAGAGCGGCGGGTGATAGCTCGCCGCGCTCAGGACGAGCGGTGGGATCTGACCGTGGCGGGCGATGTAGTCCGCGCAGACCCAATGGCCGGCGAAGTCGAACCCCCGTCTGACGTCGTAGGTGGTCGCCATCGACAGGCGCAGGAGCGCCCCCAGCAGGAGGGCCAGCAGCTCGGGGACCCGATCGCGCAGTCGCTTCAAGCAGGGACAGATTGCCATGAGCGTGGTTTTGGCGCTCGGTCGAATCTGGGCGTCTAATTCGAGCGCATGGGGCGCCTCAAGACGCACATCCGCAACAAGTTCGTGGCCGGCATTCTGGCCGCGATCCCGGTGGCGGTGACCTTCTTCATCCTCTGGTACGTGGACAGCCGCGCCCGGCTCATCCTGGGGCTCGACGTCCCGTTCCTGGGGATCGTCGTCGCGCTCGGCGCCATCTACGTCCTGGGGCTGTTCGTCACCAGCGTGATCGGCAGGTTCCTGATCGGCGTCACCGACTGGGTGCTGGGGCACGTGCCCGGGCTGCGCGACCTCTACCGAACGTGGAAAGAGGTGGCGCTCACCGAGACCCACGACGGCGGGTTCGGCATCTTTCACCAGGTCGTGTTGGTCCCCGACGACGCCGGGCGGGGGATGGTCCTCGGCTTCTTCACCGGTCACGCGGTGGAGGGCGATCCGGAGACCTGCTGCGTCTTCATCCCCGCCTCGCCCAACCCGACCAGCGGCCGGCTGCACTTCGTCCCCCGCCGCCGTCTGGTCCGGGTCGATCTGGCGCGGCAGGAGGCGATCAAGATGATCATCTCGGGGGGCAACTACGTTCCGCGCGCGCTCGGCGCCGCGACGGCCGGCGGTCCCCAGGTTTGAGGGCCGGCTGACGCGCGGCCCCCTGACGCCGCCCGTTTGGTGAGTAAGCTTGGGGGATGGAGACGCTCCAGCGCCCCGCGCCGGAGGAGGAGGATCGCGCGCTCGCCGCGGCGGCCACCCTGGCCCGCTGGATGGACGACCGGTTCCTCGATCCGCTGCTGGGGCTGGTGCTGCCCGGGCTGGGCGATCTACTGGGGTCGCTGCTGGGGCTCTACCCGGTCCTGCTCGCCTGGCGGCGGCGTGCGCCCAAGGCGCTGCTGGCCCGCATGTTGCTGAACCTGGCGGCCGACGCGGCCGGCGGCGCGATCCCCGTCGTCGGCGACATCTGGGATTTCCTGTTCAAGGCGCACGGCCGGAACCTGGAGCTGCTTCAGGCCCGCTCGAGCGGGCGCACGGTGCGCGGGCACTGGTCGGACCGACTGGTGATGGCGGGTGCGGTCGTGGTCCTGCTGGCGGCGTTCGCGGTGCCAGTGCTGCTGCTCGTCGGGCTCGTGCACCTCGTCTCGCGCGCCCTCGGTCATTGAGCCGCCGGCGACGCGGGTCGCCGCGGCCCTCCGCCGGTCGAGCGTCTCTGGCCGCGCGGGCCGCCGCGAGCTCTAGAGCGCGCACGACGTCGACCACACAGCGCGCGCGTGCTCCGCGACCACCTGGGCTCGGCGCGGCCCGGGCGGCCGGTCAGGGCGCGGAGAGCACCACGATCTCGCTCGCGGGGCGCGCCTTCACGGAGGTGAGCAGCACGGTCGCGCCGGCCGCCCGGCGGACGTTGGCCTTGCGCTCGAGGAACAGGTCGAGCGTGTCGGCTTTGTAGTGCATGGGGATGATCATCAGGCGCGGATGGAGCTGATCGATGACCCGGGTCGCCTGGTAGGCGTCCAGCGTGGTTCCGCCGCCCACCGGGACCAGCAGCACGTCGACCGAGCCGATCGCCTCCAGCTGGTCGTCGTCGAGCGTGTGGCCGAGATCGCCGAGGTGCGCGATGCGCAGGCCGCCCACCTCGAAGATGAACACGGTGTCGAGCCCCCGCAGGGCGCCCCGCTTGTCGTCGTGGTAGACCCCCACCGACCGGATCGAGACGTCGCGCAGCTTCTCGTCGATCCGGGCCCAGCCCTTCTTGTCGGCGGTCAGGCCGTGGATGACCTTCGGCGCGCCGGTCGGCAGGCGGAAGTTGTTGTGGTCGGGGTGCTCGTGGCTGATGGTCACCACGTCGGCGCGCAGGCCGGTCGGCAGCGCCGGGCCGGTCCCCTTCCCGAACGGATCCATGAGGACGCGCGTCCCGGCGGCGGTCTCGAGCAGGAAGCAGGACTGCCCGTACCAGGTCAGCTTGCCGACCACCGGCGGACCGGCCGCCGCGGCGGTTCGGGCGCCGCAGAGCAAGGCGGCGAGACCCCCCGGGAGCGAGGCGAGCGTTAAGAGGAGGAGCGCCCAGGGGCGGGAGCGACGTCGCAT
Source organism: Polyangia bacterium (assembly GCA_035607055.1). Lineage (GTDB taxonomy): Bacteria > Myxococcota_A > Polyangia > Fen-1088 > Fen-1088 > JADGRB01. The sequence goes on from DATNDC010000098.1 coordinate 5,667, forward strand.
GCGGCGCGAATATAGCGCGCGCGTTATTGTTACGGGATGTCCGAGGAGGGCGCAGAGCCACGGCCGAGCCTGCGCGAGGCCGAGATGCCGGCCCCGCGCCGCACGCTGGCGGAGATCCTCGAGGGGCTGCCGGCGGCGCCCGGCGTCTACATCATGAAGGACGCGCGCGGCAAGCCGATCTACATCGGCAAGGCGGCCGTGCTGCGCAACCGCGTCCGCCAGTACTTCCAGCCGGCCTCGGGCGACAGCCGGGACTTCGTGCCGCTGCTCGACGGGATCGTGACCGACATCGAGACGGTCATCACCAGCAACGAGAAGGAGGCGCTGCTGCTCGAGAACACGCTGATCAAGCGCCACCAGCCGCGCTTCAACGTCAACCTCAAGGACGACAAGAACTTCCTGGTGCTGCGGCTCGACCCGGAGGGGGAGTGGCCGCGCCTGGAGGTGACGCGGCGGCTCGGCGACGACGGCGCCTACTACTTCGGGCCGTACCATTCGGCGACCTCCTGCCGGGAGGCGCTGCGGGTGGTGAACCGTCATTTCCAGCTCCGCACCTGCACCGACCACGTGCTGCACAACCGCAAGCGCCCCTGCCTGCAGTTCCAGATCAAGCGCTGCCCGGCGCCCTGCGTGCTGCCGGTCTCGCGCGAAGCCTACGGTGACCAGGTGCGCGACGTGCGGCTCTTTCTCGACGGCAAGAGCGACGAGCTGCTCGACCGGCTGCGGGGGCGCATGCGCGACGCGGCGGCGCGCACGGAGTTCGAGGTGGCCGCCGAGATCCGCGATCAGATCAAGGCGCTCGAGGTGACGCTGGAGAAGCAGCGGGTGGTCTCCAGCGACTTCGTCGACCAGGACGTCATCGGCTACCACCGGCAGGGGATCGCGCTGGAGATCGCGGTGATGTCGATCCGCGACGGCCAGCTGAACGGCAGCCGCACGTTCTCCTTCACCAACCAGGAGTTCCCCGACGCCGAGCTCATCTCCTCGTTCGTCGGTCTCTACTACGACCTGGGCGCGCCGCCGCCCGACGAGGTCCTGCTGCCGCTGGAGATCGAAGACGCGGCGTTGAAGGCCGAATGGCTCGACGAGCGGCGGGCGGCGCTGCCCGGGCGCCACAAGAAGGTGGAGGTGCTGGTCCCGCAGCGGGGCGACCGCAAGAAGCTCGTCGAGCTGGCCAACAAGAACGCGGCCTCGAGCTTCGCCACCCGGCGCAACGCGCGGGCTGACGTGGAGCTCGCGCTCGGCAAGCTGCAGCGGCGCCTCAAGCTGCAGCGCCTGCCGCGGGTCATCGAGTGTTACGACGTCTCGCACCTGCAGGGGTTCGCCACCGTCGCCTCGATGGTGGTGTTCGTCGACGGCCGACCCGACAAGAGCCGCTACCGGACCTACAAGGTCCGCGCCCCGGGCGCGGCGGGCGGCGGCCGCCACAACGACGATTTCGCCTCGATGTACGAGGTCCTCTCGCGCCGCTTCCGGCGGGCGCGCGAGGGGGGCCAGGACGCCGGAACCTGGAAGCTGCCCGACCTCATCGTCGTCGACGGCGGCAAAGGGCAGCTGGCGATGGCGCTCGCCGCCGCGCGCGACGTCGGGATCGACACCCGCCCCGGTGTCGGGCTGCCGATCGTCGCGCTGGCCAAGGAGCGCGACGTGGCGCTCCAAGAGGGACTCCGGGAAGAGGAAGAACTCAAGGAAGGGCTCCAGGAAGGACAGGAAGGGCTCGAGGAGGGGCTGGCCCAGCGCGCGGCCGCGAGCTCTGCGCCCGCGGCCGAGCCGCCGCCGCCGGCCGAGCCGCCCGCGGCCGAGCCGCCCGTGCCCGGGCCGCCCGCGCCCGCGCCGGCCAAGAAGGGCGCGCGCGACGCCGGCGCCGCGACGAAGCCCGATCGCGTGTTTCTCCCCCACGCCAAAGACGCCATCCCGATCCGCAACAACAGCGCCGAGATGTTCATCCTGCAGCAGCTTCGCGACGAGGCCCACCGCTTCGCCATCAGCTTCCACCGCAACCGCCGCCGGAGGCTGACGCTCCGCTCCGCCCTCTCCGATATCCCCGGCATCGGCCCCGGCCGCCAGCGTCAGCTCCTTCGCCACTTCGGCAGCATCAAACGCGTCCGCGAGGCGTCCGTCGACGAGCTGGCGGCCGTCCCTGGAATGACCCGCGCCACCGCGGAGGCGGTCTTCTCCCACTGGGCCAGGCAGCCGCTCGAGCCGCCGGCCCCGGCCGACGCGCACGCGACCTCCGAGGAGCTAGCCATCGACGACGCGTTCACCGATTCGGGCGGCGCGGTGGTGGAGATGACGTCCGATGGGCCGGCCGCCAGCGGCCATCCGTCCTGACTTGCTTCGTCGACTTTTGTAATGTCCGCCAAAGTCAGGGAAGCGCGGGCGGCCAAACAGTTCTTCGTCGCTCGGTTGGCGCGCCTCTATCCATTGCACCTCGTGACGCTGCTGACGGTGGCAGGCACACGAACCTTCAGCCGCACGCGTTTGGACACATTCAGATTGCGGCATTGATGACCTATGTCATTTTGGCCTCAACCTCGTTTTCGCGGGCGCTGGGGGCTGGGAGAAAGGG
>DATNDC010000101.1:0-3987 GCA_035607055.1 Polyangia bacterium
AGCACCAGCCCCAGCGCCACCCGGTAGACGACGAAGGGGATGGTGCTGCGCGCGCGCAGGAAACGCAGCAGCCAGGCGATGCTGGCGTAGCCGGCGACGGCCGCCGCGAGCAGGCCGATGGCCAGCGTGTTGCTGGAGAGATCGTGCGCGCGCAGCACCTTGGGCATCTCGAACACCCCGGCCGCGGCCACCACCGGGACGCTGAGGAGGAAGGAGAACCGGGCCGACGCCTCGCGCGTGAGCCCGAGCGCCATCGCGGCCATGAGGGTGCTCCCCGAGCGCGACACGCCCGGGATGACGGCGAACGCCTGCGCGCACCCGATGATGAGCGCGTCGCGCAGCGTGATCTCGTGGAAGGCGCGGACGTGGCGCGCCTTCTTCTCCACCACGGCGAGGAGCAGCGCCACGACGACGAGCGCGGTGGCGATGATCCACAGCGAGCGGAACGACCCCTCGATGGCGTGCTTGAAGACGACGCCCGCCACGCCCGCCGGGATGGTCCCGACGATGAGGTAGCCGAGCTCGCGCGCGGGCCGGGAGGGCGGCTGCGACCGATCGGTCAGCGCCCTGGCCGCCGCCGCCAGCATCTTCATCAGCTCGGGCAGGAAGTAGCCGATCACCGCGACCAACGAGCCGAGCTGCAGGACGGCCGTGTAGGCCGCCCCCGGGTCGCCCCAGTGGAGGAGCGCCGGCACGATCCGCAGGTGCGCCGTCGAGGAGATGGGCAGGAACTCGGTGACGCCCTGGACGACGCCCAGGACCAGCGACTCGAAGTTGGTCATTTACGAAAGCTCTCCGGAGATCAGGCGGTGAATTTGCCCCGCCTCGTCGCGTAAACGCAAGGCGCCATCCGGTTCGACCCCCAGCGCGAGCCCAGCCAGCCGCTCGCCGGGGCGTCCTGGGACGGTCACCCGGCAGGGGGCCGGCAGCGCCGCGTACGCCTCGAACGCCTCCACCGCCGCCGCCGAGCCGCGACGGTCGAAGTCCTCGCACAAGGGCTCGAGCGCGCCCAGCACCGCGGCCAGCACCTCCGCGCGGTCGACGGGCCGGCCGAGCGCCCGGCGCAGCGACGTCGCCCGCTCGGCGATCTCCGGCGGGAACTCCAGGCCGTTGACGTTGAGGCCGACGCCGACCACCACATGCGAGGCGCTCGGCCCGGCGCTCGCCATCTCGGTCAGGATCCCGGCGACTTTCTGCCGTTTCCCGTTCTCGTCCAGGAGCTCGACGTCGTTCGGCCACTTGAGCCTCGGCGCCAGGCCCAGCCCGCCGAGCGCCCCCGCCACGGCCGCGCCGGCCAGCAGCGTGAGGGGCGGGATCTCGGCGGCCGCGCGCGCCGGGCGCAGCACGACCGAGAAATAGAGGTTGTCGCCGGTGGGCGAGTGCCAGCTGCGCCCGAGCCGGCCGCGCCCGGCCGCCTGCGCGTCCGCCGCCACCACCAACCCCGCCGGCGCGCCGGCGCGCGCCCTTTCGGCGGCGAGATCGTTGGTCGACCCGCAGGCGGCGCGCCACTCGAACGCCCGCCCCAGCCAGCGCGTCGTCAGCCGGGCGGCGAGATCCACGCCGTTAGCCCGACGGCTCGCGGCCGTGCGCGTCGTCGGCGGGGCGAATCTCGCAGGAGTAATTGATCGCCCGCGCCGAGTGGGTGAGGGCGCCGACCGAGATGACGTCGACGCCGGCCTTGGCGATCTCGCGCACCCGATCGAGCGTCACGCCGCCCGAGACCTCGATGACCGTCTGGGGCCGGCGGTCGCGCACGCGCTTGACCGCCTCGACCATGTCCCGCACCTGGAAGTTGTCGAGGAGGATCCCCTCCGCGCCCGCCTCGATGGCCTCCTCGAGCTGGGCCAGCGTGTCGACCTCGACCACCACCCGCAGCGTGTGCGGCGCGTTGGCCTTGGCCCGCCGGACCGCCTCGCGGACCGTTCCCACCAACGCCACGTGGTTGTCCTTGATCAGGATCCCCGAGGCCAGGTCCGAGCGGTGGTTCGAGCCGCCCCCCACCCGGACCGCGTACTTCTCCAGCGCCCGCAGCCCGGGCGTCGTCTTGCGGGTGTCGGTGACGCGCAGCTTGGCCCCCTCGCCGGCGGCCACGAAGGCCTGGGTGACGGTGGCGATCCCCGACAGGTGCTGCAGGAAGTTGAGCGCCGTCCGCTCGCCGGCCAGCAGCGCCGCCGCCGGCCCGCGCACCGTCGCCACCACCGCGTCGGGCTGGACCGGATCGCCGTCGGCCACCTTCATCCGCACGCGCGTCCGCCAGTCGAAGCGGGTGAACACCGCCTCCACCACGCCCAGGCCGCAGACCACGGCCCGCTCGCGGGCGATGATCTCCGCCTCCGCCTCCTGGGTCTCGTCGATCACGGCGGCGGTGGTGGCGTCGCCGCGGCCGACGTCCTCCTCGAGCGCGAGGTCGAGGATCCGCTGGACGGCGGGCGTGTACCAGGGGGCCGAGTAGACGCTCACGCGGTCACCTCCGAAGCGGGGCCGGGCTGCCGCCAATCCTGCACCGGCCAGCCCCGCCGCTTGGCGGTCCGGCGCAAGCGCGGGTCGGGGTTGACCACCACCCGGTTGCCGACCCGTTCCAGCATGGGGAGGTCGGTGTACGAGTCGGTGTAGAACCAGCTCCCGCCGAGGTCGAGCTGGCGCCGCGCCCCCAGGTCCTCGGCCCAGTGGACCTTGCCGGGCCCCACGCAGGCGGGGCCGACCAGCCGGCCGGTGAAGAGCCCCTCGGTGACCTCGAACTGGGTCGACATCACCTCCTCGATCCCCAGCGCTTCACCGATGGGGCGGGTCACGTAGGTCGGCGAGGACGACAGGATGGCCAGGACGTGCCCGTCCTCACGGTGGCGGGCAAGGCGGCTGTGGGCGCCCGGCACCACCAGCGGCAAGACGTCCTCTTCCACCCAGCGGCGGCAACGGTCGGCGAAGTCCTTCTCCGCCCAGCCGGCCATCTGCGACGCCACCCGGGTCGCCACCCACTGCAGGTCGATGAGCGAGAGGTGGTACTTCGCCATCCAGAACAGGGCGCGCAGGGCCCGGAAGAACGAAATTTCGCCCCGGCGCCGGAGGTCCCGCAGGAACAGCCGGCCGGTGTTGCAGGAGACCAGCGTCCGGTCGACATCGAAGAAGGCGCCAACCTGGGACATGGGTCGGCGCAGTTTAGCTCAACTAGGCGTCGATGTGGCCGGAAATAGCGGGTTTCCGAGGTTTTACGGGTCTTGTTTCAGCACGACCGGCGGTCTGGGTGACGCATGTAGCCACGCGCGGCAAGTTGACCGGGTCGGGAGAACGGGGTAGGAACGAAGGCTACATGCGTCTCACCGGCGGCCTGGATCGTGGCCGGCGTCTCTTCGTTCCTCGCGGGTCGCGGACCCGCCCGACTGCCTCGAAGGTCCGCGAGGCGATCTTCAACATCCTGGGTCCACCCCCGGGTCCAGTCCTGGACCTCTACGCGGGCAGCGGGGCCCTGGGGCTCGAAGCGCTCTCGCGGGGCGCGCCCGCCGCCGTCTTCGTCGAGCGCGACGGGTCGGCCCTGTCGGCGCTGCGCCGCAACCTGCGCGAGGCGGGGCTGGAAGCCCGCGCGACGGTGCTGGGCGCCGACGTCCGCAGCGCGCTCCGCAAGCTCGCGGGCGCGGGTCAGCAGTTCTCCTGGGTCTTCATCGATCCCCCGTACGTCAAGGAGACGGAGGGCGTGCTGGCGGAGCTGTCGGGCGGCGACCTGCTGACCGACTGCGCCGTGGTGATCGTCGAGCACGACCGCCGCCACCCCTCGCCCCCTTCGGTCGGCTGCCTGTTTTTGACCGACCGCCGGCAGTACGGCGACACCGAGCTCTCGTTCTACCGCTGTTCGGGATCCTAGGCCGTGAGCCTGGCGGTCTACCCGGGCACCTTCGACCCGATCACCAACGGGCACGTCGACATCCTCCGGCGGTCGCTCAAGATCTTCGACCGGGTGGTGGTGGCGCTGGCCGACAACGTCCGCAAGACGCC
>DATNDC010000108.1:0-39169 GCA_035607055.1 Polyangia bacterium
CCTCATCGCCGCCGAGGATCGAGGCGACAAAGCCTTGTCAGACACAGCACTTATCGATCACTACTTAAGCCTCTACGCGAACGATGACACGGCCGCCCTCGCCGACGACGCGCGCCGCGCGGTGGAGGTGCTGTTCGCCGAGGCTCGCGGCGCCGGCCTGCTCGCCGCCGAGACGCCTGTCGACTGGGCGCCCTAGGGGCTCACTCGAAGGGGTCGAGCCACTTCTTCTTCACTGGCGCAGGCAACGCCGAATCGGCGGGCTCCTCATCGGGCGCCGCCTCCGTCGGGGCGCTCTCTTTGGGCGCGGCTGCCTTTTTCTGGACGGCGGTCGCGCGCGGCGCGGTCGGGTGGACGGGGGCGGCGGCGAGCTGGCGCACCGGGCGCGCGACGGGCGGCGCGAGCGCCTGCGGCTTCTCCGTTTCACGCGGGAGCTGGACGACCACCGGGTCGGCCGCCGCCGGCGCCGGCGCCGCGGTGACGGGCGGCGTGAGCGCGACTGACGGCGTGACGGCGGCCGGCGCTGGCCGCGCGGGCTCGGGGATGGGCGTCGTCGAGAGCAGGACCGGATCGGGCGCGTGGGTGAAGGCCTCGCTCGCGCGGGCGTGCATCCGATCGACCGCCAGCGTGATGACCACGCCGCCCGCGAACGTGGTCAGGCAGAGCCCGATGAGAACGCTGCGCGAGACCACCATCTTGTCGGTGGCCGGCGCGAGGAGCGAGAGGCGCAGCGGCGAGACGCGCGGGACCCGCGCGATTCGTTCCGTAGGCACGTTCGCCGGCATCGCCGCAGGGATCCCTTCACCAGGGGTGGCGGAGACCACCGGCGCCGGCGGCGGCGTCACGCTCTGTTTGACTTTGAGCTTCCGATTCCCGACCGAAAACGACCCACCCTCCGATGCCTGCAACACTGAACCTCTCCTTTGTGGGCCGGACCATATGCCAAAAACGGTCAAGGCAAGGTGTCAATCGCGCGGAAATCTCGTGACGTGATGAGCCCAGGTGCGTCATGGCTTCTGCCCAGGGAACGACGGCGCCCGGCGGATCTTTCGGGAAAAGAGCGCGGGCGCCGCGTCAGTCGAATCAGGAACGCGTCAGTCGCCGGAGGCCGGGTCGAGGAAGCGGGCCACCAGCTCGCACGCGACGCGCGAGGCCTCGCGCTGGTTGCGGAGCCACTCTTCGTGCCCGGTCGGTCCCACGCGGTTGGCGATCCCCAGGACGGCGCCGAATTCGACGCCGGCGGCTTCCGCCGCGCGCGCCACGGCGAACGTCTCCAGGTTCTCCACCGCCGCGCCGGTCGCGGCGGCGATGCGCCGGCCGAGGGCGGCCGAGCGGGTGATCGCCAGCGGCGAGGCCACCGGCAGCGGTTCCCTCCCATGGCCGTTGCCGTCGCTGGCGCAGGCCGCCAGCAAAGGGCGCAACCGGCGCGACGTCTCGACCCGGAGGACCATCGGTCCCGGAAGGTAGCCGTCACCCCTCAGGACCGCGCTGGAGGCGCAGAAGAGCTCGGAGGCCACGACGGCCGTCCGGATGGCGGCGCGCGCTGGTCTTCCCTGTCCATAGATCCCGGCCGTGCCGACGAAGATGACCCGTTCGGGGCGCGCGGCGGCGATCGCCTGCGCCGCGCCGACGGCGGCGTCGATGGCGCCGATGCCCACCGGCCCGAGCTCGACGCCGCGCGCGCCGCGAACCAGCCGGCGGAGGGGCTCCACCTCCGGTTCGAACGCGGAGACGACCAGGGTGCGCGCCAATTCAGACCCGCATCGCCCGGAGCCGTCGGATGCGCTCCTCGATCGGGGGGTGGGTCGACAGCAGGTTCATGAAGGTCGCCGCGGCGCCGCGCAGCGGGTTCACGATGAAGAGGTGCGCCGTGGCCGGGCCGGCGAACTCGTACGGGCGCAGGTGCTGTGACCGGTCGAGGCGCTCCAGCGCGCCGGCCAGCTCCTCCGGGTGGCCGCACAGCGAGGCGCCCGACGCGTCGGCGCCCAGCTCGCGCGAGCGGCTGATCGCCAGCTGGATGAGGAGAGCCATGATCGGCGCGATGATGATCCAGGCCAGCGCGGCCAGTCCGCCGCGCCGGTCGTCGTCGCCGCGACCGCCGAATCCCCCCAGCATGAGCCCCCATTGCATCACATAGCCGATGGTCGAGACCAGCCCGGCGATCGCGGCGGCGACGGTGGCGATGAGGATGTCGCGGTTCTTCACGTGGGAGAGCTCGTGCGCCAGCACCGCCTCGAGCTCGGGCTCGCTGAGGATGTCCAGGATCCCCTCGGTGACCGCCACCGCCGCGTGGTGGGGGTTGCGCCCGGTGGCGAACGCATTCGCGGACGCCGAGGGGATGAGGTACACGGCGGGCATCGGCATCCCGGCCCGCTGGGTCAGCCGCTCGACGATCGCGTAGATCGTCGGCGCCTGGGCGCGGGTCACCGGCTGCGCGCGGTGAGCCTTGAGCGCGATTCGGTCCGAGAACCAGTACATGACGAAGTTCGTGCAGAGGCCGATTCCGCCGAAGAGGAACATCCCCTGCGTTCCCCCGAGCGCGCGGCCGCCGACGGCGAGCAAGACGATCAGGCCGCCCATCAACACCGCCGTACGGAGGTAGCTGGAGAAGAAGCGCGGACGTGGCTCAGCCGTCTTGACGAAGGCCATCTCCGACAAGGCTAAGCACCTGGCGCCCGCGGTCAAACAGCGCCAGCAGGTCGCCTCAGCGGCGATTGTTCAGCTTGGCGAGCAGGCGGAGGATCTCGAGGTAGAGCCAGACCAGCGTCAGCAAAATCCCGAATGCCCCGTACCACTCCATGTACTTGGGGGCGCCCATCCGGACCCCCTGCTCGACGGTGTCGAAGTCGAGCACCAGGTTCAGCGCCGCCACGCCGACGATCAGCAGGCTGATGCCGATCCCGAGCGGGCTCGACGAGGTCAGGAAGCCCAGGTGCACGCCGAAGAAACCCATGACCATCGAGAACAGATAGACGACCGCGATGGCGCCCGTCGCGGCGATGACGCCGAGCTTGAACCTCTCGGTCGCGCGGATCGCCTTGGTCTTGTAGGCGACCAGCATCACCGCCAGCACGCCGAAGGTGAGCGCCATCGCCTGGAAGGGGAGGCCGTGGTAACGGACCTCGTACAGCGCCGAGATGGCGCCCAGCGTGAGCCCCTCGCAGGCGGCGTAGAGCGGCGCCGTGATGGGGGCCCAGGTCCTCTTGAAGATGGTCGCCAGCGCGAGGACGAAACCACCCAGCGAACCGAGCAAGAGCAAGGGCATGACCATCTGCGGATCGCGCGACTCGAGCAGCATCTTCCAGGGCCAGATCGCGGCGAAGATCGTGATCGCCAGGAGGATGGCCGTCTTGTCGACCGTCCCCTGGACCGTCATCGCCCGCGTCTCGGCGCGCGAGGAGGCGGTGTTGGGATCGACGCCCACGAAGCCACCGAAGGACTTCGAGGAAAACGCGGGGTTCGAGGTGCGGAAGGCGGTTCTCATGGCCATGACTGCCAGCCTAGCACTGCCGCTGGCCGCCACCACGCGGGAAATATTCCCGGACGGGCGGGTAAAATCTCCCCGGTGAGCGGCAGGACGCGACGTGAAAAGGGACCGATTCGGGCGTAGAAGCCAGGGCGCGGACCTTGCTCGACCCATGACCACGGTGAAGAGACACAGCTTGGTGGCGGCTATGATCGTCGCGGTGGCGGCGGTCGCTCTGCTGGCGTCGTGGGACGCCGACCGCGAGGCGTCGCGGGCGCTGGCCGACTTCGCCGCCGAGCAGGCCACGCTGGCCCGGGCCCTGGGGGCGGTCGTTCAGGTCTCGGCCCGAGCCGACCCGGCGCGGGTGGTGGCCGACGTGGAGGCGGTGCCGCGGCCGGCCGAGACGGTCGTGCTCTTGCGCCGGGCGGGGAGCCCCGCCTTCCTGGGGGCGGGCGGTCGCCCGATCGCGGCGCCCGCGCTGGACGCCGCGTTGGCCCGGGGGGCCGCCACGGCCCGGCTCTCCCGGCCGGAGGCGGCGGCGCTCGGGTTGCCCACGCGGACCGCCTGGGCGGGGTTGGCACGCGTCGACGCCGGGCCGACGGGCGGGTGGGAGATCGCCGCGGTGGCGAGCGCCCAGCGGCAGCGCGATCGCGAGCGGGCGGCGTCGTTACGGCTGGTGGGCAGCGTGGCGGCGGCGGCCGTGCTGGTGCTGGCGTTCGGCGGCTTCGCCATGCGCCGGCAACGTAAGGAGCTGTTGCTCGAGCGCGAGCTGGCCGTGGCGGCCTCGCAGCAGCGCGGGGACGAGCGGCTGCAGCGAGCCGGGCGGATGGCGGCGCTGGGGACGCTGGCCATCGGCGTGGCGCACGAGATCGGGACGCCGCTCGGCGTGATCGCCGGGCGCGCCGAGCAGCTCGCCCCGCGCGCCGAGGACGAGCGGACCCGGCGAGGGCTCGCCGCCATCCTCGACCAGGTCAAACGGATCGACGAGGTGGTGCGGGGGCTCTTGGGCCTGGCGCGCGGCGACCTGCCCGCCAGCGAGCGCGTCGCGCCCGCGGCGGTGGTCGAAGCGGCGGTGGGCCTCGTGCAGCACCGGTTCGTCAAGGCGGGCGTGCCGCTCGCGCGCGAGGTGGCGCCCGAGCTACCAGCGGTGAACGGCGACGCGCGCCTCCTCGAGCACGCGCTCTGCAACCTGCTGCTCAATGCCTGCGACGCCTGCCGCGCCGGCGGTCAGGTCACGGTTCGCGCAGAGGCCGGCTCTGGCGGGGCCGAGCGGGAGATCGTCTTCACCGTCGCCGACACCGGCGCCGGGATCTCCGAGGCCGACCTCCACCGCGTGGCGGAGCCGCTCTTCACCACCAAGCCGGTGGGCGAAGGGACCGGCCTCGGCCTGGCCATCGCGCGCGAGATCGTGGCCAGCCACCGCGGCGGGCTGACGGTGGCCCCGGGCGGAAGCGGCGGCACCGTGGTGACCGTTCGGCTGCCCGCGGCGGCCGCGGTGACGGGCCCGGGCGAAAAGCCCCAGGCCGGCGCCGCGGCCGAAGAGGAGAATCATTTTGGCTGAGCGCGCGCGGGTCCTCGTCGTCGACGACAACCTGGAGATGGCCCGCACGCTGGCGGAGGGGCTCGACGACCACGGCTACCAGGGGATCGCCGTCAGCACCGGGAGCGAGGCGATCGCGCGGCTCGAGGCGGGCGGCGTCGAGGCGCTGGTGACCGACCTGCGGATGCCGAACGTCGACGGCCTGGCGGTGCTGGAGGCCTCGCGGCGGCTCGATCCGATCCGCCCGGTGATCATCATGACGGCCTTCTCGGCGATCGACACGGCCGTCGAGTCGATCCGGCGCGGGGCGAACCACTACCTGACGAAGCCGTTCAAGCAAGACGAGCTCTACATCTTTCTGGGGCGTGCCCTGGAGGAGGTGCGGCTGCGGCGCGAGGCGGCCGCGCTCAAGCGAGAGCTCGGCGGCCGGCTGGTGGCGCGGGCGATCGTGGGCGACAGCCTGCCTATCCGGGCGGTGCGCGAGCTGGTGGCGCGGGTGGCCGACGCCCCCGTGCCGATCCTGATCCAGGGTGAGACCGGGACCGGCAAGGGGCTGGTGGCGCGCGCGCTGCACGGCGAGAGCGGGCGCGCGGGCGGGCCGTTCGTGGCCGTCAACTGCGCCGCCATCCCGGAGGGCTTGCTGGAGAGCGAGCTCTTCGGCTACGTGCGCGGCGCCTTCACCGGCGCCACCCACGATCGCGGGGGACTGTTCGCCGAGGCGTCGGGCGGGACCCTCTTCCTCGACGAGATCGGCGAGATGCCGCCGGCGCTGCAGGCCAAGCTGCTGCACGTGATCGAGGCCCAGAGCGTGCGGCCGGTGGGGGGAACGCGCGAGCTGCCGGTCGACGCGCGCATCGTCGCCGCCACCAACCGCAACCTGCCGGCGGCCGTGCGCGAGGGGAAGTTCCGCGAGGACCTGCTCTACCGCCTGGACGTGGTGGCGATCGCGCTCCCGGCGCTGCGCGACCGGCGCGAGGATCTGCCGCAGCTCTGCGCGCACCTGCTGGCCGAGCTGCGCGGGCGCTACCCCACCTCGCCCGTCGAGCGGGTGGGGGGCGAGGCGCTGGCGGTGATGGGGCGGCACGGCTGGCCGGGAAACGTCCGCGAGCTTTCGCACGTGCTCGAACGGCTGGTGCTGCTCGGTCGCCGCGCCGAGATCACCGCCGAGGATCTGCCGCCCGCGGTGCGCGACCCGGCCGCCGCCGATCCGCTCGAGTTCCGCGGCGAGATCCTCCCCATCCGCGAGCTGCAGCGCCGCTACGCCGCCTGGGCGCTCACCCAGACCGGCGGCCACCGCGCGCGTGCGGCCGAGAAGCTGGGCATCGACGTCAAGACGCTACGCGGCTGGCTCGAGTAGCCGCCGCTCGCCGCCGATCAGAAGGCGACTGTGACCGGCTGCAACTGGTCGGCTGACGAGGTGCGGTTGCCCAGCTGGCCGTCCTGGTCGGCGCCTAAACATTGAACGGCGCCCGTCGGCATGAGCTCGCAGGTGAACTGGAAGCCGAGCGCAAAGCTGAGCGGGAAGGGCGGTACCGTGGTGGCCTGCGCCACCAACTCGGCGTCCTGCGCGCTGGTGGCGTCGTTGTTGAGCTCGCCGAGCTGATTGTCACCCCAACACCAGAAGGACTCGAAGACGGTTTCGAACGCGCACGCGTGTTCGGCCGAGGGTCCCGAAGTCACGGTTCCCATGCCGGTGAGCGGATCGAGAAGAAACGCGTTCGGGTCCTCCAACGAGATCTGCACGGCGTCCACCACCGGCGCGGGGGTCGGCCGGTTCGGCTCGTTGGAGGCGCTCATGCCGTCGCCGAGCTGACCGAACGTGTTGTCGCCCCAACACAGGAGATTCCCCGCGCTGAGGTCGGTGGCGCACGCGTGCGTGGCGCCCGCGGCGATGGAGCCGATCCCCGTCAGGTTTTTCACCTGGACCGGATTCGGGCTGCTGGTGGTGGTCACGCTGCCGTCTCCGAGTTGGCCGAACTCGTCGCCACCCCAGCAGGAGACTGTCCCCGCCGTGACCAGCGCGCAGCTGAAATCGCTGCCCAGGGCCAGCGCCCCCACCTTCGAGATCGAGGGGGTCACCAAACCCGTTGGCTGCTGTGAGGAAGAGACGCCGAGCTGGGACGAGCTGTTGAGCCCCCAACACCGAACCGTCAGATCCGAGAGGATGGCGCAGGTGTGCTGGCCGCCGGCCGCGAGCGTGATGACCTGGCTCAGGCCAGAGACGGGGACGGGGACGTTGCTGTTGCCGGTCGAACCGTTTCCCAACTCGCCGTCGCCGTTGAACCCCCAGCAGGATACAGTTCCGCTCGTGAGCAGGGCGCAGGTGTGCATCGCGCCGGCCGCAATCTGGGTCACGCCGCTGAGGCCGCTGACGTTGACGCCTTTGGCAGAGACGTTGTTCGTCCCGTTTCCGAGCTGCCCGGCGCTGTTGTCACCCCAGCACTCGACGCCGCCACCCGGGCGCACGGCGCAGGCGTGCATCTTACCGGCCGTGACCGCCAAGGGGCCGGTAGGGCTCGGTCCCGCCAGCTGACTGATCAGGTTGCACTTCGGCGTCCCCCACCCGGAGGCGAGATCGTAGCCGGCGACAGCCTTGAACGCGGGGCCCGCCGTCGTGGGGACGAGGTTCCCTGCGGCGTTCACCAAGAAGGGGAATGCGTTGGTGGAGCCGTCGGCGATGTCGTTGAAGTTGGTGGCGTAGACCGAGGGCGTCTGCCCGATGTCGTAGATGGCCGGGTTGATGAAGCCGCCCGGCGGCAGCCCGTTCTGCGCCCGCTGCTGGTTGATCAGAGCCATGTAGCCCGCCATCAAGGGGCTCGAGACGCTCGTTCCGCGCAACTCCGTGTGCTTGGTCTTCGCCCCCGTGTCGCTGCTGGTGAACTCCACTTCGACACCAACGTCGGATCTGGCTCCGGCGGCGACAATCGACAGGTCGGGGATGCTGCGAAACTTGTTCGTGTTGACCGCCGCTTGGTAGGGCGGCGTCGGCAGGTTGGTGTAGCCGCCCCCCGAGGCCCCGTAGATCGTCGATCCGGCGACAGCCTCCTTGACCTCGTTCCAGACGGTTTCCGAGCCGTAGGAGCTGCCGTTGCCGTTCATCGTCAGCGAGGTTCCGCCGACCACCGTGATGTACGGTAACGCCCGGCCGTCGGTGTCTCCCTCAAGGAACGGCGAGAAGGAGCCGGTATCGCCCGAGCCGACGAAAAACGACTTTCCAGCCAGGGTGAACCAGGGAATCATGTCTTCGTTGCTCAGGTAGAAGATCCACGACGCGCTGAACTGATTGATGGTGGTCTTCGAGTCGAGCATCGTGAGGAGAATGTTCTCGGGACTCGCGTTCGGGTTCGCGCCGCCGAAGACGACGATCTGCGAGAGACCCGGCGCCATCGAGACCGCCGCCTCGATGTCCATGGAGATCTCCTCGTTTCCGTTCGAGGTGTCATTCGGGGCGTTGTCGACAGACACGAAGTTCACCGGTACGTGGGGAATCCCTTCGGCGTCTTCGTAGTCCTGGACGTTGGCGATGTCGAACCCTTCCTCGCTGAAGAGCCCGACGACCTGGCCGCTCCCCGTCATGCTGCTGCAGGAGGCATAAGCAGTGCGAAAATCCTTGCCGAAGAACGAGCCCGATAGGCCGGAGCCGGCCAGCGGGACGGCGACGCGAAAGCTATCGAGGCCGGAGATGTGCCCCAGCGTGGTGGCGAGATCAACTGAGGGCTCGCGATCAGGCCCGTAGAACTGGGTGCCGTCCGGCCGCAGGTAGTTGTTCAGGTTGACGTAGAACGCCTGCTCGATGGTCGAGGCCGGTCCGCTCACGCCGAGCGCCAGCCGGCTGGAGAACGACCCCGTGACGGTGAGACCCTTCGATTGCGCGAAGGCGGTCAGGCTGCTGTAGTCGGACTGGGCGGGTCCGTACAGGGCCGCGATCTGGGGGACCGTGAGGTACTGCTGGTAGGTGGAACTGTTGGGGTCGGACACCGCGTCGGCCGCCGCCAGCAGCGCCTGCATCTGTGGCGCGGGCGTGGGGAGCTGGATACTCAAGTGCACGATCGTCGCCGGCGGGACCGGCCCCACCAATGGTGCGGTGGCCATCTCCGGGGTGATCTGCCCTTGTAATTGCTGCTGCCCCTGGGGCGAGCGGCAGGCGGGCGTAGGGATGCCCGACGAGAAGACGAGGTTCCCCTGGGTGTAGATCGCGAAGTGGCTGTCGGGCGCGTAGTTGGTCCCGGTCAGACAAGGGCTGAACCAGGTGGCGGTCCCAGGCGAGAAATTGGAGAAGTTCGCCAGGTTCAATGCCGCCTGGATGTTCGTCCAGCTGACCCCGGGCCCGAGGACGGTACTGTCGGCGTTGGAGATGGTGATCTCCCAGTTCGCCTGGTGATTCGGATCGCTGCCGCAGGCAGGCCCGAACGACGCGGCGCTGGCCGTGACGCCCGAGACCTGGTGAAAGCACCCGGTGGCGTTGTTGAGACAACCACCCGTCCAGACGTGCGGCACCACGGCCTGCCCGCTGGTGTCGTTGACCCAGTACTTGATCGTGATGTCGGAGAGCTTCACGCCCGCGGCGGTGTTGTTCAGCACCTCGAAGAAGTTCTGCTCTTGATTGGCGCCGCAGGAGTTGGTCAGGACCTCCAGGGCGAGTCCCGACGACGAGCTCAGCAGCGCCGAGGTGCGCCGCTCGGAGGTCGGTCCGACCTCCGGCGATGAGCAGCTCCCCACCCCGAAGGACGAAAGAGCCATCACGATCACACCGGTCACCCGTCTCCAATTGGCCATGCCCGCTCCTCTCAGCAGGCCGCGACTATCGACCGGCCACCAGCGGCGCGCAAGCAAAATGCGGTTACCGCGCTGCCCGGTGCCCGTCGTTACGGGTTGGGAATCAGGTCGTCGACCTTGATCGAGACCGTCTGGTTCGCCAGCGACGCATCTCCGGTCATCGCGCCGAAGGTGATCATCTTCGAGGTCCCCAGGGCCCCATCGAGTGTGGCGTCGGCGCTCGCCACGAAGCCGCTCAGCGTGACGCCGTCGACGGCGACGATCTCGTCGTTGACCATGACGCCCTGGGCAGCGGCGTCGGTGTTCGGGTAGACCGCCTGGACGACGAAGTGCTTTCCCGTGACGTCGAGGCCGATGGTGAAGCCGACGCGCCGGAACTCGTCGGGGATGGGCGCCGTGTCGTAGGGCTGGAGGTGTAGCTCGCCGACTGGGTAGTCGATGGTGACCAGGAAGTTGCGCAGATAGCTGCCGCCCAGGAGGCAGTCGATCTGCTTGTTCACCTCGACGCTGATGCTCATGAGCAGCGAATCGGTATCGTTGCTCATGATGGTCATCACGGATGGATCGAGGACGGTCTGGCCGCCCACGGTGATCGATTTGGCGCGGGTGACCGCGGCGTTCGAGGCGCCGGCGACGGTCATGATAGTGATGCCGCTCGTGAGCTGAGCACGCCCGTCGGCGACGAGGCTGGCGTAGACGGTCGAGCGCAGCGAGACCACGGTCGCGCCCGTGTCGACGATGCACAAGTGGTCGGTGCCATCAATGGTCACGGTCACCGGAATGCGGCTCGGTGGGAGGTCGGTGACCGGGCTATCGAGGGTGGCGCTGAGGCCGACCGCCCTGTTCCCGCCCCCTGCCAACGTGAAGTCGACCACCCCGCCGGGCGACTGGACGTCGGTGCGCGTGGTGCTCGCCGTGCAGCCGAGGCAGAACCCCTCCATCATCGGCGCCGAGTAATCGAGCTGGACGGAGAAGTTCCGCATCACGTTGCCGCCGAGGATGCCTCCGAACCCGAGGGCGTCCATCATCTGCGTCGAGATCTGGAACGCCGGCGCGTTCTCGATGGTGACCACCGGTTGGCCCTGGGCGTCGAGCAGGCCGAGATCGATGGTGGTGGCGATCTGCATCGGGGGATTCGCGCCGAACAGGGTGGGGTCGATCAACAGCACCGGGGAGCCGCTGTCGATCAGCACGCCGAAGGTTCTCGTAACCTCGGGCATCATGTCGAGGGACGCGTTGACGAAGATCAGGTTGCCCGAGATGAGCGCGGTCGACGGCTGACCGAGCATCCCCGTGGCGCTGATTCCAGAGTCCGGCGGCGTGGTCATGACGTTGCCGCCGCTCCCGCCGCAGGAGAGGGCCACCAGGGCCAGCAGACCGCACCCACCCAAGCGAAGCTTCATGCGCAAGATCTTCGGTCCAAGTTCGGCGGAAGGCAATCGGTAGAGGTGTGAACTCTCCGTCGCGGATCATGTGCTAGTGTTTCGCGCCACATCAAAGGAGACGCGCAAATGAGCCTGGTCACCAAGAAAGCCCCGGACTTCACGGTGGAAGCGGTCGTCGGCGACGGCGACTTCAAGAAGGTTTCGCTCTCGGACTACAAGGGCAAGTACGTCGTTCTTTTCTTCTATCCCGCGGACTTCACCTTCATCTGTCCGACCGAGATCCAGGAGTTCTCCCGTCGCTACGAGGAGTTCCGCGGTCTCAACTGCGAGGTGCTGGGCGCGTCGACCGACTCCAAGCACTCGCACAAGGCCTGGATCAAGGGCGGCCTCGGCAAGCTGAACCATCCGCTCCTGGCCGACTTCAACAAGACGATCGCCCGTGACTACGGCGCGCTCATGGAGGACAACGGGATGGCGTTGCGCGCGACGTTCATCATCGATCCGAACGGCATCGTGCAGCACGCCGCCTACAACTCCGACCTGCTCGGACGGTCGGTGTCGGAGACGCTGCGTCTCGTGCAGGCGCTGCAGACCGGCGAGCGCTGCCCGGTCGAGTGGAAGCCCGGCGCCAAGACGCTCGGCAAGCCGGCGTAGTCGCTGGGTTCGCGATCCAGGGGAGGGCATCCCTCCCCTGGCGGCCCCCGCCCGCAGATCCGGAGCGGGGTTTTTGCGTACCACCGAGGTGCGCGTTTATCCTGGGCCGGTGAGACTGCTCTCGCGCGCCGGCGCCTGCGTCGCGATCCTCGCCCTCGATTCCTGCGCGCAGGGGCCCGCGCCGCCGGCGGCGAAGCTCTGGACGCTGTTCGACGTCGACGCGCTCTACGCGGCGGGCGCTCCGTCCACCAAGGCGCTGGCCGTCGACGACGGGTTCCCGGGCGGCGTCCCGCTGGGCGGCATCGTGGATCCGCCGGTCCCGCCGGCCGGGCCGATGCTGGTGCCGCACACCGGGACGGCGGATGGGTACCTGGTCAACTACGTCACCACGGAGGTCTGGTCGGACTACGCCCAGGTCTGGATGCAGCCGGTCTACGTGCCGATCACCGGCGTGGTGAACGGTGTTCCCCACAAGGTGGTCGACGAGATGGGGGCCTGGCACCCGATCTTCAGCGTTGGTCCTGCGAGCGGCTTTTACAGTCCCTACTGGCAGATCACTTACGTGACCGTGCCGGCGGGGACGACGTCGAGCACCTTCACCTCCGCCAAACAGATCCTCGACAGCGGCTATCCGCTCTTGCCGACCGAGGGGCAGACGATGCCTCTCGTGCCGGACCAAACGAGCGGCGGGGGCCTGGCGAAGGCGGGGAGCGGTTGGCTGGACGGTGCGGCGATCTCCTTCCTCGACTTCGGGAGCGCCACCTTCACCTGGGACGCGGCGACCAACGTGATCGCCGAGAAGCCCATCTACTACTTCACGGTGACCGGGACGGACGGCGCTCCCCACGTCTTGCCGCACATGCCGTCGGTGCTGGGAACGGTGCCGCCGGGCGCGACGCCACCGGCGGCGACGTCGGTGGGCGGGATCGCGCGCTACTCGGCGTATTGGCGGATGTACACGGTGGCCCTGCCGCCGCCGCCGGCCCGCATCTTCGCGCCGCCGGGCAGCGCGGCCGAGGCCGATCTCCTGGCTCTCAACCTCTCTGCGGGGGCGTACACGGACGCGCTCGTCGCCGACCCCGCCGACTACACGCCGTTCATCGGGCGGGTGGCCGCCAACCCCGGCGATCCGAGCACCGGCACACCGGGCTGCTTCGACGATCCGGGCGCCATCGACGTGGCCTGCGTCTGGCTCGATTCTCAAGCGGCGCTGGAGGCGAACGTCGATCCCTCGACGATCCAGGCCACGGGGATCAGCGTGACCTGCCCGGTGACCACGGTGAAGACGATCCAGGTGAATCCCCTGTGACCGCCCGGGTGCTGATGGCGGCGGTGATCGTCATGGGCGGGGCGAGCGCGCGAGCGCAGACGGCCCCATTGGCGCCGGCGCTGCCGCCCGCGCCCGACGTCGCGCCCGCGGAGGAGCCCGAGCCGATCAACGACAGCGAGGGCTACACGCCGCCCGCCGAAGGGGCGGGAGCGCCGTCGCCGCTGTCGATCGACGGCTACATCGACGTGGGGTTCGCCAAGGCGCAGGGGGACGGGACCAGCTTCGCGCCGGGCGACCAGTCGATCCCGGCCGACTACGGCGTCGACACCTTCGCCCCGGCGGTGAACTCGCGCGGCGAGGTGGCGTCCACGAGCTCGAACGGCCGCTTCGTCAACGGGTTTCTCCCGCGCTCGGCCGGGATCGGGGGGAACGCGTCGTTCCTGCTCAACACCCTGGACGTCGATCTCAAGTACGCGCCGCCCGCGATACCGCTGATGGTCTTCTCGCGCGTGCAGTTCCTGCCGCGCTTCACCGGAGCGGGCGACGACACGCGCGTCTACGTCGAGCAGGCCTTCGGACGCCTGGTCCCTTTCGAGAGCCAGGAATTCGCCATCAGCGTGGGCAAGTTCGACTCGGTGTTCGGCATCGAGTACCTCGACAACGAGGCCAACATCCGCACCGGCGTCACGCCGTCGCTGGTGGCGCGCTACACGACCGGCCAGTCGATCGGCGCCAAGCTGTTCTACCGGATCCAGCTCGAGCCCCTGCAGTCGGCGGTCAGCCTCAACGTCGCCGCCACCAACAGCGGCAACTTCGTCGAGGCGCTGCAGCCGCCCGACGCCAGCCTGACCGGCGAGCCGGTCGGCACGGGGCGGCTCGGGTACGAGCTCAACACGCGCGGGATCCAGGCCAAGCTCGGGGCGTCGGCGATGGTCGGCCCGCGCAACGATCAGGCGCTGCAGGCGGCGCACCAGACCGCCTACGGCTTCGACGCGCGCGTGGCCGTCGCGGGCCTCTACCTCAACGCCGAGTACGTCCACGTCGACGAAGGGGAGGGGGGGCCGAAGACCACCTCGCTCGGGAACTTCCCGGTCTCCTCGGCGTTCAACGCGCGCGGCGGCTACGTGCAGCTCGCCTACGCGCTGCCGTTCTCGGTGGGCGCGCTCCACAAGCTGACCGTCTACGGCCGCTACGACCGCCGGCACGCCTGGTTCGAAGGGTTCACGCCGATCACCGTCGACCGGTTCACCGGCGGGGTGCGGCTCGATGTCTGGGAGGCGATCATCTTGAAGGCCGAATACCTCGACAACCGCGAGCTCAGCGGCGCGCCCACCGTCGCCAACAACGTGTTCACCTCGTCGCTGGTGTATAGCTGGTGACGATGCGCGCGGCGGTGATCCTGGGCGGAGCGTGGCTGGTCGTGGCGGCCGCGCCGGCGCTCGCGGCGCCCCCGGGCTCCGAGGGGCGCGGCTGGCTGGGCGAGGAGATGCCGCTGCCGCTCGCCGTGCGGACGCCGCAGGATCTGGCGGTCAAGGCCGCCGCGGAGAAGCAGTACCTCATCTTCAATCTGCTGGCCGGCGGCAAGCTGGCCTGGGACAGCGGCGACTTCGCCACCGCGGCGGCGAAGTGGGAGGCGCTGTTGAAGATCCACCCGCTCGATCCCGAGCTGGAGAAGACGATCCGCCCGCTGGCGCACGAAGCGCGCGCCAAGGCCGGGGGAGAGCTCGGGCCTGCGGCCGAGCTGCCGCCCCCGACGCCGCCGGGCGGGACGACTCCCGCGCCGCCGGCGCCCCCGGCCACCGTGACCGTCAGCGGGACCATCGCCGGCGGCGGGCCGCAGGGCCCCGGGGGCGCCGTCATCTGGCTCAAGCGCGCCAGCGGCGAGACGCCCCGCCCGACGCCCGCGCACGGCAAGGTCATCACCCAGCGCGGGAAGATGTTCCTGCCGCGCGTCCTGGTGGTGCCGGTCGGCACCAAGGTCGCGTTCCGCAACGACGACCCGATCTTCCACAACATCTTCTCGCTCTCGAAGCCGAACGAGTTCGACACCGGCCTCTACAAGCAGGGGGCCAGCTACACCGAGACGTTCCGGCACCCGGGCGCGGTGCAGCTGCTCTGCAACATCCACGCGTCGATGCTGGGGTTCGTGGTGGTCGTCGACACGCCCTACTACGCGGAGGCCGACGGGAGCGGCGTCTTCACGATCAAGGGCGTCCCCCCGGGCGAGTACGAGGCGCACGTCTGGCACGAGGCCGCGGCCAAGCCGACCGTCGAACGTCTCTCCGTCGGAGCGGGCGGTCTGCACGGTCTGGCGCTGCGGGTGGGCGGCGACCGGCGACCGCCGCAGTTCCTGCCCGACAAGTCGGGCAAGCCGCGCCAGTCGCACCTGGGTTATTGAGCCAGGAAGGCGACGGCTTCGCGCGCGGCGGCCTCGAACGGGTCGAGGCGCCCCGGGAAGAGGTGGGTCGCCCCTTCGACGATCCAGAGCCGCTTCGGCTCGGCCATCTCCCCCACGGCCGCCTCGATTGCCGCGCGCCCGCCGTACTCGTCGTCGGAGGCCTGGATGATCGCCTTCGGTTTGTCGCAGGCGCCGAGGAACCGGTAGTCGAACATGGCCAGCGCGAGCCCCACGCCCAAGAGCTTGCCGACGCGCGCGTCTCGCGCCCCGACGGAGAGCCCCACCCGCGCGCCGAACGAGAAGCCGGCCATCCAGAGCGGCAGCGTCGGGTGGCGGGCGGCCAGGAAGTCGAGCGCGGCCCGCGCGTCGTCCTCTTCGCCCACGCCGTCGTCGTAGCTCCCGGTCGAAGCCCCGACGCCGCGGAAGTTGAAGCGCAGCGCCGCGACGCCACCCTCGACCAGCGCCTTGGCCAGCCGGTAGACGACGTTGTTGTTCAGCGTGCCGCCGCCGCGCGGATGCGGGTGGCAGACCACGGCCGCCGCCCGCGGCGCCTCCGGCTCACGGAGGATCGCCTCCAGCTGTCCGTGCCCGACCGGGATGACGGTGCGGCCCGACGGCGAAATTGGCTGCGACATGCATCCGCGATGTTAACCCAGTCGCACACGGGACCCCTGCCTCGCCCCTCGTCCCGCTTCCACTCCCCCTGCGGCGCGTCCCGTTCCATCCCCTGCGTTGCCACCCGACGCGCCGGTCGCGCTCGGCCTTCCCCATCACACCCCGCAGAAAGTCCCGTGTGCTCCTTGGATAAGTTCTCGTTGCTTGACGCCTCCACCACATTCAATCGGCGTGCCACCGAAGCGCCCGCAACTCGCGCGGGGAAATCCGCGCTCCTCGATGCGGGGGAGCGCGAGACCGTAACGACGCGCGCGGGCGACGTTACATTCGCCAGAAAATCCCGCACATTGACCTCCCCGGCGCGATGGCCAGCTTTCGGGCGGGAGGAGCCTGCATCATGAAAGACGACCTCAAGCGTGAGATCAAAGGCAAGATGGACAACCTCAAGGGGCGGGTGAAGGAAGCGATCGGCTCGCTC
This sequence comes from Polyangia bacterium, assembly GCA_035607055.1. GTDB lineage: Bacteria > Myxococcota_A > Polyangia > Fen-1088 > Fen-1088 > JADGRB01. The sequence continues at coordinate 16,580 of DATNDC010000108.1, forward strand.
AGCGGGAACAAGGAGACGCAAGCCGAGGGGACGGTCGAGCGGGCCGCCGGCGCGGCCAAGGAGAAGGTCGCCGAGGTCGAGCGCAAGGTTGGCGCCGGCCAGCGTCGTGATTCCGAGGAGACGGACGACGAGTGAAGTCGGGCGGGGCGCCCCGCAACGCGGCCGTCGCGCGCTATCTCGGCGCGCAGTAAGCGCCGCCGGGCGTCCCCCCGCTGATCGATAGGCCGCCGTCGGCGCCTGCATCGCCGACGGCGGTCCTGCATTGCAGGCCGGGATCGCCGGTGCAGGGGAACGTCGCCGAGCAGGCGGGCAGGCAGAGACGGGTCGCCGTGCCGGGCAGCGTCGCGCAGGCGGCGCCGGAGGGACAGTCCTGCGCGCCGGAACAGTTTACGGTGCACATCCCCAGCGCGCCGACGTCGGCGCAATGGCCCGTGGTGCAGGCCGTGTCGTCGAGGGCGTCGTTGGCGTCGCGGCAAGAGGCGCCGAAGTCCTTGGCGGCGCCGAGCGGCAGGCAGGCGCTCACCCAGGCGGCGCTGGTTCCGCCGCTGGGGATCTGCTGGCAGACGAAACCGGCGGCGCATGTCGCGCTGCCCGAACAGTCGGCCAGGCAGACGGGCGCCGGAGCGCCGCCGCCCGCGCCGGGCGCGCCGAGGGCGATGTCAGCGCAGACCGCGCCCGTGCCGCAGAACCCGGTCGAACAGGTCGTCGAGCAGATGCCGCGGGCGAACGCGGCGCCGCACGCCCCGCCCGACTTGCAGAAGCACGCCAGCCCGTCGCCGCACTGCCCGTCGACGTCGCAGGCCGTGCCGGCGGCGAGGGGGAGGACCGAGACGGAGCAGGCGAGGCCCATCACCGTGTAGTTCCGATTCTCCAGGCTGCCCCCGTTCACGGTGACCGGGTAGGAGCCCGGGAGGGCGTAGGTGTGCGTGGGCGCCGTTTCCATCGAGAACGGCGTGTCGTCACCGAACGTCCAGCGGAAGGTGTCGAGCGCCGCCGAGCCCACCGGCGCGAACGTCACCGTCAAGGGCGCCGGCCCGGCGCAGACCTCGCTCGCGAGGTCAAAAGTCGCGCAGCCGGTCACCGAGATGTGCAGCACGGGGAGAACCGGAGCGTCGCTGCTCGCGTCGAGGACAGGGCTGGCGTCGTTGGGCACGACGTAGCTGCGCTGCTGGCATCCGAGCGCGCCGGCGCCGAGCGCGAAGAAGGTGAGCAGCCCGACGGGCGGACAACGACCGGCCACGATCGTCGAGCCTCCCCCGGCCTCTGTCGCTGGTCAAGGCGCGGCGAGGCGGGCGCGCGCGGCGCGCACGATCCGGGCGGCCGTGCCGCCTGGGTTCACGAAGCCGAGGCCGATGCGGTTGAGCGCGTCCACGACGTTCTTCACCGCCACCTCGACCGCGAGCTCGTCTTGCAGTTGATAGAAGTGGAGCACCGCCCGCTCACCCACCTGCAAGGCGAGCGTGGTTTCGATGGCGGCGCCGCTCTCCGACACGTCGCAGACGCGGACGGCGTTCGGCTCGCCGTCGATCTCCAGCGTCGCCGCCCAGTCGACGGCGAAGCGCGGGTGCTTGCGCTGGAAGCGCCCGAAGTCGACGGGGAGAGCCGCCGGGCCGGGGAGGGCGGGCGCGCCGTCGAGCGAGCAGTCGAGCTCGGCGTCTTCGCGCGGGGACATCACCTGCTCCGCCAGTTGATGAAAGACGCGCACCTCCTCGTCGACCCCCTTGCGCGCGCAGAGCGGCTTGCCGGCGGCGACCGATTGAGCGATGCGCGCGCTCCGGCGCAGACAACCGAGCGCGACGAGCGGGATCCCCAGCTCCTCCCGCACGAGCCGCGCGAAGGCGTGGAAGGCCTCGGCCTCCTCGGCGGCGGTGGCGGCGTTCCCCACCAGGCCCCCGGCGAACCGCGCCAGCACCTCGGTCGCCGCGGCGCCGTGGCGGGCGCGCGCGCGCGCGGCGGCCTCCTGGAAGAAGGCGTAGGTCGCCTCCAGCGAGGCCCGGGCGCCGGTGGTCACCAGCAGCCGCTCCGCCCCCGCGAACGAGGTCCAGAGGTCGTCGCGTCGGGCGTGGCCCACGTCGACGATCACCACGTCGGCCCCCAGGTCGGCCCCCGCGTCGGCGAGCTCGTCGAGCGCGGCGGCGCGGGCCTCGGGGTCGCGCGCGTCCGCGACCGCGGCGGCTGGCCACAGGCGGACGTTGCGCGCGGACGTGGCGCGTTCGAGCGTCTCGGGCGCCGCGACGCCGAACAGCGCGTGCTGGCGTGGCGTCGTCAGATCGAGATCGACCAGCGCCACCCGACGGCCGAGGCCGCCGATCGCGACGGCGAGGTTGGAGGCGACGACGCTCTTGCCGACCCCGGCGAGCGCGGCGCCGACGGCGATGACGCGCGACGCGCGGCGTCCCGGCGCGGGTCCGAGCGGCGCCCGCCAGCGGCCGGTCGAGAGCATGCGCACCCGCACGGCCTTCGGCGCAGACGGGCGTCCCGGGCGTGCGGCGCCCTGATGGCGGTCGGACATCCGGCTTGTTCCTACCCTGCTCCTCGGCGGGTGGGGGCCCCGGCTAAAGATGAGGCCGCGACTCGTCGATGAACCACGCATGACCTCTCGTGACGGGGCGGGGAACACAGCCTGGGCCCCACTCCCCGAAGATGCCGCCGAGCTGACCCCGGAGCCGACCACGCCGGCGCCGGTGGTGACCTTGCCAGTGGATCTCCCCGTGCTGTTGCGCGAGCTGGAGGACGCCTATATCCGGGCGGCGCTCGAACAGACGCACAGTAACAAGAAGGAGGCGGCCAAGCTGCTCGGGCTCGGCCGCACCACGCTCGTCGAGAAGCTCCGGCGCCGAAATCTGGCCGCCATCCGCTCGTCGTCCTGACGACGGTCCGGCGGACCGGCGGGCGATCGAGCGTGGTCCGCCCGATGATATAGATACGGGCGCATGAAGGCGGTGGTCCTGGGCGCCACGAAGGGTATGGGGCGAGCGGTCGCCCGGCTGCTGGCCGCGCGCGGCGACGCGCTCCACTTGCTCGGGCGCGACCCCGAGGAGCTGGCGCGGAGCGCGCGCGATCTCGAGGCCCGCGCGAACCGCCCGACCGGTTCGATCGGGTGCGGCGCCTGTGACCTCGAGCGCCCCGCCGAGTTCGCTCCGGCGCTCGCCGCGGCGGAGGCGGCGCTGGGCGGGCTCGATTGCGTGGTGGTCACCGCCGGCCTCTTCGCCAGCCAGGAGGCGCTGGAGAACGATCGCGAGCTGGCGCGTCGGCTGCTCACGGTCGACTTCGCTCACACCATCGTCTTCTGCGAGGAGGCGCGCCAGCGTCTGCTCGCGCGCGGCGGCGGGACGCTGTGCGTGTGGAGCTCGGTGGCTGGCGAGCGCGGACGCAAACCGGTCGTCCTCTACGGCGCGGCCAAGGCCGGGCTGTCGCGCTACCTCGAGGGGTTGGATCACAAGTTTCGCGCGCGCGGGCTGCGCACCGTCTGCGTGAAGCCGGGGTTCGTGCGTACCAGCATGACCGAGGGGCTGAAGGCGCCGCCGTTCGCCGGCGAGCCGGAGGCGGTCGCGGCGCGCGTCGTCCGGGCCATCGATCGCGGGCGTCCGGTCGTCTACGCACCCGGGATCTGGGCGCTCATCATGCTGATCATCCGGCTTTTACCGAGGTTCGTGATGCGCCGGATCGGTTTTTAGTCGATCGCGCGTCCGCGCGGTCAGCGCTCTCACTCGAATTTCGGGCAGTTTTTTCCGCTTCGGCGCGCGTTCCACGAAGCGGTCCACGAAGCGGTCCACGAAACCGATGACGATCGGCAAATACTTCACTTGACGTGGCCCCCCCACTCGGCATAAATGCTGCGCGACGAGGATGAGTCCTCTCTTTCGGCCCAGACACAACACGCTCGCAAGGGTCTCTCTGTTTGTCGTGGCGGCGGGGGCATTGGGAGTTCCGGGAGGCTTGCTCCTCTACGCCCAGACGCCTTACGCGCGGGGCATGCAGGACCCGATCGAGCAGCCCATTCAATTCGATCACCGTCACCACACGCGTGACGAGGGGATCGACTGCCGCTACTGCCACAACACGGTCGACAAGTCCCCGTCGGCCAGCATCCCGCCCACGCAGCTTTGTCTTAACTGCCATTCGCAGATCTGGAACAAGAGCCAGTTCCTGGAGCCGGTTCGCCAGAGCTTCATTCAGAACAAGCCGATCGAGTGGCGGCGCGTCTACAAGGTGCCGGAGTTCGTCTATTTCAATCACGCCATCCACGTGAACAAAGGCGTCGGCTGCGTGAGCTGCCACGGACGGGTCGACGAGATGCCGGCGGTCCAGAAGGACACCACCCTGACCATGGGCTTCTGTCTCGGCTGCCACCGCCATCCGGAAAAGAACCTCCGGCCGGTCTCGGAGGTCACGAACATGGACTGGAAGCCGGAGGGCGATCCCGAGGAAACCGGCAAGCAGCTCGCGGAGGAGAACCACGTCCACACGCGAACCAGCTGCACCACCTGTCACCGATGAAAACCACGTCATGAGCTGCGACGACAACCACGAAGCCCGCGCCAAGGACCGCGCCCGAAGGTCGCTGCCGATCTTTGACTCGAACGGCGCGGCCGGCTCGCCACCGGGCTCGACCGGCTCGCGAAAGCTCTGGCGCTCGATCGAGGAGCGCGCGCTGGCGACCACGCCGGGGGCGGCCAACGAGTTCCCGGCCGGGGCCAGCGAGCTCAGCGGCGTCTCGCGCCGCGACTTCATGCAGATGGTGGGCGTCTCGACGGCGGTCGCCGCGGGCGCGGCCGCCTGCCAAAAGCCGAACGAGAAGATCGTTCCCTTCGTGCGCCGGCCCGAGGAGGTGACCCCGGGCAACGCGCTCCACTTCGCGACCGGGTACGCGCAGGAGGGGTACACGAGCGGCCTCCTGGTCGAGAGCCACACCGGACACCCGACCAAGGTGGAGGGGAACCCCGCGCACCCCGAGACGCTGGGCGCCACCACCATCGCCGAGCAGGCGCTGATCCTGGGGCTCTACGACGACGACCGCGCCAAGCAGATGCGCCACGGCGGCCGGGAGATTGCCTGGCCGACGTTCCTGGCCGACGTGAAGCACCGGTCGGCCGAGTGGACCGCCAACGGGGGCGCCGGGCTGCGCTTCCTGACCGGCCCGACGGCCTCGCCGCTGCTCGCCGATCTGCGCCGGCGCATTCTGGAGAAGTTTCCGCGCGCCAAGTTCGTCAGCTACTCGTCGGTCGCCCCTGACGGGGTGGTCGACGGGGCCAAGCTGGCGTTCGGCCGTCCGCTGGTGCCGCGCCACCACCTCTCGGCGGCTTCGATCATCCTCTCGCTCGACGCCGATTTCCTGAACGACGGTCCGGAGCAGACCCGCCTGGCGCGCGAGTTCGCGGCGCGCCGCGAGCCGTCCCGGGAGATGAACCGGCTCTACGTCGTCGAGCCGGCCATGACGGTGACCGGGGCGATGGCCGATCACCGGATGCGGATGCGCGGCGGAGACATCGCCACCTTTGCTGCGGGGCTCTGCGCGATGCTGTCGGGGCGAGGCCTGACGGCGCTGGGACCGGTCGGCTCTCTGGGGCACGGAGCGGGCCTCTGGGACTCGAAGTGGATGGTGGCGCTGGCCTCGGATCTGGAGAAGAACCGGGGTCGTTCGCTGGTCGTCGCCGGGCGCCGGCAGCCGGCGGCGGTGCACGCGCTGGCCGCGGCGCTCAACGCCGCGCTCGGCAACGTCGGCACGACGGTCGAGTACGGCCTGCCGCTGACCACCGACCCGACCTCGGGGCCCGATGCGCTGCGCGGCCTGGTCGAGGAGATCGCGGGCGGCTCGGTCGACACGCTGGTGGTCACCGCCGAGAACCCGGCTTACAGCGCGCCGGTCGACTTCAAGATGGGGCAGCTCCTCAAGCGCGTCCCCAACGTCGTCTACACCGGTCTCTACGAGGACGAGACGGCGCAGAGCTGCAACTTCTTCATTCCTGCGGCGCACCCGCTCGAGTCCTGGGGCGACGGCCGCGCCACCGACGGGATCGTCACCGTCGTCCAGCCGCTCATCGCGCCGCTGTGGGGCGGGAAGACCGAGGCCGAGGTGCTGGCGGCGTTCGTCGGCGACGGCGAGGTCGGTACGCACGCGCTGCTCCAGAAGTACTGGAGCACCATGGCCAAGCTGCCGGCCAACCTCACCGGGTCGTTCGACGGCGTCTGGGAGCGCTGGCTGGCCGACGGCATCGTCCCCGACACCGGCGCCGGCGCCGAGGCGGCGCCGGCGATCAACGCGCAGGCGCTGGCGCAGGCGGCCGCGCCGCTGCTCGCGCGCAGCGCGGGGCAGGTGGGGATGGAGCTCGGCTTCGCGCCCGATCCCAAGACCTTCGACGGGCGGTTCGCCAACAACGGCTGGCTGCAGGAGCTGGCGCACCCGATCACCAAGCTGACCTGGGACAACGCCGCCATGTTCTCGCAAGGGACCGCCGATCGGCTGGGGGTCGAGACCGGCGACGTCGTGAGCATCACCTGCCGCGACCGGACGGTCGAGGCGGCGGCGATGATCGTCCCCGGTCACGCCGACGACGCCATCACGCTCCCGCTCGGGTACGGGCGCCTCAACACCGGCCACGTCGGCCGCGCCGTCGGCTTCGACGCCGGCGCGCTGCGGACCAGCGAGGCCCCCTGGTTCGATCGCGGCGCCACCGTCACCAACACGGGACGGACCCATCGGCTGGCCATCACCCAGGACCACTTCACGATGTCGCCCGACGGGCGCGACATCCCGCCGCCTGCCGTGGCGGCGCCCATCGCCGAGGTGCTCAACTCGGGCTCGATGCTCTATCAGGATCTCGAGGAGCGGCGCGGCCCGCAGGCCGTGATCCACGAACCCCACGACTACAGCCACGAGCAGTACAAGTGGGGGATGGCGATCGACCTCAACAAGTGCACGGGCTGCAACGCCTGCGTGATCGCCTGCCAGTCGGAGAACAACATCCCCGTCGTCGGCAAGGACAACACCTGGCGCGGGCGCGAGATGCAGTGGATCCGCATCGATCGCTACTTCAGCGGCCCGGTCGACGAGCCTGAAATGATCACGCAGCCCTTGGCCTGCGTGCAGTGCGAGACGGCCCCCTGCGAGTACGTCTGCCCGGTCAACGCCACCGTCCACAGCGACGAGGGGTTGAACGAGATGGTCTACAACCGCTGCATCGGCACCCGCTACTGCAGCAACAACTGCCCCTACAAGGTGCGGCGCTTCAACTTCTTCGACTACACGGGCGACATCAGCCCGGCGCGCGAGCTGGGGATGAACCCCGACGTGACCGTCCGCTCGCGCGGCGTCATGGAGAAGTGCACCTACTGCGTGCAGCGTATCGAGCGCAAGCGGATCGACACCCGCATCGAAGGGCGCGCCATCGCCGACGGCGAGCTTGTGACCGCTTGCCAGCAGGGCTGCCCGACGCAGGCCATCACCTTCGGGTCGCTCAACGACCCGAACGCCAAGGTGACCAAGCTTCATGCCGACCCGCGTCGCTACGATCTATTGCACGAGCTCGGCACCCGGCCGCGCACGGCATACCTCGCGCGCGTGCGTAACCCCAACCCCGATCTGGTGAAGGTGGACTAGGCGATGGCCGCTCCAAATCTGTCGCGCGATCCGCTCGAGCCGCTTCCGCTGCTCGAGGGGACGCACACCGACAAGACCATCAACGACAGCCTCCTCGCCCACGTCTGGCGTGGTGCCGGCAAAGGTTGGTGGGCGCTGTTCGGCTGCGCGCTGTCGGCGCTGGGCCTGCTCGTCATCGCCATCTGCTGGACGCTCTACAAAGGGATCGGCGTCTGGGGAAACAACATCCCCGTCGGCTGGGCGTTCGGCATCATCAACTTCGTCTGGTGGATCGGTATCGGCCACGCCGGGACCTTGATCTCCGCCATTCTTCTGCTTTTCCAGCAAAAGTGGCGCACCTCGATCAATCGCTTCTCCGAGGCGATGACGCTGTTCGCGGTCATCTGCGCGCTGCTCTTCCCGCTGCTGCACACCGGGCGCCCCTGGTTCGCCGCCTACTGGCTGATGCCGTACCCGTCGGTGCAGCGGATCTGGCCGCAGTTCAAGAGCCCGCTCACCTGGGACGTCTTCGCCGTCTCCACGTACTTCACAGTCTCGCTGCTGTTCTGGTTCCTGGGCCTGGTGCCCGACCTGGCGGCGCTGCGCGACTCCTCGAAGAGCAAGACCAAGCGGATGATCTACGGGATCTTCGCGCTCGGCTGGCGCGGGTCGGGCCGGCACTGGGCCGAGTACAAGTGGGCCTACCTGCTGCTGGCCGGCCTGGCGACGCCGCTCGTGCTCTCGGTCCACACGATCGTGTCCTTCGACTTCGCGGTGTCGGTCATCCCCGGCTGGCACACCACCATCTTCCCGCCGTACTTCGTCGCCGGCGCCGTCTTCTCGGGCTTCGCGATGGTCGTCACCTGGATGCTCCCGGCCCGCCAGTTCCTGGGGCTCAAGCACGTCATCACCATGAAGCACCTGGAGAACATGGCCAAGGTCATGCTCGTCACGGGGATGATGGTGACCTACGGCTACGCGATGGAGCACTTCATCGCCTGGTACAGCGGCAGCCCCTACGAGTTCTCGGAGTTCTTCCGCGTCCGCCAGCACGGGCCGATGGCCCCCATCTACTGGTTGATGATCTTCTGCAACTGCGTGGTCCCGCAGATCTTCTGGTCGAAGCGGGCGCGCACCAACGTGCTGGTGCTCTGGTTCGCCTCCATCCTCATCAACGTGGGCATGTGGTGCGAGCGCTTCACCATCATCCTCACCTCGCTCCACCGCGACTTCCTGCCGTCGAGCTGGAAGAACTACTCGCCCACCTGGGTCGACTTCAGCCTGTTCATCGGGACCATCGGCCTCTTCTCGACGCTTTTTCTCCTCTTCCTCAAGTTCGTTCCGGCTGTCGCGGTGACGGAGATCAAAGAGCTGCGGCACGAGCTGGCGCACGATCCGACCGCCGAGCCGGTCGGGGAGACCCACTGATGTCAGCGGGCCACGACGACTCGGGGTTTGTCGCGCGCCGGTTCGTGCTGGCCGAGTTCGCCACGCCGGAGGGGCTGGTGAACGGGACGCGCAAGGTGCGCGAGGCCGGCTACAAGGACCTCGACTCGCACTCGCCGATGCCGCTGCACGGGATGGAAGAGGCGCTCGGGCTGGGACGGCCGAAGATCCCCCTCATCGTCCTCTGCGGCGCCATCGCCGGGATGTGCATCGCCTACTCGATGATCTACTTCTGCAACGTGATCGACTTCCCGATCAACGTCGCCAACCGGCCGATGCACGCGCCGGCGGCCAACATCCCCATCACCTTCGAGCTGGCCATCCTCCTGGCGGCCGGGTCGTCGTTCTTCGGGTTCTTCACGCTGGCGAAGCTTCCGACCCCCTATCACCCGGTGTTCGAGTCCGAGGACTTCGCCCGCGCCGCGGTCGACGCCTACTTCCTGTCGATCGAGCTGCCGCCGGAGGCCGACCCGGAGAAGGCCTTCGCTGCCGCGCAGGCGGCCGGGGCGCTCTCGGCCGAGCTGGTCACGGAGTCGGAGCGATGACCTCCCGCGCAGGCAAGCTGGCCCTCGTGCAGGCGCTGGCCCTCCTGGTGGGGTTGGCGGCGGTTTCGTCCTGTGACGAGCAGATCCTCGACCCGATGGCGGACCGGCAGCCGAAGTCGATCCGCTACAAGGAAAGCGACTTTTACGCCGACGGCCTCTCGATGCGCGCCCCCCCCGAAGGGACGGTGCCGCGCGAGCGGATCACGCTCAACCCGCGCCTGACGACGGGGCGCGATCCCGACGGCCCGGTGCAGCCGAACATGGAGGCCATCCCGAACTACGTGGCCACGGTGCCGATCCCGGTGTCGCGCAAGCTGCTCGAGCTCGGACAGAAGCGGTTCAACATCACCTGCGCCACCTGCCACGGTCCGCTCGCCGACGGGAAGAGCATCGTGGCGACGCAGATGGCGCTGCGACCGCCGCCGTCGCTCATCGATCCCAAGTACGTCGCCAAGCCGGCGGGGTACATCTTCGAGGTGGCGACCAAGGGATTCGGCCTGATGGCCTCCTACGCCGCCGAGCTGTCGGTGGAGGAGCGCTGGGCGGTCGTCGCCTACCTGCGCGCGGTGCAGCTCAGTCAGACCACGTCGGCCGGCGCGCTGCCGCCCGAGATTCGGCAGCAGCTGGAGGCGTTGCCGCCCGACGTGCAGGGCGCGCCGCCGTCGACGCCGCCGGCTCCCCAGAACGAGCAGCAGCAGCAGCAGCAGCATGAGGAGGAGAAGCGGTGAGCGCCGCAACGTCACACGCACAGACGCCGGCCGGCCGGACGCTGGATCTCGCCCCTTTCAAAGGGGGTAACGCCTGGGTGACGGGCGGCGGCGTCATCGGGGTCCTGCTGACGGCCGTCACCATCGTCATGATGGCGATGGGCTCGAAGGAGGCCTGCTTCTCGTACCTGACGGCCTTCGTCTACTGGGGCGGCATCTCGTATGCCTCGGTCATCCTGCTGATGATCTTCCACGCCACCCACGCGCGCTGGGTGACGGTCATCCGCCGGCCCATCGAGGCGATGTCCGCCTCGATCTTCATCTTCCTGTTGCTCTTCATCCCGGTGCTCGTCTGGATCAAGCAGATCTACATCTGGGTCGCGCCGCCGGAGAGCCTGGGGCACGAGACGCTCAAGCTCATCGCGCACAAAGCGGCGTACCTGAACCCCACGGCCTTCCTCATCCGGGGCGTCATCTACTTCGTCTTCGCCATCTTCGTGGCGGAGCGCCTCTATGGCTTGTCGCTCAGACAGGACAAGACCAGCGACGTCATGCTGCTGCAGAAGCAGCGCAACCTCTCGGCGGGCGGGCTGCCGTTCATCGCCATGGCCATGACCTTCGCGGCGTTCGACTGGTTGATGAGCCTGAACCCGACCTGGTTCTCGACCATCTTCGGCGTCTACTACTTCGCCGGCAGCTTCGTCTCGGCGCTGTCGCTCCTGGCCATCATCACCAAGATGGGGCGGGCGCGCGGCGTGTTCGGCGGCAACATGAACGACGAGCACACGCACAACATCGGCAAGCTGATGCTGGCGTTCGTCTGCTTCTGGACCTACGTCGGCTTCTCGCAGCTCCTCCTGATCTGGATCGCCGGGCTCCCCGAGGAGACGCCGTTCTACATCACCCGCTTCGGCATGGGCTGGGTGCCGCTGGGCGTGGCGCTGATCTTTGGCAACTTCTTCATCCCCTTCGGCGCGCTGCTCTCGCGGTCGCTCAAGCGGGACCCGAAGAAGCTCGTCTTCGTGGCCGGCTGGCTCCTCTTCATCCACTACATCGACATCGTCTGGTTGGTGATGCCCAGCCTCAACCCCGACGGCTACCACCCCCACTGGACCGACGTCACCGCGTTTCTGGGGGTCGGTCTCCTGGGAATCGCCTACGGCGTCTACCGGCTGCGGGGCAAGCTCCCGGTTCCGGTCAAGGATCCCTATATCGCCGAGTCGATTCGGTACAGGCAGCCATAATCATGAGCAGCCACGGCACGAGCAACGAGCATCCGCCCGGACACGAGTCCGAGGACGCCATCGACTACAAGAAGGTGATCGGCGTCGGGGTCGCTTCTCTGTTCTTCTTCTTTCTGGGGACCGTCTGGGCGGTCAAGATTCTCCATCACGAGACCAACAAGGCCCACGCCACGACCGGTGTGCCGCGCACGCCGGATCTGGGTCGGGCGGAGATCGGCATCGTCGATCAGGTGCTGTTCGAGGGGGACCATCGCCTCGCCACCTGGCGCGCCGAGCGGTCCGCGCGCCTCAACGGCTACGGCTGGGTCGACCGCAGCAAGGGGATCGTCCACATCCCCATCGAGCGCGCCATGGACGAGGTGGCGAGCGGCATGCTGCCCGACGGAGCGCCCAAGTGAAGCGGCGAGGCACGTTCGCTCTGGCGCTGGCGCCGCTCCTGCTCGCGGCGGGCGCCGCCCACGCCGAGCCCCAGTTGGTCTTCCCGAAAGGGGACGAGACGCCGCTGGCCGCGCTGCAGGACATCGACGTCATCGAGCACCTCGGTGAGCGCGTCCCGCGGGGCCTGACCTTCACCGACGTGACCGGAGCGCCGAAGTCGCTCGACAGCCTGCTCGGCCAGGGGCGCCCGGTGGTGGTGACGCTGGGCTATCACCGCTGCCCGATGCTCTGCGGTCTGGTGCTCGACGGCCTGGCCAAGGCGGCCCGCACGATGGGGCTCGGCCTCGGCAAGGACTGGAGCGCGGTCGACATCAGCATCGACCCCGGCGAGGACACCACGCTCCTGCAGAAGAACCAGCACCGGGTGCTGGAGCTGGCGGGCAACGGGTACACCCGCGAGGCCTGGCCGTTCTGGCTGTCGTCGGCCGACGGCGGCGCGGCGGCGCGGCAGCTCGCCGAGGCGGTCGGCTTCCGCTACAAGTACGACCCGTCCTCGAAGCTGTTCGCTCACCCTGCGGTCGCCTTCGTACTGACGCCGGAGGGTGTGATCTCCCGGTACCTCTACGGCGTCGAGTACCCGGCGCGCGACTTCCGCATGGCGCTGGTGGAGGCGAGCGGCGGCAAGGTGGGGACCTCGCTCGACAAGGTGATCCTCTCCTGCTTCCGGTACGACCCCGCCAAGCGGCGCTACGCGCCGTTCGTGCTGGGCTTCATGCGCATCGGAGCCGGGATGGTGTTCTTGGCCCTGGCCGGTCTGCTGACGGTTCTCTGGCGCAAGGAGCTCGCCATGAAAAAGCGTGCTGCGCACGTCGCGGCGACCCATGGGAGGATCGCGTGAACGGCAATTTGACATTCGAGGAGCTGATGCGGCGGCTGCTCTGGCTCCCAGAGCAGAACTCGACGTTCGCACCGCGAATCGATCACCTCCATTACTTCGTCATCACCGTCACGATGCTGGCCTCGCTGGTGACGGGGATCCTGGCGGTCGTCTTCCTCTTCAAGTACCGCCAGCGCAGTCAGAACCAGTCGACCCCGATCGTCGTTCCGAGCGTGAAGTTCGAGATCGTCGTGATTGGTCTGCCGCTCTTCTTCTTCCTGCTCTGGTTCGTCGAGGGCTACCAGGATTACGTCTGGTACACGACGCCGCCCGAGGACGCGATGGACGTCTACGTGATGGCCAAGAAGTGGATGTGGAAGTTCTCTTACGGCGGCGAGGGACCGAACGCCATCGGGACGCTGCACGTCCCGGCCAACCGCCCGGTGCGGCTGCTCATGACCAGCCGCGACGTCATCCACTCCTTCTTCGTCCCCGACTTCCGCATCAAGCAGGACGTCATCCCCGGCCGCTACACCGAGACCTGGTTCGAGGCGACCAAGCCCGGGCGCTACCAGGTCTTCTGCTCGCAGTACTGCGGCACCTGGCACTCGCAGATGTGGGCCGAGGTGGTGGTCATGCCGGGCCCGGAGTTCGACCAGTGGCTGCTCGATCAGCGCAAGGGCCAGCTCTCGGCGCGCGTCGACTCGGGCGGCGACGACGGGCCCGAGTTCCATGGCTCGCTGGTCGAGTACGGCAAGCGGGTGGCCATGGCCCAGGGGTGCGTCAAATGTCACTCGCTCGACGGCGAGCCGCACATCGGACCGACCTGGCTCGACCTCTACGACAAGAAGGAGACGCTCGAGAACGGCGAGACCGTCATCGCCGACGAGGCCTACCTGACCGATTCGATGATCGATCCGCGCGGGAAGATCGTGAAGGGATTCAAGCCGGTGATGCCGACCTACAAGGGGCGGCTGGCGGCGCCCGACGCGGCCGCGCTGGTCGAGTTCATCAAGTCTCTCCGCACGCCGGGTCTCGAGGCCGTTCCCTCGAAGGAAGCGATCTATGAGCCAGTCAAGCCAGCTCAGCACCGATAGCCCACTGCCCTCGGCGGTGAACTACCTGAACGCCGATCGGGGCGTCTGGTCGTGGCTCACCACGATCGACCACAAGCGCATCGGCGTCATGTACCTGGTTTCGGTGCTGATCACCTTCTTGCTGGGCGGCATCTTCGCGATGGCGCTGCGGCTCGAGCTGCTCACGCCCGGCCCGACCATCATGAGCGCGAACACCTACAACCGAATGTTCACGCTCCACGGCGTGACCATGGTGTTCCTCTTCATGATCCCCGCCATCCCCGGTGTGTTCGGCAACTTCATGCTGCCGCTCATGTTGGGGGCGAAGGACGTCGCCTTCCCCAAGCTGAACCTGCTGTCGATCTACCTCTACTGGACGGGCGCGCTGCTGGCGCTCTGCGGGATGATCATGGGCGGCACCGACACCGGGTGGACGCTCTACGCCCCTTACAGCACGACGACGCCGACGACGGTGTTCCCCATCGTGCTGGGGATCTTCATCCTGGGCTTCTCGTCCATTCTCACCGGCCTCAACTTCATCGTCACCATCCACACGCTGCGCGCGCCCGGAATGGGCTGGATGCGGCTGCAGCTGTTCGTGTGGGGCATCTACGCCACCAGCATCATCCAGGTGCTGGCGACGCCGGTCATCGGCCTCACGGTCATGCTGGTGGGGATCGAGAAGGTCGGCCACTTCGGCTTCTTCGACCCGGCCCGCGGCGGCGACCCGGTGCTGTTCCAGCACATGTTCTGGTTCTACTCGCACCCGGCGGTCTACATCATGGTGCTGCCGTCGATGGCCGTCGTCTCCGACGCCATCTCCGCCTACACGCGGAAGAACATCTTCGGCTACAAGGCGATCGCCTACTCGTCGCTGGGGATCGCCTTCGTCGGGTTCTTCGCCTGGGGACACCACATGTTCGTCTCCGGGCAGTCGGTCTACGACAACGGCGCCTTCGCGGTCATCTCCATGCTGGTCGGTGTCTTCACCGCCATCAAGGTCTTCAACTGGGTGGCCACCCTCTACAAGGGCTCGATCATCATCTCGGCGCCCATGATCTACATCTGCGGTTTTCTCTTCTTCGTGGTGTTCGGCGGGATGACGGGGATCGCGGTGGCGACGGTGTCGCTGGACGTGCACTGGCACGACACCTACTTCGTCATTGCCCACTTCCACTTCATCATGGTGGGCGCGGTGATCATGGCTTTCCTCATCGCGCTCCACTACTGGTTCCCCAAGATGTTCGGCCGCATGTACCACGAAGGGTGGGCGATGGTGGCGGCGTCTCTCATCGTGCTCGGATTCAACGCCACCTTCATCCCGCAGTTCTTGATGGGGAACGCCGGGTTGCCGCGCCGCTACTACATCTACCCGGAGCGGTTCCAATCGCTCAACGTGGCCTCGACGGCGGGCGCCTCGCTGCTGGCCTTCGGATTCATCATCATCCTCATCTACCTCATCTACGCGCTGGTGCGCGGCGAGCGCGCCCCGGACAACCCGCTCGGTTCGCGCGGCTACGAGTGGATGACCAGCTCACCGCCCCCCAAGCACAACTTCGACGTGACGCCCGTGATCACCCAGGACTCGCACTCGTACCAGAACCCGGGAGAGGAGGTGGAGCATGTCGTCATCTGACGGCGCCCACGCCAACCCGCACCTCGCGCACCACTTCGACACCATCGAGAAGCAGGACTATGCGGTGCGGCTCGGGATGTGGCTTTTTCTCGGCACCGAGGTGCTGCTCTTCGCCGGCCTCTTCCTCGGGTACACGGTCTACCGCCACTTCTACTACGAGGCGTTCCACGAGGCCTCGCGCCACCTCGACCTCTGGGCCGGGACGGTCAACACCGTCGTCCTCATCACCAGCAGCTTGAGCGTGGCGCTGGCCTACCACGCCATCAAACAGAACAAGAGCAAGCAGTGCGCGGGCTTGCTCATCTTCACCATCGTCTGCGCGATCGCCTTCTTGTGCATCAAGGGGATCGAGTACCACCACAAGTTTCAGGAGGGGGCGCTGCCGGGCGCCCACTACCATTACGCAGAGGTTACGGCGCCGGGCGCCAACCTCTTCTACACGATCTACTTCCTCACCACGGGCCTGCACGCCCTGCACGTCATCGTCGGGATGTCGATCCTGATCTGGGTCCTGGCTCGGGTGCTCAAGGGCGAGTTCTCCTCGAGCCACTACGTGCCGGTCGAGCTGGGCGGCCTCTACTGGCACCTCGTCGACCTGGTCTGGATTTTCCTCTACCCACTCCTCTACCTCATCTAGCGCGACGGAGACTCAACCGTGGCCCACCAACCAGCCCACAGCGAATCCGGAAACGGCGAGCACCATACTCACGGGGCCGGGCGCTATTGGATCGTCTGGGTGCTCCTCATCTGCTTCACCCTCCTCACCTGGTACACCGGGTCGCACCATCCGAACATCTTCCTGGCGCTGGCCATCGCGGTCACCAAGGCTTCGCTGGTCGTGCTGTTCTTCATGCACATGACCGAGGCCCCCGGCGCCAACCGGCTGGTCTTCTCCGTTTCGCTGGTGTTCACGGCGGTGATGATGATCGGTGTCTTCGGCGACCTCCTGACGCGCAATCCGATGTCGTTGCCGACCGGCTCGGTGCCATCCGAGATCCACGCCAGCGAAGGCCACGCCCCCTAGGGCGCGCCTGCTGCGCGAGGGCGACCGGGCCGGGAGCAGGGGGTCAGTCGTTGAACCCGTGCATCCGGAGCTTCTCCCACAGGTTCTTGCGGGAGATCCCCAGGATCTCGGCGGCGACGGTGCGCTTGCCGTCGGCCTGCGCCAGCGCGCGCTGCAGGTATTCGCGCTCGAACTCCTTGAGGGCGGTCCCGAGCGGGCGGGGCGGCGCGGTGGTCGTCTCGGCGATCTCCCCGGCGCGCGCGATGTCGCGCGGCAGGTGGCGGACGTCGATGTCGCCGCCGTCGGCCAGCACGGCGGCGTGCTCGATGGCGTGCCCGAGCTCGCGGACGTTGCCGGGGAAGGGGAATTGCGACAGCGCCCCCCAGGCGGCGGCCGACAGGTTGGGCAGATCTCGGCCCGGCCGGGTGAACTTCTTGAGGAAGTACTGGACCAGCAGCGGCAGGTCGCCGCGCCGGTCGCGCAGCGGCGGGATGTCGACGTCGAGGACGTTGAGGCGATAGTAGAGGTCCTCGCGGAACTGCCCGCCGGCGATCCGCTCCTTGAGGTCGCGGTGGGTCGCCGAGATGACGCGCACGTCGACCCGCAGCGACTCGTTGGTGCCGAGCGGCTCGATGGTCCCCTCCTGCAGCACGCGCAGCAACTTGGCCTGCGCGGGTTGGGACATCTCCGCCACCTCGTCGAGCAGCAGCGTCCCGCCGTGAGCCGCCCGGAAGCGTCCGTCGCGCCGCCGCACGGCGCCGGTGAAGGCGCCGCGCTCGTGGCCGAACAGCTCGGCCTCCAGCAGCGTGTCGGGGAAAGCGGCGCAGTTGACCGCCACGAACGCGTTCCCGCGCCGGGGCCCACGCTCGTGCAGGGCGCGCGCGACCAGCTCCTTGCCGGTGCCGCTCTCGCCGCGGATCAGCACCGGCGCGTGGCTGGTGGCGATGGTGTTGACCCGGTCCATGAGGCGCAGCATCTGGGGCGAGCGCCCGATCACCGTCTCGTCGGCCTTGTGGCTGGCGAGCTGCGCGCGCGCCTCCTCGAGCTCGCGCAGCAGGGCGCGGTGCTCGGCGATGCGGCGGACCCGCAGCGTGATCTCGTCGATGTCGAACGGCTTGGTCAGGTAGTCGTGCGCCCCCTCTTTGACCGCCGCCACCGCGTCTTGCACCGCGGCGAACGCCGTCATCAGAATGACCGTCGTGTCGGGCGACTCCTGGCGGGTGCGCCTGAACAACGTCAGGCCATCGATTCCTGGAAGCCGGATATCGCAGATCATGACGTCGAAGAGCTGCCGGCCGAGCAGCGCCAGCGCGTCGGCGCCGCTGGTCGAGATCGTCACCTGGTGGCCGTCGTCACGGAGCGCTTCGCCCGCGGCGAGGCCGATGTCCGGCTCGTCGTCGACCAACAGGATGTTGAGCCCCGCACCCGCGGCCGGGGGTTCGGGGGAGGGGCGCGCGCCGTCGGAGCCGACATCTACTTCCGCGCTCGTCATCAGGTCTTCTTTTAAGGTTCCGCCTGAGCGAGGCAAGAGCGGGGCCGTCCCGATTTTGGAATTGTCCGCTCGAGGTAACTGGACCGGCGCCGATCGTCACCAGCGCGGAATGGCGCCGTCGAGGGCGCAGGGTAAGCGGGCGAAATCGCGAGCGGTCAGCCGCGGCGCGGTTGGCGTCGGACCTGCATCTGGGGCACCGCGAAAGCGGGGGACGAAGATGCGATCACTGGCTTTGCGTTGGGCTGTCTCCGTCGTCGTCGGATCGTTGTGGGGCACGGTCATGGCGCCCGCCAGGCGTCCCCCGCCGCGCTCCTCGGAAGCGTCGAGGACCGTCGCGATGGACGCGCCGCAGTATCCGGCAATAACAAAAACAATCACTTTGACCGGGTTCTCGATCGTCAATCCGATGAGCTTTTGATTTTTTTTCGATAACGCCGACCGAGGCGCCGCACATATCCCACCAGTTAACTCATCCCTGGGGGATATGTCATGACGCGCTTGATCAAGTCCAAGAACGTTGTTTTGGCCGTGGGCAGCTGCGCCGTGTTGGCGTTCGCCCTGTTGGCCCCGAGCTGCGGAGGCTCGAGCGGCGGTGGTGGGACCGGCGGTTCGACAGGATCGGGCGGGTCGACGACGACCGGGAACGGTGGGTCGACCACCACCGGGACCGGCGGCAACCACACGACCGGGACCGGCGGGACGACGACGACCGGCACGGGCGGCAACCACACGACCGGGACTGGCGGGACGACGACGACCGGGACCGGTGGCACGACTGGCGGTGGTGGTAATGCCGGCGGGACGTGCGCCCCCTTCCAGGCGTGCACGGCCGTCGGGAGCACCTGTACCGACGCGACCAACGGCGATACGTGCACGTGCATGGCGGGTGGTGGCGGCGGTGACCGATACATGTGCGCGGCGGGCGGCGGCGGCGGCGCCAACGGCGGTGGTGGCGCTGGCGGTGGGACCTGCGCTCCCTTCCAGGCGTGCACGGGCGTCGGGAGCACCTGCACCGACGCGACCAACGGCGATACGTGCACGTGCATGGCGGGTGGCGGCGGCGGCGGTGACCGATACATGTGCGCGGCGGGCGGCGGCGGCGGCGCCAACGGCGGGGGCGGTGCCGGGGGCGGCACCTGCGCGCCGAACGCGACCTGCACCGGGACCGGGACCTGCACCGACACGACCAACGGCGATACGTGCACGTGCATGGCGGCGGGCGGCGGCGCGCGTCGCTATATGTGTGTGGCCGGCGGCGGCGGCGGCGCCGGCGGCGCTGCGGCCGCCACGTGCGCGCCGAACGCGACCTGCACCGGGACCGGAACCTGCACCGACACGACCAACGGCGATACGTGCACGTGCATGGCGGCGGGCGGCGGCGGGCGTCGCTACATGTGTGTGGCCGGCGCCGGCGGTGCCGGCGGCGCGTGATCTGACCGGCTAGATCCTGGAATCAAAAAACGGCGGCAGCGAGTCATCGCTGCCGCCGTTTCCATTTCGGGGCCTGCGCTACATGGCGTGGGCGCCCGGGCCGTGCTCGCCGGTCGGCACGGGCTCGGCCGGCTCGCTGGCGGCGAGCATGTCGCGCAGCTCCTGCCCGCTGATGGTCTCCTTGGCCAGGAGGACCTGCGCGGCGCGGAGCAGCACCTCGTGGCGGCGCGACAGGATCTCCGTGGCGCGGTCGCGCTGCTCGTCGATGATGCGGCGGACCTCGTCGTCGATCGCGCGCGCGGTCTGCTCGCTGTACTCGCCCCGCAGCGAGATGTCGCCGGGCGGCTGCAGCATCAGGCCGCGCCGATCCTTCTCGAAGCTGACCTGGCCGACGCGCGGGCTCATCCCGAAGGTCTTGACCATGCTGCGCGCGATGTCGGTCGCCTTGCTCAGATCGTCGTGGGCGCCGGTCGAGACCTCGTCGTAGATCAGCTCTTCGGCGGTGCGCCCGCCCAGCAGCGTCGCCACCTTGTCCTTGAGCTCGCCCTCGGTCATCAAGAAGCGATCCTCGGTCGGGACCTGCAGCGTGTAGCCGAGCGCCGCGATGCCGCGTGGGATGATCGAGATCTTGTGGACGCCTTCGCCGTGGGGCAGCGACATCGCGACCAGCGCGTGGCCGAGCTCGTGATGGGCGACCCGCCTCTTCTCGTCGGGTGACAGCACGCGGTTCTTCTTCTCCAGCCCGGCGACGATCCGCTCGACCGCCTCCTGCAGCTCGGACAGCCCCACCCGGTCCTTGTCGCGGCGAACGCCCAGCAGCGCGGCCTCGTTGATGATGTTGGCCAGGTCGGCGCCCACGAACCCGGCGGTCATCCCGGCGATCACCTCCAGGTCCTGCGGGGAGTCCATGGGCACCTTGGCGGCGTGCAGCTTGAGGATGGCCAGGCGGTCGGCGCGGTCGGGGCGGTCCACCAGCACCTGGCGATCGAAGCGCCCGGCGCGGAGCAGGGCCGGATCGAGGATCTCGGGCCGGTTGGTGGCCGCCATCAGGATGACGCCCACGCGGGTGTCGAAGCCGTCCAGCTCGACCAGCAGCTGGTTCAGCGTCTGCTCGCGCTCTTCGTGCGTGACGGGGCCGATCCCGCGCGCTTTTCCCAAAGCGTCCAGCTCGTCGACGAAGATGATGCAGGGAGCCTTCGCCTTGGCCTGTTCGAACAGGTCGCGCACCCGGGCCGCGCCGACCCCCACGAACATCTCGACGAAGTCGGAGCCGCTGATCGAGAAGAAGGGGACGCCCGCCTCGCCGGCCACCGCGCGGGCGAGCAGCGTCTTTCCGGTCCCCGGCGGACCGACCAGCAGGACGCCCTTGGGCAGCTTGGCGCCGAGGCGTCCGAACCGGGCCGGCGTCTTGAGGAAGTCGATCACCTCGCGCAGCTCCTCCTTCGCCTCGTCGACGCCGGCCACGTCGGAGAAGCGGACGTTGACGTCCTTCTCCATGTAGACCTTGGCCTTGCTGCGTCCGACGCTGAGGAACCCGCTCTGTCCCATCTGGCCCGTCCGGCGGAGCAGCAGCACCCAGAGAAACCCCAGGATGGCGATGGGAAGCAGCCACCCGGCGGCGTCCTTCCAGAAGCTGCTCTCGACGACGCCGGTGACCTTCACCCCGTGCGCGTCGAGGTCCTTGACCAGGTCGGGATCGTCGACCCGCACCGTCTCGAACGCCGCGCCCGGCTTGGCGGCGCTCTCCGGGGCCGGCTTGGCGGCGCTCTCGGCGCCCGGCTTGGCGGCGCCCTCAGCGCCCGGCTTGGCGGCGCCCACGGCGCCTGGCTTCGCGGCGCTCTCGCCGCTCGTTGCCTTGGCCTTCGCTTCAGGCTCGGCCTTCATGTGTCCCCGGATCAGCGTATGCCCGATCGCGACGTCCATGACCGTGCCGGCCGCCACGGCGGCCTTGAAGTCGCTGTAAGAGGTTCGCGTCGGTTGCAGGTAGGCGGCGAACACCTGCTGCAACAGCAGAACGGCCCAGAAGGCGACGATGAGGTAGCCGAGCGAGAACTTCAGTTTCTTCTTTTCGCCGTCCATTACCGTTCAAGCTAAGGCCGAGATCTCGGGCGGCCGCGCGGAATGCCGTCGTCACGGCGGCGTAACCCCGCGGGGCGAGCGGTTACGGCCCTGCACGAGTTTGGCCGCGGTGGCGCGCGCGGAAGCCGCCGGGGCCGGGGCCTCCGCGCTTGGCACGGGGCTTGAGACGATGGGGAGGCAGAGGATCGGAGGCGCACGGTCGTGCTGTGGGACAAGCTGAGGGGGAGGACGTCGCGGGTTTCGCGCGCGCGGCGGCGGCGGGAGGGGACAACCAAGCTCGGCCACTACGAGCTCCTGCATCCGCTGGGCGTCGGCGGAATGGCTGAGGTGTTCAAGGCGCGGACGATCGGCCCGGCCGGCTTCGAGCGCGAGGTGGTGATCAAGCGGATCCTGCCCGCCTACGGGCGCGACGAGGACTTCGTCCGGATGTTCGCCGACGAAGCGCGCATCCTGGGCCTCATCCATCACCCGAACGTGGTGCAGGCCTTCGAGTTCGGCGAGGAGGACGGGACGCTGTACCTGGCGCTCGAGTACGTGAGTGGCCCGTCGCTGTCGCGCATCCTGCGCGCGCTGCGCGCGGCCAATCGCCGGATGCCGCCGGCGATCGCGGCGTACATCGGACGCGAGATCTGCCGGGCCCTCGACTGCGTGCACCGTCTCGAGGACGAAAATGGCGCGCGGCTGGAGGTGGTTCATCGCGACGTGACGCCGTCCAACATCCTCATCACGCCGTGGGGCGGCGTGAAGCTGCTGGACTTCGGCGTCGCCAAGTTCGCCAGCGCGGCGCAGCTGACGCGGGAGGGGACCGTCAAGGGGAAGCCGGCCTATCTCGCCCCCGAGCAGCTGCAGGGCAAGTCGATCGACGGGCGGGTCGATCTCTTCGCGCTGGGGATCGTGATGCACGAGATGTTGTCGCTCCAGCACCTCTTCACCGGGGACAGCGATCTTCAGACCGCCAAGAAGATCATGGAGATGAAGATCCCCCCGCTGAACGCGCACCGCGCCGACGTCCCCGAGGCGCTGGAGCAGATCGTGCTGCGCGCCCTGGAGCGCGATCGCCGCCTGCGCTTCGACACGGCGGCCGAGATGGCGCGCGC
>DATNDC010000113.1:0-7676 GCA_035607055.1 Polyangia bacterium
ATTTCAGCGGGGTGGACGGGACTTGAACCCGCGGCCTCCGGCGTGACAGGCCGGCGTTATAACCAAGCTTAACTACCACCCCAGGTGATGCAGGCCGGTGGATCTACACGTCAGCGCCCTGGGTGTCAACCGGAGGCGCGAGGGAGACACGGCTGTGGTACGGTCCGGGCCCTCTCTTTAAGGAGGCGCTCGATGTCGCATCGGAAGATGGTGTTCGGTCTGACGCTCTCGGCGGCGGTGGGGTTCGGGGCGGCGTATGTTCCGTCGCTGGTCGTCCACGCGCAGGCGGCGAAGCCGGCGGCGGCTCCCGCGGCGGCGGCGCCCACCTGCAAGCTGCACGGCAAGAAGTGCTGCGATCCGGCCATCACCGCTCACTTTCCCAAGGACGCCGTCTTCAAGTCGTGCGGGCAGTCGGACGCCACCTTCATCGGCGAGGATGGCGGCGAGAAGGAGACCTGCAAGTACTTCTTCAAGGTCGCGGGCCAGAAAGAAGAGGACACCTACGTCCAGGTCTACGCGCCGGCGCAGAAAGAGGTCCTCTCGTCGCCCAACGACCCGTTCTTCTCCTACAAGAAGGTCGGCAAGGCGTACATGGCGGACAAGGCCAAATCGCCGAAGTCGGCGCCGATGCTGCTCGCGCAGACGGGGCTCTACATGCCCGGCAAGGGGTACTCGGTGACGGTGACGGCTTCGACGAAGGTCTGCACCAAAGAGCAGGCCAAGAAGCTCGCCTCCGCGATGAAGTAGCGAGGCGATTAAGGGCGGCGGCGCGGCCAGACTAGGCCTTCTCGTTCGTTCCCAGCACGAGGTCCATCAGCGGGATGGTCACGTTGAAGTTGACGTGCGCCATCCGGCCCAGGATGTGGTGATGGGCGTGGTGCGCCTGTAAGCGGCGAAACAGCCGCCGGCGGCCGAGGCCCAGCCGATCGAGCGTCGCGGGCGGCAGGTGGTAGAGGGCGTGGAGCATCTCGTACATCAGAAAGTACGCCACGGCCGCGAGCAGGAAGACGCCCGCCAGGCCCGCGCCGCGCAGGAGGCCGGCCACCACCATGATCGGCGAGGCCAGGATGAAGAGGCCGAGCATCGTGTACCAGGGCATCATCACCAGGCCCAGCTCGGCCGGACGCGCGATCGGCATGTTGCCGTCGGTGAAGGCCAGGTGGTGCAGCAGCGTGTGGTTGGCGTACATGAACCGCGGCGGCTGCGGGTGGTGCATCGGGTAACGGTGGACCATCCATTCGATGAAGTTCGCCACCACGAAGAAGAGCGGCGCCAGCAGCCAGTCGAGCGGGCGGGCGCGGCCGGCCAGGAACGCCCCCAGCGCCGCGAGGGCGGCGGCGATGGCCAGCGTCAAGGCGGCGTGGCGACCGGCCGAGTAGCCGGCGCTGAGGTGGTCGGCGCGCACGAACCGGGCGGCCGCGGCAGGGAGCGGCGGCGCCCCGGTTGGTTCCGCGTCGGTGCTCGCGATCGCCTGCGCCATATCTGAGTATGGCCTCCGAAATCGATCATCGGCCAGCGGGGCGGCTGGCTTGATGGCCTCATTTTCGGCCTATGATTCCGGCCATGCCCTCGTTCGACGTGGTCTCCAAGGTGGATCTGATGGAGCTGGACAACGCGCTCAACACGGCGGGGAAGGAGCTCGGGCAGCGCTACGACTTCCGCGGCACGAACACCAACCTCGAGCGCAAGCCGGAGGGGATCGTGCTCCGCTCGTCGGACGAGCCGCACGCGGCCGCGGCGCTGACGGTCCTGCGCGAGCGGATGGCCAAGCGCGGGGTGTCGCAGCGCTGCCTCGACCCCAAGGACGTCGAGGCGGCCGGCGGGCAGACGGTCCGCCAGCTCATCCTGGTCAAGCAGGGGATCGAGACCGAGACCGCCAAGAAGATGGTGAAGGCGATCAAGGACGCGAAGATCAAGGTCCAGGCGCAGATCCAGGGGGACGAGCTGCGCGTGTCGGGGAAGAATCGCGACGACCTGCAGTCGGCGATCGGCTTTTTGCGCAAGGGGGACTACGGCCTCGACCTGCAGTTCGTGAACTTCCGCGACTAGCGGCCCGCAAAAAGAGCGCCCGCTCGACTCGAGCGGTAAAATCGGCGCCCGTGTTGGAACGACGAATCCTTCCGGTGCTCGGCCTCTGGGCGCTGGCGCTCGGCTGCCGCCACCGGGGCCGGCCCGCGGCGCCGCCCCCCGCGCCGCCGGTAGCTGCCAAGCCGGCCCGGCCGCCGATCCCGAAGCTGGCCCCGCTGCCGGCGCTCGCCGCCGGCGAGACCTGGGCCTACGAGCGGGGCGTGGCGCGCAAGATGACGATCGCCGCGGCGCGCGCGGCGGGCCTGCTGGACGTCGATCTGGGCGATGACTGGGCACCGTTCATCCTCCAGGACGGCGAGGGCGAGGGGGCCAAGCCGAACGATTACCGCCAGACCTTCGTCGCGCTGGCCAACGACAAGCTGGCCGCCGACGGGCAGTCGTCGAGCGCGGGGGCGGACAACTTCCTCGAGGTCTTCGGCATCCCGCCGACGCTGTCGGTGCTGGCCGCGCGCATCGAGGCCGACGTGGCGCCCGCCCGCGAGGCGTGCATCGACGCCGTCGATCGCCCGGGGCTCGAGCAGTTCACCGGCGACGTCGGCTTCCTCGATCGCGATCGCTCGAAGCGCGACTACGAGCAGGCGCTGCACGACACCGACTGGATCGAGAAAGAGACCGCCGTGCGCACGACGGGGACCTCGCCGGCGCCGGAGCTGGTGCTGGCCGAGCTGCGCGGCGATCCCAAGGCGCGCGGCCGCGTCGACCGCTACCTGCGCGGCAAGTCGCGCGTGCGGGCGGTGCGGGCGGCGCAGGCGCGCCTCGCCTGCGAGGGTCTGCTCTCGCCCAAGAGCCGCTTCGTCTCCGGCAGCTACGACCTGCCGACGCACGAGGCGCTGGCCACCTGGGAACGCAAACACGACATCTTCGGCTGGGGGCTCCTGGGGGGCGAGACGCTGGGGATGCTGCTGGCGCCGACGCGGTCGCTCCTGCTCGACGACCTGCGGCGGGTGCTGGCCGAGCGGGTGGCCGACAGCGCCGGGATCGTCGAGGACGGTTCCATCAATCAAGCGCGCAAGAAGAACCCGCCCACCTGGCGCGACGCCGCGGGGAACGCCCACCCGGTCCCCGATCTCATCGACGACCACGTCAACGCCCTCCTCACCGCCATCGGCGTCCAGACGCCCGAGCAGGCGATCGCCTTCCTGCGCGCGCACAAAGCGGGACTCTCCACGCTGCACGTCGCCTTCAAGCCGCCTGCGCTTCCGGAGTACTACGGCGATGGAAAAAATATCGAGCTCTCCGCGGAGATCGATCGCGGCGACGTCTGGTACGACCTGCCGTTCGACGCGCGCGGCAAGCCGGTCGTGCAGCGGCGCGACCACTATCCGCACCTGACGCTGTTCGTCCACTGGAACGGCCAGAAGATCCCCCTCTGCTGGTGGCGCACCACGATCGGCTCCTGGCGCAGCGAGGTGCACGAGGACGGCCACGAGTACTTCAAGTACAAGAACTCCGACGTGGGCCCGCGCCTCTGGAAGGACGTCGTGGCCGCGCCGGTCTGGATTCCGCCCGACGGGACGCCGGTCAAGGATCTGCTCACGCGCAAGGTGCTCGATCGCAACGTCGGGCCGGTCACCCTGGTCAACACCGACGTGATGGGACCGGGCTACGGTTCGGCGTATGGTCTGGTCATGGGGATCCACATCGACCCCAAGCGCGGCGGGTTCGACAACCAGATCCGGACGCACGGCTCGGTCGATTACACCTCGATCGCGCGCCGGTTTTCCCACGGTTGTCACCGGCTGGTGAACAACCGCGCCGTGCGCCTCTACGACTTCGTGCTCCGCCACCACGACTTCAAGCGGGTGGGGAACGTGCCGCTCAATTTGAAGAAGCGGTTCGAGGTCGACGGCGAGACGTACCGCTACGCGCTCAAGACGCGCGGCTACTACTACGAGCTCGCCGATCCGGTGCCGGTCAACGTGCTCGAGGGGCGGATCATGGGCGAGGTGAAGAAGCCGATCGTCGCCTACGTGCGCAAGCCGGGCGTCGACTACGGCCCGGCGCCGGCGGTGGGTGACGCCGCGGCGTCGACGGCGATCGCCGCGCCGGGGGGCGAGGGCGCGGCGGAGATCGGCCCCTGAGCCCGGCCCGCGCGCGATGACGGTTCGCGCCGGGGTGGCCGCCCTCGCGCTGGCGGCGGCGGTCCTGGCCGTCCGGCCGGCGCGCGCGGGCGGGGATCCCGAACCGTCGGTGGCGCTGGAGGTGACGCTCGATCCCGGCGTCTCGCGGGTGGTCGGGCACGCGCGGCTGCGTGTCGTCAACCGGACCGCCCGCCCGCTGCGCGACGTCGCGCTCTGGCTCTACCCGAACCACCTGGCCACGCGCTCCAAGGCGTTGGGCGACGTCAACTACCACTGGCTCTATCCGGGGATCGTCTTCTCGCCGGCGGCGATCACCATCTCCAATGCACGCGCCGACGACACGGTCGCGCCGGTGGCGCTGGAGGACACCCCCGCGGGGGCGCACACCATCGCGCGCGTGACGCTGCCGGCGCCGCTCGCGCCGGGCGCCGCGACGACGATCGACGTCGACTTCGACACCCAGGTGCCGCGCCGCCTGGGCGCCTTCGGCTGCGACGGGCGCCGCTGCCGCCTGATGGGCGGGTTCTACCCGATGCCCGCCGGGCAGACGGAGTCGGGCTGGGATCTGCGGGGGGCGCCGGCCCGGGCGGGGCGCGCGCGGGTCACGTTGCGCACGCCGCGGGCGCTCGGTCTGGTGGTGAACGGCGAGCCGGTGGTCTGGCCGGGCGCCGCGGCGGCGGTCACCGTCGAGAGCGCCGACGTCCCCTACCCGACGATCGTGACCGATCGGGTGCTGCGCGCCGACACGATCACGGTGAACCATCACCTGGTCCGCGTCCTGCATCGCAACCCGCGACCCCCGGGCAGCGAGGACCAGGCGCTCCCCTACGTGCGCGAGGACATCGTCGCGCTGGTGCTCAAGACCGCCGAGCGGGCGCTCAAGCTCGCCGACCCGATGGTCTGCGGTACGCCCTGCACGCCGACGGCGATCGGTGGTCCCGCGGCCTCGGCGCTCTCGCTGCCGCTGACGCTGATCGCGGCACCGCTCCGCCACCAGCTGGTCGAGATCCACGGCAACGTCATCCTGGTCTCCGACCAGATCTTCCGCATCTTCCCCATCGAGCGCCTGCGCAAGTATCACCGGCAGGAGCTGGCCCGCGCCGTCATCACCGCGGTCGTCGACGCGCGGATCGCCGCCACGGAGGCGCCGGCCGACCGCCGGATGGCGGCCGGCGTGCTCGCCGACTACCTCACCGAGCTGTTCGCGGTGGTGCAGTTCAAGAAGCTCGAGTACGCGGCCGACTTGCTGCGGCCGTTCGACTTCGTCCCGGCGGTCGATCAGTTGATCTACGCGCCGCTGCTGGCCGCGTCGTCGAGCTACTTCGGCGACGTGCGGGACGAGGACCGCGTGCGCGACGACGTGCGCCTCTTCGCCGATCCAGCCGCCCCCAGCCCGCGGCTCGTCTACAGCAAGCTCTACGATCTGCTGGGGAGCGCGAAGTTTCCGGCGCTGGCGCGCAAGATGCTCAACGAAGGGGTGCCGCTCCGGCGCGCCGCCGCCGAGACCTTCGGCGCCGACCTCGACTGGTTCTGGCGGCAGTGGCTGGGGCCGCTGCCGCGCGTGAACTACCGGCTCGAGTCGGTGCGCGTGACGCCCGCGGCTGGCGGCGGTGACCACGTCGAGATCGACGTGCGGCGCGAAGGGCAGCTGATCCGCGAGCCGGTGGAGGTCGCGGTGGCCGACCGGGCCGGCGTCACGCACACCTTGCGCTGGGACGACGCCACGGCGGGACACCGGTTCGCGATCGATCTGCCGGCGGGGCTCAAGTCGGTCGAGGTCGACCCGCGCGAGCGCCTGGTGGAGACGGCGCTCGGCTCGCTCCGCCCGTCAGACGATCCGCGCTACGACAACCGCCGCCCGCTGCGCTGGCGGCTGCTCTACGAGGGGTTCGGCGCGCTGCTCAACATCACCGCGCTCACCGCCAACTTCACGGCCGCTTTTCTTCTCAAGCCGCAGCATGACCTCCGCCACGCCATCCTGCTGACGGTGGGCCACACCGAGAAGACCACCGTCGGCGCCGGGGCGGCCTACTACTGGAACTTCGGCAAGCAGGCCGACAAGAACACGCTCGACAGCTACCTGCTCGCGGGGCTCAACTTCGCGCGCATCAACCCCGACTTCGGGCTCGGCGAGGGCGCCACGCCGGAGCCGGGGTATCAGCTCTCGGGGCGGCTGCACCTGGCGCACGACACGCGCGACTTCCTTTTCGACCCCTGGCACGCCGTCGGCGCGGACGCGGGCGTCGGCTACGCGCTCACGCGGCTCGACGACGGCGAGCGCCTGTCGCAGGTCAACGCGGTCGCCGAGGCGCTCCGTCTTTTCGAGCTGGCGCCGGGGCACGTGCTGGGCCTCGACGCCAACGCCTCTGCCACCTTCGGCAACATCCAGCTCCCGGTGCAGCTCAACGACGCGGGCGGGCAGCTCGGGCTGCGGGGCTATTTCCCGGGGGTGCTCCTCGGGCGAGCCAACGCGATCGGCAGCATCCAGCTCCGCGACGACTACCTGGCGGGGCTCGACTGGGATCTGCTCCACTTCACGACCGTGCGCGGGCTCGGCGGGACGGTGTTCGCCGACGTGGCGGCCGTCAGCTCTTGCGACGGGCTCCAGTTCTCGCGCCAGAACGTCTTTTACGACGTCGGCTACAGCTTCCGCGTCCTGCACGACGCGTTCGGCGTCTACCAGCAGCTCCTCTCGGTCGACCTCGGGATCCCCATCAACCCACGCCCGCCGACCGGCACCTGCCTGGGCGTCGCGCCGGCGCCC
Source organism: Polyangia bacterium (assembly GCA_035607055.1). Classification (GTDB taxonomy): domain Bacteria; phylum Myxococcota_A; class Polyangia; order Fen-1088; family Fen-1088; genus JADGRB01. The sequence continues at coordinate 6,934 of DATNDC010000113.1, forward strand.
GTGACGAACCGCTTCACGTTCCTCATCACCTTTTTCCCTAGCTTCTGAGCGCGTTCGCGCGCCGGAGCCAGCGGTCGAGCACGTAGAGCGCCCAAAGTGGCTTGCTGCGGTCGCGCTTGCGTCCTCGGTGCTCGTCGCGCCAGGCGGCGAACGTCGTCCGATCGACGAGGCCGCTCTCCCACAGCGGCGACTCGGCGAGCACGGCGTCGAGCCGGGCCGCCAGCGGGCCGCGCAGCCAGGCAGCGAGCGGGATGGCGAACCCCTTCTTGGGCCGGTCGATGACCGCGTCGGGGATCTTGCCGCGCGCGGCGCGCTTGAGCAGGACCTTGCCGCGAGCGCCGCGCACCTTGAGGCGCGAGGGCAGCGAGAAGGCGAGCTCGACCAGCGCGTCGTCGAGGAGCGGCGGTCGGACCTCGAGCCCGTGGGCCATCGAGGCGCGATCGACCTTGGTCAGCACCGAGCCGGGCAGGTAGGTGGAAAAGTCGAGCGCCAGGAGCTGGTTCAGCCAGTCGTCGCCTGATTCGCCTGCGGGCAGCCGCGCGTCGAGCGTGGCCGGCCGCAGCCCGCGCGCGGCCGGCACCGCCGCGGCGAGCTCGGGCAGATCGACCGTCGACATCCAGCGCAGGTGGCGCACGACGCGCGCGTCGTCCCAGCGGCCGGTGAACCGGCGCAGCTTCCACTCCAGGCTCTGGTAGCGATCGTCGATCGGCAGCCAGGCCACCGCGCGCTCGACGACGCCGCGC
>DATNDC010000117.1:0-42289 GCA_035607055.1 Polyangia bacterium
CGGCGATGGTGACGGCGAAGACCCGATTCTTGAAATAAGTGTCGATCGCCTCCTTGGTGAAGAAGAAGACGTCCTGCATCTGGTCGCCGCGCCCGGAGAGTCGCTTCCACTGACCGAGCGGGCCTGACTCGACGAGCGGGGCGTAGAAGAACTCGCGCGCGCTCTTGAACAAGATCTCCCAGCGCGCGCTGACGACCTCGATCTGTTTGAGACCCGCCGCCTCGAACCAGCGACGGAGCGTCTCGGCGTCGGGGAGCGCGGCCAGGTAGCGATCCAGGGCCGTCAAGCTCTCCTGCCGGCCGCCGTCGCGCAGCACCTCGCGAAAGAGGTCGAGGAACTCGCTCCAGCTCCCGCGCAGCGAGGCGGAGATCGCCAGCTCGCCGCCGGGCGCCAGGACCCGGGCGGCTTCCCGCACCGCCGCGGGCGGGTCGGCCGCCTCGGCGATCGCCAGGTTCGAGACCACCAGGTCGGCGCTGCGATCGCCGAGCGGGATCGACGCGGGGACCTCGGGGCGCGCCGCCAGCGCGACCTGGGCGTGAGGTCCCGCCTGCGCCTCGATCCGGGCGCGCGCCTCGGCGACGTACGACGGCGAGGCGTCGAAGGCGGTCAGGTGGCTGTCGAGATCGAACCGCCGCGCCAGCTCCCAGGTGAAGGCGCCCGTGGCGCACCCGATCTCGACCACTTTGGCCGCCGGTCGCGGCACGATCGCCTGGCCGAGCAGCGCTGCGAACCGCGCGGCGTAGGCGGGGAGGAGCTCGGCGTCGTAGAGCTTGGCCAGCCGCGCCTGCTTCTCCTCGGGCGTCACGGCGGATCCTTTTTGGGCGACGGCGCGGCGGCCGGCGGCTTCCATCCGCGGACGGGACCGAACGGGCGTCGCGCGCCTTGATAGAGGCCGGCCACGTACCGGACGGCGAGCAGGTAGAGCGCCGAGGAGATCCGGTTGAGCGCGTGGGCCAGGTCGGGCCGCGCGGGGCGGGCGGTGCTGAGGCCCGCGCCGGGGGGAAACGCCGCCAGCGCGGCCAGCTCGGCCTCGCGGGCGACGGCGCGGGCGAGCGCCAGCTTGGCGATGACCGGCCCCTGGCGGACGTCGGGGTACATGAAGGGGACGCCGTAGAGCTCGTGGGTGTGGTGGGTGGCGTCGCGGATCTCGTCGCCGCTCATCCCCCACAGCGCGGGCGGCGGCGCGGGCTGACCGGTCACCTCGGCACCGACCAGCGCGCGCGCCAGCTCGAGGATCTCACCGAGCTCGCCGACCAGCGCGCGCGCGCCGTCGGCGTCGGCGGCCACTTGCGCGTCGAGCAGCGCGGACTGCAGGAGGTCCAGCTTGCCGCGGGCCGCGATGCGGGGGTGCGTCTTCGGCACCAGCGATTGATCGTCGCGCAGATGCGTGAGGTGGTCGGGCTTCTCGGCGAAGCGCTCGCCGGTGTCGAGCGCCCGGTACTTTCCATCGGCGGTCGTGGCGAGCGATGACGCCATCTGGGGACGGTCCGCGTTCTTGATGGTGGAACGCGGGTCGGCGGAGGTAGGCGCTGCGCAGACGTCGACGATGGCGGCGGCGAAGGCGCGCGCGGCGGCCTCGCACGCCGGGAGCTCGCCGCTCAGGTAGGCGCCGCCGAAGTTGGTCTCGGACGGGGGGCCGAACCACTTGGCCACCTGCACGCGCGCCGCCTTGCAAGCGGCGTCGAGGCCGATCACCGATTCGAGCGGTGGGGCGATGAGGTAGGCGAGCGCGCTGCCGACGCGCACGTTCGCCTGCGCCGCCAGGTAACGTCCGACCGAGGCGACGACGTGGGGATAGAACGCCACCGGCGCCGCCGCGCCGGCCAGCGCCACGCCGTAGAACCAGGCCTCGTTCTCCAGATAGGCGAGGCAGGCGGCGAGCGCGGCGTCGATCTCCGCCGGATCGCGCGCGGCGTAGATCCCGATCGACTCGCCCGAGAGCGGACCCGAGGGGTGGGCCGCGCCCGCGTAGAACGACTTGGCGTAGACGACGTCGGCAGGCGAGGCCTTGGTCCCCTGATCGAGCGCGGTGAAGAGCGCGTCGTCGGAGGTGGCGGTGATGATCCCCAGCGCGCGGCGATCGGCGGGGAGATCGAGCACGCGCGCCAGATCGGGCGCGGCGTCGGGGATGGTGCGCACGGCGAGCGCGCGCGGCGGCAGGGGCGGCAGATCGAGCTTCACGCCGCTCACCCTCCGCTGAGGACGACGCCCGACTTCTTTTCGCGCAGGATGCGCTCGACGGCGGCGGCCACGTCACGCGCGGCGTCGGCCGGCGGCCGCCCGCGGGGGTTGATGTTGGAGACCACCTCGCGATCGGCGTCGGTCGCCCCGGCCGCCGGCTGATAGATGTAGTAGGCGGAGAGCGAGTCGGCGAAGCCGAGGCCGGGGCGCTCGCCGCACACGAACAGCGCCGCCTGCGCGCCGCAGAGGCGGGCGATCTCGTCCATGATCTTCACGCGCGAGCGGCGGACGAAGAAGGCGGGGGCGTGGGCGATCCCGCGCGCCGCCAGCGCCGGGACCAGCGCGCCGTGGAACGTCCGCAGGTGCTGGTTGATCGCCGCGGCGGAGAGGCCGTCGCCGTAGATGATCACCAGCGTGGGCGACTTGCCGATCCTCTTGCCGAGCTCGGTGCGCGCCTCGTCGGACAACGCCCGGCCGAGATCGGGGCGCTGCAGGAAGGTCGGCTTGTCGGGCGCGCGAGAGGCGAGCTCGAACATCCCCAGCTCGGCGAGCAGCTGGGGGTCGACCTCGGAGACGACGGCGTCCTTGGCCGCCGCGTGATCGGCGCGGAAGCGCAGCATGGTGTTCGTCTTGTAGCGCGGCCCGGTGCGCCCGACGGCGATGCGCGCCGGGGTCGACCTCAGGATCCCGGGCATGGCGCGCGGGTCGTAGGGCTCGCCGACGCCGGTGCCGCGGTCCGGCGGAATCAGCAGCGCGCCCGCGCTCTCCACCTCCTGCGCGGCCGCTCTTTCGCTGCCGACCGCGCGCGCCAGCGCTTCGCGCACCAGCGCCTCGACGCGGGCACGGTCGACGGTGGGAGGCGGTTGGCGCGGGTCGTTCATGATCAACCGAACAGGCTCGGGTCGCCGGCGCGCGCGGTCAGCTTGCCGTCGCGCATGATCTCCATCTCCTCCAGCCAGGCCTCGAACTCCGGCGCCGGGCGGAAGCCGAACAGCTGGCGCAACGTCGCGTTGTCGTGGAACGACGTCGACTGATAATTCAGCATGATGTCGTCGCCCATCGGCAGCCCCATGAAGAAGTTGCACCCCGCCGTGGTCAGCAGCATCTCGAGGTTCTCGACGTCGTTCTGATCGGCGTCGGCGTGGTTGGTGTAGCAGGCGTCGCAGCCCATCGAGATGCCGTGCAGCTTCCCCATGAAGTGATCTTCCAGGCCGGCCCGGGTGATCTGCCGCGCGTCGTACAGGTACTCGGGGCCGATGAAGCCGACCACGGTGTTGACCAGGAATGGGGCGTAGTGGCGGGCCAGGCCGTAGTTCCGCCCTTCCAGCGTCATCTGATCGGCCCCCTCGTGCGCGTCTGCCGACAGCGCCGACCCCTGGCCCGTCTCGAAGTACATCACGTTCGGCCCCTGGCACTGCCCGAGCTTCAGCGTCATGTCGTGCGCCTCGTCGAGCAGGGGGAGCGTGACGCCGAAGCTGCGCAGCGCCTTCTCCGTGCCGGCGATCGACTGGAACATGAGCCCCAGCTGCGCGCCGGCCTGCAGCGCCTTCATCTGCGTGGTCACGTGCGCCAGGCAGCAGTTCTGCGTGGGGACGCGCCACTGCCGGATGAAGTCGCCGCTGGCGTTGAGGATCGCCGCCGTCGTCCCCGGATCGTCGGTCACCGGGTTGATGCCGATGACCGCGTCGCCGGCGCCGTACGAGATCCCTTCCCGGAGCGAGGCCATGATCCCCTCGATCGAATCCGAGGGGTGGTTCGGTTGCAGGCGGACCGAGAGGCGGCCGGGCAGCCCGACGGTGTTGGTGGCGTGGACGACGACCCGGATCTTTCGCGCGGCGTAGACCAAATCCATGTTGGTCATCAGCTTGGCGCAGGCGGCGATCATCTCGCTCGTGAGGCCGCGAGACAGGCGCAGCAGCTCGGCGCCCGTGGTCGTGTCGGCCAGGACGTGCTCGCGCAGCTGGGCGACGGTCCACGATTTGACGCTGTCGTAGATCGGTCGCTGCAGATCCTCGAGGATGAGGCGCGTGACGGCGTCCTTCTCGGCGGGGACCACCGGGTTCTCGTGCAGATCGCCCAGCGTCACCTCGGCCAGCACGCGCTTGGCGGCGATCCGCTCCGACACCGTGGCGGCGGCCAGGCCGGCCAGGCGATCGCCCGACTTCTCCTCGTTGGCCTTGGCCAGCACCTCTTTGAGGTCGCGAAAACGATAGGTCGTTCCGCGCAGCGTCGCCGCCAGGTTCACAGCCCCGCGACGCTAACACGGAGGCGGGGTCCGCTGGCAGGCTAGGGCGCGCGGCGGCCGTCGGTGGGGACGTCCCGCTGCGCCCGGCGATCGAGCCAGGCCAGAAAGGCGCCGCCCCCGAGATGGACCGCCAGCCCCGCGAGGAGGAGCATCACGGCGCCCACCATCCACATGCCGCAGGCGCAGTGGTGAAGCAGGCGCCGCTGCTCGGCGGCGAACGTGGCGGGCGCCCAGATCGTCGCGTACCAGGCGGCGGCGAAGGTCGTGAAGGCGACCAGCGGCCAGGCCAGCGCCCGGCGCCACCAGCGGGCGGCGGCGAACCCTGCCAGCTGCGGCAACACCAACATCAACAACACCGCGGCCGGAGGTGCCATGCGCTCAAGCGTAGCACGCGGATCAGCGGTGGAAGGTGGGGAGCGGGCTCTCCCCCCGACCGTAGGCGTCGGGCACCGGCCCCGGCAGGAGTTGACCGAGCGGAACCGGATCGCCCGGCGCGGCGGGCGGGAGCAGCCACCCGGGCGGCCGCGCCCGCTCGAAGGCGCTGGCCCGCGATTTCGAGCGGCCCCAGACGAGCATGTTGTAGGCGAACACCGAGAGGCCCATCGCCACGCCAAACAAGCCTCCGTACGTCAGTATCGCGGTACCGTTGTCGGGCGTGCGGGGGGGCTCCTTGATGAGCAGGCCCGGAAGCAGGAAGAAGACGGCGCTTGCGCCCGCATAGCCGAGGCCGATCTCGGCCCAGACGTTGCCTGGGTGGTCGACGTCGGCGACGCGGGATTGATCGAGCGTGACCAGACGGCCGTTCTCGGCGCGCAGGTACAGCTGGGAGGCGTCGGAGCCCGCGATCTCGCCTTCGACGGGCGGACCGGTCGGCCGGCTGACGATGGCGGTCGAACCGGCGCATCCCAGCGCCACCGCCAGCAAGGGCGCGAGCGGTCGAAGGCGAGAGCGCATGACGGCGGGACGTGCAACCCGCGGGCCGGCCCGCTTCCAGCGTCGTGCGGCCGCCGTCGCGCGCGCGAGCGCGACATCGGTGTCAGGGCGCGGCGCGGTGCACGACGGCGCCGCTACCGGCCCGTCCGGATGGTGACCGCCCGCCCGTGCGCGTCCAGCCCCTCGACCGCGGTCAGGGCCGTGATGTGGTCGCTCTGCGCGTCGAGCGCCGACGCGTCGTACTCGATGATCGACGTTCGCTTGACGAAATCGGCGACGCTGAGCGGACCCGAGAAGCGCGCGCTGCCGCCGGTCGGCAGGACGTGGCTCGGGCCGGCGATGTAGTCGCCGACCGGCTCGGGCGTGTGCGCGCCGAGAAACAGCGCGCCGGCGGTGGTGATCCGCGCCGCCAGCTGGCGCGCGTCGCGCACGGCCAGCTCGGCGTGCTCGGGGCAGAGGCGGTTGATGGCGTCGGCCATCTCGGCGTCGCTGTCGACGACGAAGACGGCGCCCTGGCCGCGCAGCGCCTGCTCGGCGATCTCCCGCCGGGGCAAGAGCGCGACCTGGCGCTCCACCTCGGCGGCGACGCGGCGGGCGACGTCGGCGCCGCGCGCGATCAGGATCGGAACCGCCACCGGATCGTGCTCGGCCTGGGCCAGCAGATCGGCCGCCACCCAGGCGGGATCGATGCTGTCGTCGGCGCCGATCACCAGCTCGGTCGGGCCGGCGATCGAGTCGATGCCCACGTCGCCGAACACCAGGCGCTTGGCGGCGGCCACGTAGGCGTTGCCGGGGCCGACAATCTTGTCGACGCGCGGGACGCTCTCGGTCCCGTAGGCCAGCGCGGCGATCGCTTGCGCACCGCCGATGACGAACACCCGGCCCACGCCCGAGAGGCGCGCGGCCAGCAGCGTTTCGGGCGACGGGCCCGGTGTCACCATCACGATCTCGCGCACGCCGGCGACCTGCGCCGGGACGGCGGTCATGATGACGGTCGAGGGATAGCGGGCGGTGCCCCCGGGGACGTAGATGCCCACGCGCCCGAGCGGATCGACGCGGCTGCCGGTGCGGACTGGCCCCTCGTCGATCTCGTACGACGGGTGGCGCTCGCGCTCGTAGAACGCGCGCACCCGGGCGGCGGCGTGCTCGAGGGCGGCGCGGACCTGCGCGGAGGCGCGGGCGGCCTGGGCGTCCCACTCGGCGGGCGACAGCTCCAGCGCGCCGAGCTCACGCTGCTCGAAGCGGAGCGTGAGGGCGCGGACGGCGGCGTCGCCGCCGGCGCGCACCTCGGCGATCACCTGGCGCGCCGCCGCCTCGACCTCGTCGGAGACGGAGACGTTGCGATGGCAGAGCTCGGCCAGGCGAGAGGCGTAGTCGGCGTCCGTCTTCTGATAGATCCGCAGCATGGCGAGCCGCGCAGCATAGCAGCGCCCGCCCCGTCCGGCGAAGGCGCTACGGCAGGAGGTCCGGGGGCACGCCGAAGGCCAGCGTCATGCTTCCCCCCAAGCGATCGTCGCGCAGCGGGCGCGCGGCCGCGATCAAGGCGCCGAGCCGGGGGTTGGGCGAACGGGCGTAGGCGATCTCGGCCCAGGCCAGGTCGGAGCCATGGGGGGGGCGGCCGATCGATTGCGGCGCGCCCGCCGCCTCGGCAAACGAGGTCGGATCGCGAAGGCCGGCGACCACTCGGTTGAGCAGCCGCTCGAGCGCGAGCTCGGCCTGGTCGCCCAGGCTGGCGCCGCCGTCGCGTCGAGGGTTGGCGATGGTCAGCTCCCTGAGCATGACCAGCGGAGCCAGGGCGAACAGGTGATAGTGGAGGGCGAGCGCTTTTCGCTGCAGCTCGAGGGGGAGAAATCCGTCGGCGCGAACCTGCGCCAGCGCCGCCTCGCCCGTCGAGACGCCCCAGCGAAAGAGATCTCTGTCGCGCGCTGCGACCGCGGCGGCGGCGACGGCGACGGCGGCCCAGCAGGCGTGGTTGTTGAGGCGCGACCTCGGCCCCTCGGCGTCGAAGCCGGCGCGCACCTCTCGCCCCACGTTGCCGAGCCAGGCCGCGACCTCCGCCCGCTCGGTCGGATCGACGCCGGCGGCGTCGCGGACGCGCAGGTAGGCAAGCGAGAGGCCGGCGAGGGTCCAGACACGTTCGTAGGCGCCCTGCTTGTTCACCGTCCCGAGCAGCGCGCCAGCTTCCGCCCACCCGTGCAAGGCCTCGATGAGGCGGTTCGCGTAGGCGGGATTGGCCGGGCGGCTCGCCTCCCAGCCGTCGGCCAGCGCGGCGATCTGGGCCAGGTAGGCGCGCAGCGGACGGACGGCGGCTTCGTTTCGTCGCTTGAGCGCCGGATCGGCGACCGAGTGGTTGCCGTCCGTGTAGTAGGAGACGCCGAGGAGATCGCGAACGGGCGGAATGCCTCGGCTGGGCGGGGGAGCGGGGAGCGGCCGGCCGAAGCGCTCCCGGCGCGCGGGATCCTGGGGGAACGGATCCCGGCCGAAGGCGCTCGGGGGGCTGCGACACTCGACGTCGTCGGTTCCGTCGAAATTACAACCACCGACGCGCCCGGCGGTCGCGGGGCGACCTCGGGGCTGGGTGACGAACGCCAGCGCCAGGACTGCGGCGCACGCCCTGCGCGGCGACATCGGACTCGGCCGATGATAACGCCGATCTGACGGCCGTACTTCTTCTTGCTGGCGCCAGGGTCGAGAGGGCCGGTCGGTCGATCCTGGAAGCTCGAACGGAGAAGCCGCCGAGCGGGACGCCTGCGTCGCCGGTGCCGGGGTCACTTGACACGCATCGCGGCCCTCCATATATCGGCGTTCGATGTCGAAGCTCGATAGGTTCTTCCTGTCCGGATTCGTTCGAGCTCACATCCTCCATCACGCCGCCGAAGAGTCCATCTTCGGGCAGGGCATCGCCGAGGAGCTGAGGCGCCACGGATACAACCTCAGCGCGGGAACGCTGTATCCGCTCCTTCACGACCTGGAACAAAAGGGATACCTGCGCTCGAAGCAACACCGGGAGGGAAGACGGGTGCGGCGCTTCTACCGCGCTACCTCCAAGGGGAAAGCCGAGCTGGTGATCGCGAAACGAAGGGTGCGCGAGCTGTTCGGGGAGCTCTTCGACGAATGAGGACGCTTCCTCTGATCGGCGCCCTGGCGCTGGCGGTAGCCTCGGGGGCTGCTCGGGCGGACGACCTCGGTCCTCTCACGCTCGAGGAGGCCGTGGGCTACGCAGTGGCGCATCACCCGACGGTGCAAGCCCGGACCGCCGAGGCGGCGGCGCAAGGGGCCGAGGTGGACGTCGCGCGCGCGGCCTACCTGCCGCAGCTCGACGCCTCGCTGCAGGTCAACGCCGGGACGGGCAACGTGCTTCGAGGCCCGCTCTTCCCGGTGGCCGGCGTCCCGTCGGTGTCCGGGCCGCCGACGGGGCGCAGCCTCTCCGACGTCGGCTGGGGGACGCTGGCTGGCGTCGGCGCGTCGTGGAACGCGCTCGGGTTGCCAGAACAGATCGCCGAGGTGGACGCCGCCCTGGCGAGCGAGGAGCAGGCCCGGGCCGAGGTCGCAGCCGAACGCCTGGCGGTCGCGTACGGGGCCGCCGACCAGTTCCTGGACCTCATGTCGCGCGACGAGGTCGTGCGCGCGGCGAACGCCAGCGTCGAGCGAGCGCGAGCCCTGGCGAAGATCGTCGACACGCTCGTCGCCCAGCAGCTTCGTCCGGGCGCCGATGGCTCTCGCGCGCAGGCGGAGCTCGCCCTGGCCGTGACCCAGTTGATCCGCGCGCAGCAAGCGGCCGCCGTGAGCCGCGCCACGTTGGCGCGTGCGCTCGGCGCGGCCGGGCGAACCGTCGCCATCCGCGGCGACGCCCTGCTGCTCGCGCGAGCGGTCTCCTCGGGCTTCGCGCCGGGGACCAAGAATCCCCTGGTCCTCGAGGCGGAGGCCGCCGAGCGCACCGCGGATGCCCGGCAGCGCGCCGTGCGGTGGCAATACGCCCCGCGGTTGGACCTGGTCGGGTCGATGTGGATTCGCGGCAGCGGTTTGACGAACGGGACCGCTGCGGGCGCGCTGCCGCCCTCGCCGGCGAACGGCCTCCTCCCGGATACGCCGAACTGGGCCGTGGGCCTGGTCCTCACCTGGCCGGCCCTCGAGATCGTCGCCACGCACGCGCGGAGCAGCGCCGCCGCCGCCCGCGGAGAAGCCGCCCGCGCACGCCGCACCGACATCGAACAGGCGATCCGGAGCCAGCTCGAGGTGGCGCAAAAATCGCTGGCAGCCGCGCAGCAGGTGGCGGCGAACACGCCGGTCGCGCTCACGGCCGCGCGCGCCGCGGAGTCGCAAGCGACCGCGCGCTATCGCGCCGGTCTGGCCACGGTGGTCGAGGTCGCCGAGGCCGACGGCTTGCTCGCCGAGGCCGAGGCCGAGGACGCCGTGGCGCGCATCGACGTCCTCCGCGCGCAGCTGCTGACGGCGCGCGCGGTCGGCGATCTGGAACCGTTCTTCGCGCCGCTTCGGTCGGGAAGTCGCTGATGTGGCTGATTCGCGCGGCGCTCCGGCGGCCGATCACCGTTCTCGTCGCCGTCGCGGCCATGGCCTTGCTCTCCATCGTGGCGCTGACGCGCACGCGGATCGACATCCTCCCCGACCTGAACGTCCCGACCATCTACGTGGCGCAGCCCTACGGGGGAATGAGCCCGCAGCAGATGGAGGGGTTCATCTCCTACTATTACGAGTACCACTTCCTCTACATCGACGGCATCGAGAGCGTCGAGGCGAAGTCGATCCAGGGGACGGCGCTGCTGAGGCTGAGCTTCCATCCCGGCACCGACATGAGCCAGGCGCTCGCGCAGACGATCTCCTACGTCAACCGCGCGAAGGCCTTCATGCCGCCGGGGACCGTGCCACCGTTCGTGATCCGGTTTGACGCCGGGACGTTGCCGGTCGGTTACCTCGTCTTCTCCAGCGCCAGCCGGACCCTGGCCCAGATTCAGGATCTGGCGCTCAACCGGGTGCGACCGGCGTTCGCGACGTTGCCCGGCGTCTCGTCGCCGCCGCCCTTCGGCGCCAGCCAGCGCACCATCGTCCTCAACGTCAATCCTGACCGGCTGCGGTCCTACGGCCGGTCACCCGAAGATGTGGTCCGCGCGCTGGCGAGCGGGAACAGCATCCAGCCCGCCGGGAACGCGAACATCGGGGACAAGCTGGTGCTCGTCGCGACCGACTCGACCGTCGGACGATACGAGCAGCTGCTCGACATCCCGCTCACCCTCGGGCCCGGCGCGGCGGTCTACATCCGGGACGTCGCCACCGTGGCGGACGCGGCGGACGTGCTCACCGGGTACGCGCTCTTCAACGGCAAACGAACGATCTACATCCCGGTCACCAAGCGCCCGGACGCCTCGACGATCAGCGTCGTCAACGAGGTCAAGAGCAGCCTCGGCCGTTTTCAGGCCCTGCTCCCCGAGGATGTCCAGGTGAGCTACGAGCTCGACCAGTCCGAATACGTGCGCGCGGCGCTGGGGGCGGTCCTGCGCGAGGGGCTGATCGGCGCGGCCCTCACCGGCCTCATGCTCCTCCTGTTTCTCCGCGACTGGCGCTCGTCGCTCATCGTCGTGATCACCATCCCCCTGGCGCTCCTCACCTCGGTCGTCCTGCTGCGGCTCTTCGACCAGACGATCAACATCATGACCCTGGGCGGGCTGGCGCTCGCCGTCGGCGTGCTGGTGGACGAGGGGACCGTGCTGCTGGAGAACATCCACGTCCACCTCGAGCGCGGCCAGCGGCGCGCGCAGGCGGTCCTCGCCGCGAGCCGTGAGGTGGCGACGCCGCGCCTCCTGGCCATGCTGAGCGTGTTCGCGGTGTTCCTCCCGTCTTTCTTCATGAGCGGCCCCGCGCAGTCGTTGTTCTTGCCGCTCTCGCTGGCGGTCGGGTTCGCGATGGGCGCCTCCTATCTGTTGTCGAGCACCCTCGTTCCGGTGCTCGGGAACTGGATGCTGCGTGACGCGCAGGTCGCCGGCGGCGCGCCACACGCGGCTCGCGAGCCGGCGTTCGCGCGCTTCCGGCGCCGGTTCGACGCTCTCCTGGGGCGGCTCATGAAGTATCCCGCCTGGCTGCTCGGCGCCTATGCGCTCATCGCCGCCCTCGTCCTGGTCGTCGTCGCGCCGCGCCTGGCGCAGGAGATCTTTCCCGCCTCCGCGTCGACGCAGTTTCGACTGCGCGTGGACGGGCCCGACGGCACGCGCGTCGCCGTCACCGAGGAGAGCGTCCGCCGCGTGCTGGCCATGGTCTCGGAAGAGGCCGGCCCTGAGAACCTCGACCTCAGCCTGGGCTACGTCGGGACGCAGGCGTCCTCGTACCCGATCAACACCGTGTTTCTCTGGACCAGCGGGCCTCAGCAGGCGGTCATCAACGTTGCGCTCAAACGCGGCAGCGGCGTCGACCTCCAGGAGCTCGAGGCGCGGCTTCGGCGAAGGCTCGCGCAGGCGTTTCCGGCCCTTCATTTCTCCTTCGATCCAGGCGATCTCGTCAGCCAGGTCCTGAGCTTCGGCGCCCCCTCGACGATCGAGGTCGCCGTCACGGGGCCGAAATACGCGGACGCCAAGAGCTACGCCGAGCTCGCGCGTGTCCGCCTGGCGGGGCTCGAGGAGCTGCGCGACGTCGAGTTCGAGGAGCCGCTGCAATATCCGACCATCGACGTGAAGATCGATCGTGTCCTCGCTGGCCAGCTCGGCGCGACGGCCGAGGGGACGGCGGCGGCGGTGGTCGCGGCCACCGCCTCGAGCCGCTTCATCGCGCCCAGCTTCTGGCGCGATCCGAGCTCGGGGGTCAGCTATCAGGTGCAGGTGCAGGTGCCCCAGCCGGAGGTGACGTCGATCGAGGACGTCGCCGCCATCCCGGTGCCGAGCTCGACGGGAGCGCGTCCCTTGCTGAAGCAGGTCGCCACCTTGACGCCGACGACCGTCCCCGGCGAGCTGGATCGAAAGAACGGCCTCTGGATGCAGATCATCTCGGCAAATTCGGCGACCGACGATCTCGGCGGGGCGGCGCGGGCGATCGAGCGGGCGGTCGCCGACCTCGGTCCGCCGCCACGGGGTGTCAGCGTCTCGGTGCGCGGTCAGGTGAGCGCGCTTCATCAACTGTTTCGCGAGCTGGCGGGCGGCCTGGGGGCGGCCATCGTGGTCATTCTCCTCCTGCTCACCGCGAACTTTCAGTCGCTCCGCCTCGCGCTGGTCGTCGTCTCCACGACGCCCGCTGCGATCGCCGGCGTCGTCCTCACGTTGCTCGTCACCCGGACGTCGGTGAACCTGGAGAGCTTCATGGGAACGATCATGGCGATCGGCGTCGCGGTCGCCAACGCGATCCTCCTGGTCACGTTCGCCGAGCAGAACCGCCGGTCCGGCGCCGAGGCGCACGCCGCGGCGCGGTCGGCCGCCGCGGAGCGCCTGCGCCCCGTCCTCATGACCACCCTGGCCATGATCGCGGGCATGACTCCCATGGCGCTGGCCCTCGGACAGGGAAGCGAGGAGACCGCCCCGCTCGGACGCGCCGTGATCGGCGGCCTCGCCTTCGCGACCCTCGCCACGTTGTTTGCGCTGCCCACCGTGTTCGGGATCGCCCAGCGGCGCGCCCCCGTGGGATCCCGTTCCCTGGATCCCGAGGATCCCCAGGGCCGATTGGGCCCCCAGCAGGAGCCTTCCCCATGAAGCGCTACGTTTGGGCCTCGTCCTTTTTGCTGGCCGCCGTGATCGGGTGCGGTCGCTCGCAGCCTTCGCGGCCGCCGCAAGCGACCACGGCCGCGCCGGTCGAGACGGTCGCGGTCGTCTCGAAGAAGTTGAAGACGACCCAGCAGCTGCCCGGGCAGCTCCTGGCCTACGAATCGGTCGACATCTTTCCGAAGGTGACGGGGTTCGTGGAGGAGGTCCGCGTCGACGTCGGGTCGCGGGTCAAGAAGGGCGAGCTCCTGGCGCGCCTCTCCGCGCCGGAGCTGGCCTCCCAGCGGGCGCAGGCCGAAGCGGCGTTGCACGCCGCGGAGTCGCAGCTCGCGAGCGCGGAGGCCAAGCTCAAGGCGGACGAGGGGACCCGCGAGCGGCTCGAGGCCGCGTCCAAGACGCCGGGCGTGGTGGCGGAGAACGACGTCATGGTGGCGGCGCAGGCTGCGGCGGCCGGTCGGGGCGGTGTGGCCGCGGCGGAGAGCCAGGTGAAGGCCGCCCGTGACGCGCTTCGTGCCGTGTCCCAGACGGAGTCCTATCTCAAGATCGCCGCGCCTTTCAGCGGCGTCGTCAGTCGTCGCGAGTTGCATCCAGGCGCCCTCGTCGGACCGGCCTCCGGCCAATCGGGCGCGCAACCCATTCTGCAGATCGTCGACACCGATCGCCTTCGCCTCGTCGTGCCGGTGCCGGAGGCTGACGTCGGCGCGATGGCGCTCGGGACGCAGGTCGCCTTCGTCGTTCCCGCTTACCTCGGCGAGACCTTCTCGGCGCCGATTGCGCGCATCTCGCACGACGTCAACGTCCAGACGCGGACGATGCACGTCGAGCTCGACGTCGAGAACCAGAACGGACGACTGTCGCCGGGGAGCTTCGCCACGGTGACGTGGCCGATCGAGCGCGGCTACCCGACGCTGTTCGTGCCCACCTCGGCGGTCGCCAGCGATCAGCAGCGGAGCTTCGTCATCCGCGTCGCCGGCGGCGCCGCGGAATGGGTCACCGTGCAGACCGGACAGAGCCTCAAAGGCGAGATCGAGGTGGTGGGGACTCTCCAGGCAGGCGACCAGGTCGTGAAGAGCGCAACGGACTCGATCCGGAACGGCCAGAAGATGAACCCCACCTAGGCGAGCGCGCCTGCTCATCTGCCGCCGCGGGACAGAACCGGCGGTCGTCACACGAAAGACACACAAACTTCACGGGGTTGTTTTCAGCGTGGGTGACTGTCTCCCTGTACGGTCCGCCGTATCGAAAGCCCGATTCAGAGGAGACACCGACAATGAGATCAGCACCCGTTCCGAGCAGCATCGTTGCGCTGGCGCTTTCGCTCGTCGGCACCCTGGCGGTGGCCGAGACACCTGCGCCAGCGCCGGTCGAATCCGCGCCGCCGCCGCCAGCCCCCGCGCCGCCGGCGCAGTTGCCGCCTGCGCCCCCGCCGGCCGCCGCGCCGCAAGCTCCGCTGATGGCGCCCCCGCCACCCGCGGTCGCGCCGACGCCGCCGCCCGTGCCGGCGACCGACGAGGCCGGGCCTCTGTCCCTCAAGATAGGGAGCGCCTCCCTCACGCCTCTCGGGTTCGTCGACTTCACAGGTGTGTTCCGGAGCAGCGCCGTCGGGAGCGGCATCGGAACAAACTTCGGATCGATCCCCTACGGAACCGTGTACGGGAGCAAGTTGACCGAGACGCGACTCAGCGTGCAGAACTCGAGGCTCGGCTTTCGCCTCGACGCGCCCGTGCTCGGATCCCACGTGATCGGGTACATGGAATCCGACTTCTTGGGGGCGGCGCCAGGCAACGTGGCGGTCAGCAGCAACAGCAACACGCTGCGCTCCCGGCTCTACTGGGTCGACCTCCGGAAGGGCGATTGGGAGGTGCTGGGCGGCCAGACGTGGAGCCTCATTACACCCAATCGCGTCGGGATCTCTCCGCTCCCCGCCGAGGTGTTCAACACCCTCGACATGGACGTGAACTACCAGGCCGGGCTGGTCTGGGGCCGGATCCCGGAGTTGCGCGTCGTCTACCACCCGAGCGACATGTTCGCGGCAGCGGTGGCGCTCGACAGCCCGGAGCAATACATCGGCGGCTCGGCTGGCGGCGGTACCGTCACGTTGCCGATGGGTCTCGCGATGAGCCTCCCCAACATGCAGCTCAACGCCGGCAATTCGACCTTCACGGTCCCGAACGTCGCGCCCGACGTGATCGTCAAGGCGGCGTTCGACGTTCCGTCGAGGTTCCATGTCGAGCTCGGCGGCGTCGAGCGGCAGTTCAAGATTTGGAACCCGCTGAGCGACCAAACCTTCTCTGCCACCGGCGTCGGCGGATTCCTCAACTTCAACGCCCAGCTGTTCGAAGGCTTCCGCCTGATCGGCAATGCTTTCGTGAGCTCGGGCGGCGGTCGATACATCTTCGGCCAGGCCCCCGACGTGGTCGTACGGGCCGATGGCAGCCTGTCGACGGTCAAGTCCAGCTCGACTGTCGACGGCGTCGAGCTCACGCTCGGAAGCACGCAGCTCTACGCCTACTACGGCGGCATCTACATCGCTCACAACACCTCTCCGGCGGCGGACGGAACGCCCTGCACGGACGCGATGTCCTGCGTTGGTTACGGCTACCAGGGCTCTCCCAACGGGCAGAACAAGTGGATTCAAGAAGGGAGCGGGGGCTTCATCCAGACGTTCTGGAAGGCTCCGAAGTACGGCGCCCTGAGCGCCATCGGGCAATATTCCTATCTGTCCCGCGCTCCCTGGTACGTGGCGGCCGGCGCACCGTCGAACGCGCACACCAACATGGTCTTTCTCGACCTGCGTTACACGCTCCCGGGAGCGCCGCCACGCATGTAGCACGGAACCGGCCGGCCAGCGCGGAGGCGGGCCGCCGGAGCCTCAAGCCGGCGCCCCCGTCTGGCGCCGCCGCGGGCTGGGCAGGAGGCGCGCCGGGAGCTCCGCGGCCAGCGCCGAGACCAGCGGCCGGTTCACCGTCGTGTAGCGCCGCTTTCCTTCACTGCGCACCGAGAGCAGCCCGGCCTGGGACAGCACCTTGAGGTGATGCGAGATGGTGGGCTGCGAACAGTCGAAGCAGTCCTGGACCTCGCCACAGCAGAGCTCGCCGGCCGCCGCGATCACCTGAACCATGCGGAAGCGCGTCGGGTCGCCCAGCGCGCGCAACGCCCGCAGCAACCTGCGGTCACCCGGGCCGTGGCCGCTCGCCTCCATGACCCACTCAAGTTACGCCCGGGTCGGAAGTCGCCAAACTGAGCGGGCGCGAAAAAACTGGCGGCGCGGGCGTGCGCGCTCGACCATCGTTCGAAGCCGATGCCGCCGGAACGGTCCAAACGGACGCTCCTCTGGACCTCCACCACCTACTTCGGCGAGGGGCTCCCCTGGAGCTTCCTTCATCAGATGGGCACCGAGTTCCTGACCGCCATCGGGGCCTCGAAGACCCAGATCAGCTCGACCTCGCTGCTGCACCTGGCGGTCACCTTCAAGTTCGCCTGGAGCCCGCTGCTCGACTTCTTCGGCAAGCGACGGACCTGGCTCTGGGGGTTGCAGATCGTGCTCGGCCTCGGGATGTTCGCGGTCGCCGCGATCGCGCCCAGCCGCAACCTGACGGTGTTCTGGATGGTCGTGGCGGCGCTGTCGATCGTCCACGCCACGCACGACATCGCCTGCGACGGTTTCTACCTGCAGGCGCTCGACCAGCGCGAGCAGGCGCTCTACTCGGGGACCCGGCTCGGTGCCTACCGGCTGGCGCTCATCGTGGGGTCGTCGGCGCTGGTCTACCTGGCGGGCAAGAAGGGCTGGTTCTGGGGGTTCGGTGCCGCGGGCGCCATCATGATCGTGACGGCGCTGGTGAACGCGGTGGTGATGCCGCACCCACGGGAGAGCGCGCTCCGCGCCGCCGAGCGCGGCCCGCACCCGGGGGCGCGCGCCTACCTCACCGCGTTCCAGACCTTCGTCAAACAGCCGCAGGCGGTGCTGGTGCTGTCGTTCCTGCTCTGCTACCGGCTGGGCGACATCATGATGTTCGCCATGTCGAAGCCGCTGCTGCGCGATCTCGGCGTCGACACCGCCCACCGTGGCATTCTGAACGGGCTCGGGACGGGGGCGTCGATCGTCGGCGTCATCGCCGGCGGCGCGTTCGTCGCCCGGCGCGGGCTCCAGCGGACGCTCGTCCCCCTCATCTACATGCAGAACCTGGGGATCCCGCTCTATATCGGGATGGCGGTCTGGAAACCGCACTGGGCGGGGATCACGGCGATCGTCGTGGTCGAGCAGCTCGTGGGGGGGCTCGGCATGGCGGGCGCCACGGTCTTCTTGATGCAGCGCTGCCGGCGCGCCTTCTCCGCGTCGCACTTCGCCATGGCGACCTCCGTGGTCTCGCTGGCGAGCACGTTTTCCGGATATGTCTCCGGCCCGCTGAACGACCGCCTCGGGCACCCGCTCTTCTTCACGGTGGCGTTTTTGGCCAGCATTCCCAGCCTGGTGCTGGTCCTGCTGGTCCCCAAGACGCCGGTCGAAGTCGATCCGGCCCCCCCGACCTAGCGGACTGTCGTACATCGGACCACGTTGGGCGTACGAAGTGGCGCGAAACCGCGCGGCCCGGCGCGCCGCGATTCTGGCGGTGGCGTACAATGTTTCGACTAACGAGGCACCATGACTAAGACCCTCTTACGTAACCTGGGACTCTCTTCGCTGGGACTCTTTTCGCTGGGCTTGGCCACCGCGCTCTCGCCCGCCGCCTGCGCCTTTCGCCCGAGCGGCCTGGCCGACAACACCGGCAGCGGCGGCTCCAGCGGGCACGTCATCGACGGGCTGACCTCGCTCACCATCAGCCCGACCAGCGCGACCATCTCGATCACCGCCGGCGGGCCCGCCAAGACGCAGCAGTACACCGTCACCGGGATCGTCAACGGCCACCAGCAGAACGTGACCAGCCAGGTCGGCTACTCGCTCGGCCGGACGGGCATCGTGACGATGAACGGGAGCGGCCTGGCGACCACGGTGGGGTCGGGTGGCGGCATCGTGGGGATCACCGCCACCGCGAACGGGATCAGCGCCAGCGCGACGCTCACCGTCCAGTACACCTTCACGGGCGCCGATCCCGGGCCGCCGGGGCAGGGCGTCCCTTCCAACGCGCCCAGCTTCTTCAACACGACGAAGAACGACACCAGCCGCGCGCCGACGCTCATCTACCCCAACGACAACGTGTTGTTCCCGCCCAACGTCACCGGGGTGGAGATCCACTTTCAGCCCGGCAGCAGCAACAACACGCTGTTCGAGGTCAGCTTCCAGGGGAAGGTGTCGACGGTCAACGCCCTCATCCGCTGCACGGCGCCGCCGGGGATCAACGGCTGCATCTATCTGCCGGACTCGACCCTCTGGTCGGCGGTGGCGATCTCCAACGCCGGCCAGCAGCAGGTCACCGTGACGGTGCGCGGGACCGACGACACCGGCACCTCCGTCGGCAACAGCGCCACGTTCCACATGTCGTTCGCCGCCGATCCGATCCTGGGGGCGCTCTACTACTGGACCACCAGCGGCAAGACCGCGATCATGCGCTGGGACTTCGGCGGCAGCACGACGATGGCCACCGCCTACCTGACGCCCACGAACACCGACGGCACGACCTGCGTCGGCTGCCACGCGCTCGCGCCCGACGGCACCAAGCTGGTCGCCAGCGCGGGCGGGCAGAACTCCGGGCACCTGCTCCTCTGGGACATCGTGAACAACAAGGCGCTCCAGCCGTACCCGCTCGGCCAGCAGAGCCAGTTCGAGTCCTGGAACGCCACCGGCACCCAGTTCGTCGGCGTCTACGGCGACGGCACCGAGAAGGGCCCGTCGAACCTGATGATCTTCGACGGCACGTCGGGGATGGTGGTCTCGACGATCGATCTCGGGGGGCTGCGCGCCGACCACCCCGACTGGAACAAGGACCCGAACACCACCGACACGATCGCCTTCACCTCGATCGACCCCCTGGCCAAGACGACCGACCAGCGCCCCGCCACGGGCGGCATCGACTTCATCCAGCGGCCGCCCGGCGGCAGCTGGGGCGCGCCGCAGACGCTGGTCCCACCGCAGCTGGGGAACAACCGCTACTACCCGGCGATCGCGCCCGACGGGAACCTCGTGGTCTACGACGAGTCGACCTGCACCAACGGGACGGCCGCGATGGGGCAGCCGGCCGACAAGTCGTGCGACGCCGACACCGACGCCACGGCGACCATCATGTTCACCTCACTGCAGGGACAGGCGCCGGTCCCGCTCACCAACGCCAACGGTCCCGGCGTGGCCGACATGGGCCAGACCGCGCTGACCAACTCGTTCCCCAAGTGGGCGCCCTTCATCCAGCAGCTCGACGAGCAGAGCAAGCTCATCTGGCTGACGTTCTCCTCGACCCGTCAGTACGGCCTGCGCACGCCGCCCACCCCGGCCGACATGGACGAGACGACCAAGGGGACGCTGATCTGGATGGTCGGCGTCGTGCCGAAGATCGGCGGCGGCGATCCCAGCTTCACCGCCTTCTGCCTGCCGTTCCAGGACATCACGACCTCGAACCACATCGCCCAGTGGACCAAGGTCTTCATCAAGGGTCCGGGCTAACGCGCAGCGCCCGGCCCGACGAGGCCTGAGGGCGCTCAGGGCAGTCCGGCGATCGGCATGCGCACCCGATAGAGCGCGTGCAGGGTGGTGACGTAGAGGGTCTTGCGGTCACTGCCGCCGAAGCTGCAGTTCGAAGGCGCGACCGGAAACGGGATCCGACCCAGCAACCGACCGGCGGAGTCGAACGCGATGATCGCCCGGATGTCGTCGCTGTTGTTGGCCACGTAGAGGTTGCCCGAGTCGTCGATGCAGATCCCGTCCGGGACCTTGAACCCGCCTGGGACGCGCGCGCCGTCGATGAGCACGGTCGGCGCCCCCACGCCGCCGAGGGCGTCGACCGGCAGTCTCCAGACCTTGTCCTGGACGTCGCTGCCGACGTAGAGCGTGCCCCCGTCCGGCGACAACGCGACGCCGTTCGGCTTCTGGAGCTGCCAGACCCGATCGAGCTGGCCGGTCGGTGAGAAACGGTAGACCGCCATCGGCGCGTGCGCCCCGCCGGCGCGGGTCCCCCAGTCGGTGTCGGTGAAGTAGATGTTGCCGTCGGCCCGCACGACCACGTCGTTCGGCGCGTTGAGCGGCGTCCCCGGGTGGCCGGCGGCCGAGGGGGGCCAGGCGTCGGCCAGCACCGTCCGCTGCCCCTCGGGCGAGATGCGGACCAGCCGGGCGTTGTAGCGCTCGCAGGCGATCAGCGCGCCGGTGCCGTCGAGGGCCAGCCCGTTGGTGCTGGTCATCGGGCCGGGCGGCTCGGGGGCCGGGTAAGGGAAGATGGCGAAGCGGCCGAGCGCGGGATCGAACCGGTAGATCACGGCGCCGCGCGCGTTCTGCTCGACCACGTCGGAGAAGAGCAGGTAGGGGCCGGAGGCGACCCACAGCGGGCCCTCGAGCGAGACGAACGAGACGGGGCTGGGGACCACGGCCGGCATCTCCACCGCGGGCAGGAGCGCGATGGCCGAGGCGGTGACCGCGGGCGGGGGACCGCTGGTCTCGTCCGTCGCACAGGCGCCCGCCAGCGCGAGCAGGATCGAGGCCAGAGGCCAGACCAGGGGCCGAACGAAGAGCGATCGGCGAGCGTCCATGGGAGGCCATCAAAGCACGCGCCGGCATTTCTTGCGACGGTCGCCGGCCGGGGACTAGCATCGGCCATGCGTTTCTTGCTGGTCTGTCTGGGCGGCGCCGCGGGGACCGGGGCGCGCTACCTCCTCGGGGGTTGGGCGCAGCGGGCCTGGGGGGTCGGATTTCCGTACGGCACGCTGATCATCAACGCCGTCGGATCGTTCCTCCTGGTGATGGTCATGTACTTCAGCCTCGAGCGGGGCGCGCTGTCCGCCGACGCCCGGGTGGTGCTGGGCACGGGCGTGATGGGCGGCTTCACCACCTACTCGACGTTCAACTACGAGACCTTCCGGCTCATCCAGCAGGGCTCGTTCGCCGTGGCCGGGCTCTACCTGGCGGCGACGGTGGTCGGCTGCCTCGGTGCCGGCGCGCTCGGGCTGGTCCTGGCCCGCGCCTTCGGCTGAGATAGGCCGGGTCGCCGCCCGTCGAGCTTGGACCCGAGCGCCCGCATCATCAGATTAGTGAAAGGGCAGGAGGTCGAGGATGAGGCGGACGTTGGGGTGGAGCGCGGTGATGGCGGGCGGGGTATGGCTGGGGATGGCGATCACGGTCTTCGCCCAGCAGCCGCCGCAACTTCCTTCCGGGCCGACCCAGGCCGGCAAACAGCAGGCGATGATCCGGACCCGGTTGCAAAACGATCCGAGCCTGCAGACCAACCACATCGCCGTGTCGATCGACAACGGCGTCGCCCGGTTGACGGGGACCGTCGATTCGGAGGCCGAGAAGGCGGCGGCGGCGCGGGACGCGACGGTGGCGGGCGTGGTCGGCGTGGACAACCGGCTGGTGGTTACCGGCGGGCAGCGCGAACAAACAGTCGCCGACGACGCGCTGCGGGCGTCGATTCGCGAGCACCTCCTGGCCGACGAGAAGAGCCGGTTCGACCACGTCACGGTCAAGAGCCTGAACGGCGTCATCACCTTGTCGGGCTCGGTGCCGAGCGATCAAGCGGTCAAACAGGCGGTGGAGATCGCGCGCGGCACCGAGGGCGTCTCCGACGTCGAGAACAACCTGACGATCGCGCCGCGCGAACAATAGCGCGCATCACCCGTCACGATCCCAGCTTGAACAGGGGCTGGACCTCGCCCACCTTCGTCGGCGCGGTGGGCCTCACGCTATAGTCCCGTCGATGAAGACGGTGGCGACGTTGCTCCGAGGCGACGGTATCGGGCCCGAGGTGGTCGACGCGGCGGTGCGCGCCATCGCGGCGACCGGCGCGGAGATCGAATGGGAGCCGCGCGACGCCGGCACGGCGGCCATCCCCCGGCACGGGGCACCGCTGCCCGAGGAGACGCTGGAGTCGATCCGACGGACGCGGCTCTGCCTCAAGGGGCCGCTGGCGACGCCGATCGGTGGCGGCTACGCCAGCGTCAACGTGGCGCTGCGGCGCGAGTTCGATCTTTACGCCAACGTCCGCCCGGCGCGCACGTTCGCCGGCCTGCCCGGCCGCTACGACCGCGTCGACCTGGTGGTCGTGCGCGAGAACACCCAGGGCGAGTACTCGGGGATCGAGCACTACATCGACCCCACGCGCAGCGCGGCCGAGGCGATCTCCATCATCACCCGCTATGGCTGCGACCGCATCGTGCGCTTTGCCTTCGAGTACGCGCGCGCCAACGGCCGCCAGCGGGTCACGCTGGTGCACAAGGCGAACATCCTGAAGATGACCTCCGGCCTGTTCCTGCAGGTGGGGCGCGAGATCGCCGCCGGCTATCCCGACATCGCGTTCAGCGACCTCATCGTCGACAACACGGCGATGCAGCTGGTGCGCGACCCCACGCGCTTCGACGTCATCGTGACCACCAACCTGTTCGGCGACATCCTCTCCGATCTGACCGCCGGGCTGGTGGGGGGCCTCGGCCTCGTCCCCGGGGCGAACATCGGCGAGGGGGCGGCCATCTTCGAGGCGGTGCACGGCACGGCGCCCGACATCGCCGGCAAGGGACTGGCCAACCCCACGGCGGTGATGCTGGCGGGGGTGATGATGCTCGACCGCCTCGGCCAGCGCGAGCGCGCCCTGCGCCTCGAGCGCGCGGTCCGGCGGGCGATCGAGGTCGGCCGCGACTTGACGCCCGATCTGGGCGGCCGCGGGACGACCGCCTCGTTCACCGACCGCGTCGTCGCGGAGCTCGGGGCCGCCTGAGCGCGCCGGCTCAGCCGCCACCGGCGTCGGTGGGGGCCGCGGCGTCGGAGCGGGGATCGACGCCGAGGGGGACGTCCACGCTGCATCCGGCGGCGAGCGCGACGATCACCGCCAGCGCCAGCGCCAGGAGGACGCTCGCCACCCAGGTCTTCGACGGAAACACGGTGGTGGGCGGGTTCACGGCGTGCTCGGCCTTCCGTCGATCGTGTAGTTGAGCGAGAGGCCCAGCCAGAGCGCGGGCGTGTCGCCGACCGTGCCGTGGGGGACCACCTGCAGGTGATACGGGCGCGGTTGCCAGCGCACGTTGATCGCCGCGGCCACGCCGATCGCTCCGAACAGCCGCAGCGTGGCGCCGGCCATGAACAGCGCGCCGAGATCGAGCCGCCACCGCCGATCGGTCTCCACCAGGTCCTGGCCCAGGAAGGCGGTGGGGGTCAGCGAGCCGCCGACGACCAGCCAGGGGCGAAACCGCCCGAGGTACCAGGTCATCCGGGCGCCGGCGTCGAGCGGGAAGCGCAGCTCTTCGGCCTTCCATCCGCCCTCGAAGGTCAACGTGGCCGGGCCGCGCGCGCCGGCCGCGCCGACCAGCGACCAGCGGCCGCTGCCGAGCGCGCCGCGAAACTCCGCGCCGGGCGCCCACGCGGTCCCCGCCTGTCCCGGCGCGACGTCGAACACCACCCCCTTCTCGATGGTCCAGGTCGGTGGCCCGAACACCTGGGGATGCGAGCGGAGATCGTTGGCCACGATCACCGCCGCCTGCTGCGCGCGCGCCGCGCAGTTGCGCGCCGGGTCGTCGAGCGTCGTGGCGGTCTCGCGCACGACGATCCGGTAGTGCGGTCCCAGATCCTGGACGGCGATGGGGGCGGCGCGCGCCTCGTCGGGGGAGAGGACCTGGGCCAAGAGGCGGCGGACCTCGGCTTCGTCCGGGCAGGCGCCGGCGATCTCCAGGCGGATCCCCGCCTCCGCGCCCGTCGGCTCGGCCTCGGCGTACGAAGCAGGCGGGCGCGCGGTCGCGGCCACGAGGGCGGCGAGAGCGACCAGCCAGGCTCTTCCCGGCATCGCCCGAGCGAAGGTTATTCTGTGGCGGGCCGGCGGCGATGCGCCGTTGGCTGATTCAGCCGATCCGTCGCCAGGCTCCGCGAGGTGTCGAGCGCGATCTGGTCGTGCCAGTGGAGGCGTTCGAAGAGATCGGCCGCCCGGTCGCCGCCGCCGACCGCGCGCGCGAGCTCGCCGATGGTGCGCCGGCCGTCGATCGCCGCGTAGAGGCGCTCCTCGCGGGCGTCGAGGGGAAGATAGAGGTCGGTGTCGGTGTGGCCCCGGTTGATCAGCACCGCAGCCGCGCCGGCCGGGAGCCGCTCGCGGACGGCGATCGTGTCGGGGAGACGGATCGGCACGAACCGCTCCCAGCCGTCGCCGGCAAAGCCGAGGGGGGCGGTGGCGTCGTCGTCGCGCACGACGATCGCGCTGTGGCGAACCATCGTTCCCCGGAAGAGCTCGGCGGCGGCGAACTGTTCGCGCTCGGCGAGCCGCGCGATCCGCGCGCTCTGCGGCAGCCGCGCCATGACGCCGCAGCGGGGGCTGTAAGGAGCCTGCTTCAACCAGCGCACGAAGGAGAAGCCGCCCCGCGCCAGGAAGTCGTAGAGCTGCGGCACCGAGTAGGCGCGATCTTGGGGGTGCAGGAGCGCGTCGGCGAGGCCCGCCGGGTCGCGGAAGTCGGGCGCCGCGCGCAAGAGCGCCGCCAGCGGATGCCCCGGCGGCAGCGCGGCCAGCGCCCGCGTCAGATCCGGGATCTCCGCGGCGTCGGCTTCGACGCCGATCCGCCGGCAGAGCTCCTGCAGCATGTAGACGCCGGTCCGACCGTACGGCGCGTAGACCATGAGGTGCATCGTCCCCCCGGGCGCCAGCACGGTCCGCAGCGCCGCCAGACCGGCGCCGGGATCGGCCAGATGGTGGAGCACGCCGGTGCAGACGATCTGATCGAAGCACGCGCCCAGCTCGGCGACGCGCTCGACCGCCAGCTCCCGGACCTCCAGGTTGCCGAGGTCGTACTTTTGCTTGAGCGCCAGGGTGGCGCGCACGCTGGCCGCGCTGAAGTCGATGGCGGTGACCCGGGCCGCGGGCCAGCGCAGCGCGTGCTTGGCCGCCTGCGACGTCCCGCAGCCGGCGATCAGGATCGACAGACGCTCGCGGTAGGGGAGCGCGGGCCAGTGGAGGTGATGCTCCGCCCGGCGCCGCCAGGGATCGGCCCAGCGGCGCCGGTACCCCTCGAGGTCGTCGACCGGCGGCGGGTAGGGGTGTCGTTCGTAGAATGCCCGTACCCGCTCCGCGATACCGGCCTCCACGACGCTAGTGGTGCGCTTCGAGTTGCCGCATGACCGCGTCCAGGTTGAACGAGGCCGGTTTCTGGCGCGGCGGGAACTTCTTGAAGTCGTCGATCTGCGCGGCCACCAGCGCCTGCATCTCGTACAGCATGAAGGCGTGGTAGGCGACCCAGTCGTAGTAG
This sequence comes from Polyangia bacterium, assembly GCA_035607055.1. Lineage (GTDB taxonomy): Bacteria > Myxococcota_A > Polyangia > Fen-1088 > Fen-1088 > JADGRB01. Next base: position 25,402 of record DATNDC010000117.1, read on the forward strand.
GTGTTCGAGTTCTCCTGCGCGCGCTCGAACGGGTCCCGGCGCAGGTTGAACATCAGCGGCAGCCGGAGCTTGTCGAACGGCTCCATCCAGACGCGGAGCTGCTGCGCCTTCTGTTCGGCGAGCACGAACTTCCAGTCGCCGTTGCGCACCGCCATCACGTCGCCGTCGTCGCTCATGTAGAAGAACGAGGTGCGTGGGCTCTCTTCCACCTGGCCGGTGAGGTAGGGGACCATGTCGAAGCCGTCGATGTGGACCTGGAAGGTCTTGTCGCCGGCCTGGTGCCCCTTGAGCAGCTTGTTCTTGATGTCGGGATCGCCGGCCAGCGAGAGCAGCGTGGGCAACATGTCCTGGTGCGAGACGAGGCCGTTCAGCACGGTGCCCGGCTTGATCTTTCCCGGCCAGCGGATGAACGCCGGCACCCGCCAGCCCCCCTCCCAGTTGGTGTCCTTCTGGCTGCGGAACGGGGTGTTGGCGCCGTCGGGCCAGGTGTCGTTCTCGGGACCGTTGTCGGTCGTGTACATGACGATCGTGTTGTCGGCGATCCCCATCTCGTCGAGCTTGTCCAGGATCTGGCCGATCTGCTCGTCGTGCGTGACCATCCGATCGCTGTAGTCGTCCTGCCCGCTCTTGCCGCGGTTCTTGTCGGCGAGGTGGGTGCGGAAGTGCATCGCGGTCGAGTTGTACCAAAGGAAAAAAGGCTGCTCGGCTTTCACCTGCTTCTCCATCCAGCCGAGCGCGCGGGTGGTGATCTCCTCGTCGATCGTCTCCATCCGCTTGATGGTCAAGGGGCCGGTGTCGACCACCTTCTGCCCGCCTTTGCCGTCGCTGGTGCAATGGAGCACGCCGCGCGGACCGAACCGCTGCTTGAACGCCGGGTCCTTGGGATAGTCGGGCAGCTCCGGCTCCTCCTCGGCGTTCAGGTGATAGAGGTTGCCGAAGAACTCGTCGAAGCCGTGCACGGTGGGCAGGTACTCGTCGCGATCGCCGAGGTGGTTCTTGCCGAACTGTCCGGTGGCGTAGCCGAGCGGCTTGAGCAGCTCGGCGATGGTCGGATCCTCGGCCTGCAGGCCGACGGTGGCGCCCGGCATGCCGACCTTGGTGAGCCCCGTGCGCACCGGGTTCTGGCCGGTGATGAAGGCGGCCCGCCCCGCGGTGCAGCTCTGCTGCGCGTACCAGTCGGTGAAGGCGACCCCTTCGTTCGCCACCCGATCGATGTTGGGGGTGCGGTACCCCATCATCCCACGGCTCCAGTAGCTGGTGTTCCACATCCCGATGTCGTCGCCGAACAGGATGACGATGTTGGGCTTCTTGCTGGCCATGCGATCTCCTCCCGCGATGGCGCGGGAAGATCCGCGCCGGCCCCTCGAGGATGAGGCGGGCGTCTCGTCCGGCCAGGGTGGCCGCGCCGAATGCGCGAAGGGATGAGGCGAGGGCGGCGCTACTTCGACTTGGTCGCCGCGCCAGCGCCCTTCTCGGACTTGGCGGCGCCCTTCTCCTCGATGTTCTTCGCCGTCATCGTGTACTCGATGGTGACCTTGTCGCCCACCTTCACCTCGGGCGCCTTGGTCTCCTTGTCGCGCGCGATTTGCCACTTCTCCTTCCCCTTCTGCACGGTGATCGTCGAGTCGGTGACTTCCAGGACCGGCCCCGTCACCTGGTAGGTCTTGGGCGATTCGGCACGCGCGGCGCCGGGGGCCGCGGTGCCGAGCGCGAGCAGGGCGGCGCCGATCAGTTGGGCGAGCTTCATGGGATCCTCCTTCGAGGGGAGAACCCTGAGGCCGCGCGGGCGCCCGACCAGATCGGGCGTTCTCGCATTTTCGGCGGTGTCAGTAGGCGGTGGTGGTGATCCCGGAGACCGCGGCGTCGTAGGTGGTCACCGCGGCGCCGGACTTGGGCGTCACCGTCGAGCCGTTGGTGAAGGAGACGCCGGTGGCGTGGAAGATCTCCATCCCGCTCTGGGCGGAGATCTTCACGTTGTCGAAGGTGAGGGTGGAGATCTTCGCCTCCGGCAGGCCCCAGAGGATCCCGGCCTGTGTGGCGCCGGTGGCGGTCAGGTTCTTGATGGTGATGTTCTGCCAGTACGGCGTCGTGGCGGTGACGGCCATCGCCGTGTCGGTCGTCGGATCGGTCGGCAGCGTCGGGTAGTACGAGGTGATGTAGACCGGCGTCGGGACGTTGGTCATTGTTATGTTGCTGTACGTCAGATCGGTCACCGTGCCGCCGCGGTCGCGCGCCGACTTCATGCGGATGCCCGAGGTGGTGCCGTTCATCGTCAGGTGATCGACGGTGAGGTGCGAGACGCCGTTCTCGGTGATGCTGCCGATCGAGCAGCCGTGGCCGACGCCGAACGTCGAGTATCCGATATAGAGGTTCGTGCCGCTCATCGCGATGTTGTCGTCGCCGTCGGCGACGTTGTTGTTGCAGAAGAACATGCCCGTCGCGGTGACGTCGACGCCGTCCGTGTTCTTGGGCGGCGACTTCCCCGACACGGCCAGCGTCGAGATGGTGATGCCGGTGATCGTCACGTTGGTGTCGCTCTTGACCCAGATGTGCTCCTCGGGCGAGTTGGTCAGCTTGATCCCGCTCACCTGGACGCGCGTCACCTTGCCCAGGTTCACCTCCTGCGGCCGCGTGACCGACGAGTCGGCCGCGAAGGCGTCCCACCAGGCCTGTCCCTGACCGTCGATGGTGCCCGAGCCGGTGATGGCGATGTCGTGCGTGCTGCCGCCGGTGGTGGTGATGAACGCGGGCGGCGACGAGGGGTAGGTGCCGTAGGGCAACATCTTCAGCGTGGCCCCCGAGGCGAGCTGCAGGTTGGTGCTGTTGCCGATCATGATCGGGCCCGAGAGAAACGTCCCCGAGGGGACGACGACCGTGCCGCCGCCGGCGTTGACCGCGGCGGTCAGCGCCGCCTGGATCGCCTTGGTGTCGTCGGTCTTGTTGTCGCCCACGGCGCCGTAGCTGGTCACGTCGAACGTGCCGGCGGGGATGGTGGGGAGCGGGAGGGCCGCCGAATTGTCGGCGCAGGGATCCGTGCTGCCCGTGCCGCCGGTTCCGGTGGCGCCGCCGGTCCCCGGCGTGCCGCCGGTCGCGCTCGTTCCGCCCGTGCCGCTGCCCGCGGCGCCGCCGTGACCCGCGGCGCCACCGGTTCCGCTGCTTCCGCCGGTGTGCCCGGCGCCTCCGGCCCCGCCCGAGGCCGTCGTGCCGCCGGAGCCGGTCGTGCCGCCGGACCCCGTCGTGCCGCCCAAGCCGGTCGTGCCGCCCGTGCCGCCGGTTCCGTTGCCGCTGCCGCCCGTGCCCGGAACGCCGCCGGTTCCGGTCGCGCGGCTGCCGCCGGCTCCGGTCGTGCCGCCGGTCCCGGTCGCGCCGGTCGATCCACCGCTACCGGTGGCCGACCCGCCGGTCCCAGTCGCGCCGGTGGCGCCGCCGGTGCGGCCGGCGTCCTCCGACCCGTCTCCCGAGGTCCCGTTGGCGCAGCCGAGACCGAGAGTGGCGACCAGGGCCAGGGCCAGGGCGGAAGAGGCGGCGACACGCGGGCGCAGGTGATCCATGTGGCTGAATGTGCGGGATGACCACAATCGATCACGAGAAACAGCCGGCCTTCGAGGGAGAGCCCCCGGGGCCCGGCTTGACCGGCGGCGCCGCGGGCCGTATCCTGATATCTCAATTAGCGGATACAAGATGAACCTCGGCCAGTACACCGATGCGCTGGGCCTGCTCGCGGACGAGAACCGCATCCGGCTCTGCGCCCTGCTGCGCGACCAGGAGCTCTGCGTGACCGATCTGGTCAAGGTGACGGGCATCGCGCAGTCGCGGGTCTCGACCCATCTCGGGCGCCTGCGCGAGGCGGGGTTCGTGCGCGACCGCCGGCACGGGCCGCAGTCTTTCTATGCGCTGGAGACGCGATCGCTGCCCGGCGCCGTTCGTGCCTGTCTCGACGAGGCGGTCGGCTCGGGCGATCCGACGCTCGAGGGGGATCGCAAGCGGCTCCGGGAGCTCGAGTCCGAGCGGCGCGGCCCGGGGACCGAGACGCTGGGCGACGATCTCGAGCGCGACTACTCGCCCGGTCGGACCTGGCAGTCGCTGGCGGCGGGGACGGCGGCGCTGCTGCGCCTCGGCGACGTGCTCGACGTCGGCTCGGGCGACGGCGCGGCGGCCGCCACCATCGCCCCCCACTGCCGGTCGCTGACCTGCATCGACGTCAACCCGCGGCTCATCGAGGCGGCGCGGGCGCGGCTCGGGCGCCACCACAACGTGCGCGTGCAGGTCGCCGACGGGCACCAGCTGCCGTTCCCCGACGCCTCGTTCGACGCCGTGCTGGTCTTCCACACGCTGACTTACGCCGAGCGGCCGGCCCGCGTCGTCGCCGAGTGCGCGCGCGTGCTGCGGCCGGATGGACGGCTCGTCGTCCTCTGCCTCGACGAGCACAAGCAGTCCGAGGTGACGGCCCGCTACGGCGAGCGCCACGCCGGGTTTTCGCTGCGCGCGGTGCGCGGCATGCTGGGGCGGGCCGGGCTGTCCGTCGTTTCAGCCAAGGTCGCCTCGCGCGAGGTCAGGCGCCCCGACCTGCAGGTGGTCCTGGCGGTCGCCGACAAACTGGGCAATCAACCGGGGACCCCGAGAGGGTTCCCGGACCCTCCCGCGGCGACTGCGCTGGGCAAAGCCCAGCTCCGTCAACGCGATTCCTAGAGGTGACATGAGCGAAGCACGGCACGAGCACCACGACCATCCGCTGGCCCAGCTGCTGCGGCAGCGCATCGCCATCATCGACGGCGCGATGGGGACGACCATCCGCACCTACGGGATGAAGGAGGCGGACGCCCGCGGCGAACGGTTCAAGGACGCTCGCAAGGATCTGCTGAACAACGGCGACCTGTTCTCGCTGACGCAGCCGAAGATGATCGGTGACATCCACCGCCGTTTTCTGGAAGCGGGCGCGGACATCATCGAGACCAACACCTTCAGCGCCACCACCATCGCCCAGAGCGAGTTCTTCGTCGACGATCCGCGCGAGCGCGGCGGCCGGAAAGATCCGGAGTTCTATCAGAAGGTCATCGAGGATCCCTTCCTCAAGAGCCTGGCCTGGGAGATCAACGAGCAGTCGGCGCGGCAGTGCCGGGAATGGGCCGACCGGGTGGCCAACGCCGACGGCAAGCGGCGGTTCGTGGCCGGCGTCGTCGGGCCGCTCACGGTGTCGCTGTCGAACTCGCCCGACGCCGAGGACCCCGGGTTCCGGGTGGTCACCTTCGACCAGGTCAAGGCGGCCTACGCCGAAGAGGTGCGCGCCCTCATCGCCGGCGGCGTCGACGTCGTCCTGGTGGAGACGATCTTCGACTCGCTCAACGCCAAGGCGGCGCTGGTCGCCGTCCAGGAGGTGTTCGAGCAGGACGGCAAGTCGCTGCCGGTCATGATTTCGGCGGCCGTCGGGCGCGGCGGCGAGACGATGATCTCCGCGCAGACGGTGGAGGCGCTCTGGAACGCGGTCGAGCACGTCAAGCCGCTCAGCATCGGGCTCAACTGCTCGCTGGGGCCCGATCTGATGTACCCCTTTTTGGCCGAGCTGGCGGGGAAGTCGTCCACGGCGATCTCCGCCTACCCGAACGCCGGGCTGCCGAATCCGCTGTCACCGACCGGATTCGACCTGCACCCGGCCGACATGGGGCGCTTTCTGCGCCAGTTCGCCGACGCGGGGCTGATCAACATCGCCGGCGGCTGCTGCGGCAACACGCCCGAGCACATCGCCGGCATCGCGCGCGCGCTGGCCGACGTGCCGCCCCGGCATTCGGTCGCGCCGCCGGAGCCGGCGGCCGCGCAGGCGGACGCGTTGGCGGAGCTGGGTTCCTCTTCGATCGAGCCGCCGCGGCCGCTGCGCCTCTCGGGCTCGCAGCCGTTCACGCAGCAGCTGGGGTCGTTCCTGATGATCGGCGAGCGGACCAACGTGGCCGGCTCGCCCAAGTTCGCCAAGCTGATCAAGGAGGGGAAGTACGAGGAGGCGGTGGCCGTCGCCCGCCAGCAGGTGGAGAGCGGCGCCAACGTCATCGACATCTGCATGGACGAGGGGATGATCGACGGCGTCGCCGCCATGGCGCGCTTCCTCTCGCTGCTCGGCAGCGAGCCGGAGGTGGCCAAGGTGCCGTTCATGATCGACTCCTCGAAGTGGGAGGTGATCGAGGCGGGGCTCCGCGCTCTGCAGGGCAAGGGGATCGTCAACTCGATCTCGCTCAAGGAAGGCGAGGAGAAGTTCAGGCAGAACGCGCGGACGGTGCTGAAGTTCGGCGCGGCGGTGGTGGTGATGGCCTTCGACGAGCAGGGGCAGGCGGCCACGCTCGGCGACAAGATCCGCATCTGCCAGCGCGCCTACCGGATCCTGGTCGACGAGGTGGGGTTCCCGGCCGAGGACATCATCTTCGATCCCAACGTGCTCACCGTCGCCACCGGCATCGAAGAGCACAACAACTACGCGCTCGACTTCATCGAGGCGACGCGCTGGATCAAGGCGAACCTGCCGCACGCCAAGGTGTCGGGGGGGATCTCCAACGTTTCTTTCAGTTTTCGCGGGAACAACCGGGTGCGCGAGGCGATGCACGCGGCGTTCCTCTACCACGCCATCCGCGCCGGTCTGGACATGGGGATCGTCAACGCCGGGATGCTGGAGGTCTACGAGGAGATCGACCCGACGCTGCTCGGCCTCATCGAGGACGTCCTTTTGAATCGCCGCCCCGACGCCACCGAGCGGCTGGTCGACTTCGGCGAAAAGCTGAAGGCCGAGGCCGCCGGCCCCGCCGCGGGGGAAGCCGCGGCCAAGCAGGAGGACGCCTGGCGGCGCGCGCCGGTCGAGGAGCGGCTCTCGCACGCGCTGGTCAAGGGGATCGACGCCTATATCGAAGCGGACACCGAGGAGGCGCGACAAAAGGTGCAGCGCCCGCTGTCGGTCATCGAGGGGCCGCTGATGGCGGGGATGGGCGTGGTCGGCGATCTGTTCGGCGCCGGCAAGATGTTCCTGCCCCAGGTGGTGAAGTCGGCGCGCGTGATGAAGAAGGCGGTCGCCTACCTCTTGCCGTTCATGGAGGCGGAGAAGGCGGAGCGCGCGGCGGCCGGCGAGACGGTGCGCGCGCACGGCAAGATCGTGCTGGCCACGGTCAAGGGGGACGTGCACGACATCGGCAAGAACATCGTGGGCGTCGTGCTGGCCTGCAACAACTACGAGGTCATCGACATGGGGGTGATGGTCCCCTGCGAGAAGATCCTCGAGCGCGCCCGGGCCGAGAAGGCGGATCTCATCGGTCTGTCGGGCCTCATCACGCCCTCGCTCGACGAGATGTCGCACGTCGCGCGCGAGATGCAGCGACAGGGGTTCACGCTGCCGCTGCTGATCGGCGGCGCCACGACCAGCAAGGCGCACACGGCGGTCAAGATCGCGCCTCACTACGGCCAGCCGGTGGTGCACGTCCTCGACGCCAGCCGCGCCGTGCCGGTCACCACCAGTCTTCTGAGCCCGGAGAACAAGCCGGCCTTCGTGGAACAGCACCGCGCCGAATACGAGGAGCTGCGCCGTATCCACGGCGCGCCGCGGACCAAGTTGATCTCGCTGGAGAAGGCGCGGGCCCACCGCACGCCGATCGACTGGCGCGCGGAGGATCTGCCGGCGCCGGCTTTTCTCGGCGCGCGCGTGCTCGAAGACCTGCCGCTCGAGACGCTGCGCCCCTACATCGACTGGACGCCGTTCTTCCACACCTGGGAGCTCAAGGGGGTCTTCCCGCGCATCCTCGAGCACGAGAAGTACGGCGAGCAGGCCCGCCAGATCTTCGCCGAGGGGAACGCGCTGCTCGACCGGATGATCAAAGAGCGCCTGATCCGCGCGCGCGGCGTCTATGGCTTCTTCCGGGCCAACGCGCTCGGCGACGACGTCGAGCTCACCGGCGCCGACGGCCACACGCCCCTCACCCGCTTCCACTTCCTGCGCCAGCAGGCGGCCAAGGAGGACGGCGAGCCCTCGCGCTGCCTGGCCGACTTCATCGCCCCCAAGGAGACGGGCCTCGCCGATCACCTGGGGGGATTCGCCGTCACCACGGGGCTCGGCCTGCGCGAGGTTTGCGAGCGATTCAAGGCCGCGCACGACGACTACAACGCGATCATGGCCGAGGCGCTGGCCGATCGCCTGGCCGAGGCGTTCGCCGAGTACCTGCACAAGCGGGCGCGCCAGGAGTGGGGCTACGGCCGCAGCGAGGGGCTCAGCAACGAGCAGCTCATTCGCGAGGAGTACCGCGGGATCCGCCCGGCCGCCGGCTACCCGGCCTGCCCCGATCACACCGAGAAGGGGGCGCTCTGGCAGCTGCTCGACGTCGAGCGCACGACCGGCATCACGCTGACCGAGTCCTTCGCCATGTGGCCGGGCTCGAGCGTGAGCGGCCTCTACTTCGCCCACCCGGCCTCGCGCTACTTCTCCGTCGGCAAGATCGGCCGCGACCAGGTCGTCGACTACCACACCCGCAAGGGGATGACGGTCGCCGAGGTCGAGCGCTGGCTCGGCCCCAACCTCGGCTACGACCCGGCCGCGGAGTCCCGGGCCGCTTGACCGGCGGTACGTCGGCCTCTCGCGCTGTCGTTGATGCTTGAACCGGAGTCGCTCGACGGGCAGTCTCGGATCCTCGTGCGCCGGCTCTCCCGCGTCGTTCTCTTCGCTGCCCTGCTCTCAGGCGGCTGCGCGCGGAAGCCGGCCAAGGCCAGCCCGCCCGAAGAGAGGGGGAAGCAGCTCTACGCCGCGCTCTGCGCGACCTGCCACGGGCCGCAGGGGAACGGCTACGCCTCCGACAACGCGCCGTCGCTGAAGACGGCGACGTTCCTGGCCACCGCGCCCGCCTCGTTCCTGCGCGCGGCGATCGCGCGCGGGCGTCCGGGGACGGCGATGGCGGCCTACGGGCGCGCGCTCGGCGGCCCGCTGCCGCCGGCGGACGTCGACGCGCTGGTCTCGTTCCTCCGCGCCGGGGCCGGGCCGGTGATCCCGCTCGTCGGGCGCGTGGCCGGGGACGTCGCGGCGGGGCAGACGCTGTACGGAAACCTCTGCGCGCGCTGCCACGGCACGCCCACGGCACGCAGCAGCGCCGTCCACCTGGCGAACCCGATCCTGCTCGAGACGGCGACCGACGGCTTTCTCCGCTACGCGGTGACCGAAGGGCGCGCCCCGACGTCGATGGTTCCCTGGAAGACCGCGCTCACGCCCAAGCAGATCGACGACGTCGTCGCCTACGTCCGCTCGCTGGCCACGCCGCCCGGCGTCCCCGCCCGGCCGGCCTCCCCGCTGGTGGGCGCGCCGGGGGCGCCCGCGCCGCGCGACGGCCCCATCGTCCTCAACCCCCGCGGGCGCGCGCCGCAGTTCACGCTCAAGGACGATCTCTACGTCTCGATCGATCAGGTGAAGGCGGCGCTCGACGACAAGCGCCGGATCATCATCACCGACGCGCGCAGCCCCGCCGAGTGGCTCAACCTGCGCATCAAGGGCGCCATCTCCACGCCGTACTACGACGCGAAGGCGCTCGACGACATCCCCAACGACGGCACCTGGGTGGTCGCCTACTGCGCCTGCCCGCACCACGTCTCCGGGCAGGTGGTCGAGGCGCTGCGCAAGCGCGGCTACCCGCACACCGCCGTGCTCGACGAGGGGATCTTCGCCTGGCAGCAGAAGAAGTACCCGGTCATCACCGCGCCCGGCCTGGCGCCGCCGCCCGCGCCGCCGCCTCCGCCCAAGCACGACGTCCCGCCTGCGCCGCTGCCCGGACGCCGGTAACGCTCGGTTCCGGCGGCCTACGACTCCGCTTCGCGGCGGATGGCGCCGCGGTAGCTCGCCGGGCTCATGTGCAGGACGCGGCGGAACACTTTGCCGAAGTGGCTCCGATCGGCAAAGCCCCACATCTCGCCGACCTCTTGCAGCGACGCGCCGGTCTCGACCAGCATCCGGGCCGCCTCCTTGACGCGGACGTCGGCGATGAAGCTCGCGGGGGTGAGCCCGGTCCGCGCGCGGAAGTAGTGGCTGAAGCGGCTCTGGGTCATGCCGTGGTCGGCGGACAGCTCCTGGACCGTGACGGGCGTGCGCGGCGTCGCCAGCACCCGCTGCCGCACGCCGTCCAGCAGGCGATCCCGCTCACCCTGCGGATCGCTGAGGTTTTCGGCCAGCCGTTCGTAAGACAAAACCATCTCGAACAGCGCCGCCTCGACCTCGAACCTGTCGCGGAAGTCCTTGTGAAACACGCCGCGCACGAGTCGCAGGACGCCCGCGACCAGATCGCTCTCCGGCCCGCAGGCGATCGTCGGCCCGGTGGCCCCCACGCGGGCCTTGAGCCGCCGGACCAGGTAGGGGTGATAGATGCCGATCCAGGCGAACGTCCACCCGGGTGAGGCCGCGGGAAGGTAGTAGCGGTGGCGTGAAGGGACGACGGCGATGAACGCCCGGCCCGGCGTCATGCGTTCGGGCGGCTGGTCGTAGAGCTCGAAGTTGCCCCATCCGGCCAGGGTGAGCTGCAAGAAGACCAGCGGCGGATCGCGCCGGTCGAAGCGCTTCATCCCGTCCCAGTAGTAGCGCCGGGGATCGGTGCGGGTCTCGACGCTTCCGAAGTAGGCGTTCACCGGCGTCCACCACTGCGGCGCCGCGGCGGTGACGCGCGAGACGTCGATCAGGTGACGCAGATGGCCGGTCCATTCGGGCGGGGCGGCCGGTCCCTGCCCCCGCCCAGCCAGCGCGTCCGAGCGCGAGACGTCGAGAGAGTTGTGACGCCACTGGGCGGCGCCGCGCGTCGGCAGCGAGCTCATAAATAGACCACGTTGGCGAAGTTACGCATGCCGTCGCGCGAAACAGGGCCGCCGCTGGTTTTTTCGTGCGTCCGCATGATGACATAAATAGACCACGATTCGCATTCTTGAGCCACCCCCGCGAGCGGTGTGCGACCTTCCATGACAAGGCTATGAACGGGCCGGGTGAAGGATCAGCGACCGCCTCCGTGGTGGGGATCGACTTCGGCACCGACTCGGTGCGGAGCATCGTCGTCGACGCGGCGACCGGCAGGGCGCTGGGCGCGTCGGTCAAGAGCTACCCGCGGTGGGCCAAGGGGCTCCACTGCGATCCGGCCCGGAACCAGTTCCGCCAGCATCCGCTCGACTACCTCGAGACGCTGGAGGCCTCGGTGCGCGAGGCGCTCGCGGCGGCCGGTCCCGCGGCCGCCGGGCGGGTGCGGGGGATCGCGGTCGACACCACCGGGTCGACGCCCGCGCTGGCCGATCGCGCGGGGAGGCCGCTCGCGCTCGCCGCCCCCTTCGCCGACAACCCGAACGCCATGTTCGTCCTCTGGAAGGACCACACGGCCGTCGCGGAAGCCGAGCGCCTGAACCACCTGGCGCGGACCTGGGGCGGCGTCGACTACACCAAATACGTCGGCGGCATCTATTCGTCGGAGTGGTTCTGGGCCAAGGCGATTCACGTCCTCGAGACCGATCCGGCCGTCGCCGAGGCGGCCGTCAGCATCGTCGAGCACTGCGACTGGATCCCGGCGGTCCTCACCGGCACCACCGATCTTTCGCGCTTCAAGCGGAGCCGCTGCGCGGCGGGGCACAAGGCGCTGTGGCACGCCGAGTTCGGCGGGTACCCGGCGGACGCCTTTCTGGCCGCGCTCCACCCCAAGCTGCCGGCGCTGAAGAAGACGCTGGGGAGCGAGACGTTCACCGCCGACACGCCGTTCGGGACGCTCTCGCCCGAGTGGGCGGCCAAGCTCGGATTGGGGGGCCTGCCGCGCGACACGGTGGTCGCGGTGGGGGCGTTCGACGCGCACATGGGCGCGGTCGGCGGCGGCATCGCCCGCAACCGGATCCTCAAGGTGATGGGGACCAGCACCTGCGACGTCGTCGTGGCGCCGCGGGCCGACGAGCCCGAGAAGCTGGTGGCCGGGATCTGCGGCCAGGTGGACGGCTCGGTGATCCCCGGGATGATCGGCTACGAGGCCGGCCAGTCGGCGTTCGGTGACGTCTACGCCTGGTGGAAATCGTTGCTCGCCTGGCCGCTGGAGACGATCCTGCCCACGCTGCCCGGCGTTCCGGACGAGGTGAAGGAGGACGTGGCCGCCCGGGTCGCCGACAAGATCATCCCGGCGCTGGAAGAGCGGGCCGCGGCGCTGCCGCTCGAGGAGACCGCGCCGCTCGCGCTCGACTGGATGAACGGACGCCGGACGCCGGACGCCAACCAGCGGCTCACCGGCGCCATCACCGGCCTCGGGCTGGGGACGGACGCGCCGCGCGTCTACCGCAGCCTGGTGGAGGCCACCGCCTTCGGGGCGCGCGCCATCGTCGAGCGCTTCCGGGCGCAAGGGACGCGCATCGACGGGGCCATCGCCATCGGCGGCGTGGCCAAGAAGAGCCGCTTCGTGATGCAGACGATCGCCGACGTCATGAACCTCGAGGTGACGGTGGGGGCGGGGGCCGAACCCGTCGCGCTGGGCGCGGCGATGTTCGCCGCCACGGCGGCCGGGCTCTACCCGCGCGTCGAGGAGGCGCAGCGGGCGATGTCCTCGGGGACCGAGGCGGTCTATCGACCGGACGCCGAGCGCGCGCGCCGCTACGACCACCTCTACCAGCGCTACCTGGCGCTGGGCGCCTTCGTGGAGGGGGCGCTTGGCCGGGCGGGGCTCTAGCCGACGGCCTCATTAGAAAAGCTTCGGTCGGCCCTTTATCGAGAGAGACGAGCAACCCAAAGATGAGCACCAAGAGCACCCCAGCCAACGCCAACGAGGTCTGGTTCCTGACCGGCAGCCAGGAGCTGTACGGCCAGGAGACCTTGAACCAGGTCGCCGAGCACGCGCGCCAGATCGCGGCGCACTTCGACGCGGCGCTGCCCGTTCGCGTGGTCTGGAAGCCGACGCTCAAGGGGCCGGAGGCGATCACCGAGCTGTGCCTGGAGGCCAACGCGGCGCCCGCCTGCGTCGGGGTGATCACGTGGATGCACACCTTCTCGCCCGCGAAGATGTGGGTGAACGGCCTCGGCAAATTGGCGAAGCCGCTGGCGCACCTGCACACGCAGTTCAACCGCGAGCTCCCCTGGTCGGAGATCGACATGGGGTTCATGAACCTGAACCAGTCGGCGCACGGCGACCGCGAGTACGGGTTCATTCTGGCTCGGCTCCGGCTGGACCGGAAGATCGTCGTCGGCCACTGGCAGGACCGCGCGGTCGCCGCCGATCTCGACGCCTGGGCGCGCGTGGCCTGCGCGGTCGCCGAGTCGCGCCGGCTCAAGATCGTGCGCTTCGGCGGGATGAACATGCGCGAGGTCGCGGTGACGGGCGGCGATCGGCTGGAGGCGCAGATCAAGCTGGGGTGGTCGACGAACGGTCACGGCGTCGGCGATCTGGTCGAGCGGATCGCCGAGGTGCGCGACGCCGAGGTCGACCGGCTGGTCGAGGAGTACGAGGCGACGTACACGATCGCCCCCGCGCTGCGGCGGGGCGGCGACAAGCGCGAGAGCCTGCGCTACGCCGCCCGGCAGGAGAGCGGGATCCGCGCCTTTCTCACCGACGGAGGCTACGGCGCCTTCACCACGACGTTCGAGGACCTGCACGGCCTCAACCAGCTCCCTGGCCTCGCCTGCCAGCGCCTGATGGCGGACGGCTACGGCTTCGGCGCCGAGGGCGACTGGAAGGCGGCCGGTCTGGTCCGCCTGATGAAGGTCATCGCCGCCGGCTCAGGGGCCGGCGGTGGGGCAAGCAAGGGCGGCGTGTCGTTCATGGAGGACTACACCTATCACCTGGTCAAGGGCGAGGAGACGATCCTCGGCGCGCACATGCTGGAGATCTGTCCCTCGATCGCCGAAGGGAAGCCGTCGCTCGAGATTCACCCGCTCAGCATCGGCGGCAAGGGGGATCCCTGCCGCCTGGTGTTCAACGCGGCGCCGGGCCCGGCGGTCGCCGCGTCGATCGTCGATGTCGGTGGCCGGATGCGGATGGTGGTGCAGGAGATGGACGCGGTCAAAGCGGAGCACGAGATGCCGAAGCTCCCGGTGGCCCGCGCGCTCTACGTCCCGCGCCCCGACTTCCGCCGCGGCTGCCAGGCCTGGCTGCTGGCGGGCGGCGCGCACCACACCGCCTGGAGCCAGGCGGTCACCGGCGAGCAGCTCTCCGACCTCGGCGGCATGCTCGGCATCGAGTGCGTGCGGATCGGCAACCACACCGAGCTCGGCGCGCTCAAGAACGAGCTGCGCTGGAACGACGCTGCGTATCGACTGGGGCTCTAGGCGGCGCGCACATGATCAAATCGACCTATCACCAGCTCAAAGAGCAGGCTTTTCAGGCAAACCTGGAGATCCCGCGCCGGGGCCTGGCCATTTATACATTTGGCAACGTCTCGGCGTACGACGCGGACAAGGCGGTGTTCGCCATCAAGCCGAGCGGCGTCGCCTACGAGAGCCTCGGCGCGGCCGACATGGTCGTGCTCGACGTCGACGGCAACGTGGTCGAAGGGCACCTGCGACCGTCGTCCGACACCAAGACGCACGCCGCCCTCTACCGCGCGTTTCACGCCCAGGGGATCGCCGGGATCGTGCACACCCACTCGACCTACGCCACCGCCTGGGCCCAGGCGCGCCGGCCGATCCCGCTTTGGGGGACGACGCACGCCGATCACCTGGCCGAGGACATTCCCTGCACCGAGGTGATGACCGCCGACGCGGTGGAACGCGACTACGAGGCCGAGACCGGGGCGCAGATCGTCGAGTGCTTCCGCGCGCGCGACCCGCGCCAGACCCCGATGGTCCTGGTGGCGGGCCACGGTCCGTTCGCCTGGGGCGCGACCGCGGACAAGGCCGTCTACCACGCGGTGGTGCTCGAGGAGCTGGCCAAGATCGCCTTCCTGACGCAGGCGATCAACGCCGACGCGGGGCGACTCCCGGAGTACCTCGTGCGCAAGCACTTCGAGCGCAAGCACGGCAAGAGCGCCTACTACGGACAATAGGAAATGTCGCAATTTCTCAGCCGTTTCCCCTTTTGAACTATCGCGGGGGGCCTTCGGGCTCAGAGCGATGTTCGTCGAGCCCTATATCCGTTCTGCCGGAACTTCTTAGACGCCGGTCCCCGGCACCCTCTATTGGCCTGGAGATTCCCAATGAAGAAGCTTCCTCTCATCCGAGTGTCCATCGTCGCCTGCCTGGGCATGTTCCTGGGCGCCCTGGCCGTTTCGTGCGGCTCGTTCTCCTCCGGGCAGTCGGGCGCCCCCGGCGTGGACGGTGGGATGAGCTCCGGCAACGGGGGCTCGGGTTACGGCAGCGGCGGCTCGACTGGCAACGGCGGCTCGACCGGTAACGGGGGTTCGACCGGTAACGGCGGCTCGCCCGGCACCGGCGGCACCGGGTGCCCGTCGGGTAGCATGTCGTGCAGCGGCACCTGCGTCATGACCGCCACGGACAACTCCAATTGCGGCACCTGTGGGACTGTCTGCTCGGACGGCAAGACCTGCCAGAGCGGCAGCTGTAGCTGCACCACCGGGCTCGTCACGTGCACCGGCAGCACGGCGTGCATCGACACCACCTCCGACACGGCGAACTGCGGCTCCTGTGGCAAGGCGTGCACCACGGGCCAGGTTTGCTCGAACGGAGCCTGCACCACGACCTGCGCCACCGGAACCACCGCCTGCTCGGGCTCTTGCGTGAACCTGCAGACCGACATCAATCACTGCGGCACCTGCACGACCGCCTGCTCGGCTTCGGCCAATCAGACCTGCACCGCCGGCGCCTGCGTCTGCGTGAGCGGTCAGACCAGCTGCTCGGGCACCTGCAAGAACCTCCAGACCGACTCGGCCAACTGCGGCACCTGCGGCAAGGCCTGCGGCAGCGGGCAGACCTGCATGAGCGGCGCCTGCGCCTGCGCCAGCGGCCAGACGCTCTGCTCGAACACCTGCACGAACCTGCAGACCGACGCCGCGAACTGCGGCACCTGCGGCAAGGCCTGCACGAGCGGCCAGACCTGCAGCGCCGGCGCCTGCACGGGCGGCACGACCATGGGGCCCTGCGACATCCTGGGGGCCGCCGGCAACACTTGCGCCGCGGCCCACAGCACCGTGCGCGCGCTCTACGGCAGCTACACCGGCAACCTCTACCAGGTCTGCAAGGGATCGTTCGTGGCCGGCCAGAGCTCGTGCAAGGGGACGACGACGGAGATCGGGGTCATCACCGGCGGCTACGCCAACGCCGCCGCGCAGGACACCTTCTGCTCGGGAGGGACCTGCACGATCTCGATCATCTACGACCAGTCCGGCAACGGGAATCACCTCCGTCCCTCGCCCGCGGGCGGCAACGGCGGCGTGAACAACCCGGCCAGCGCCACCGCGCTGCCGACGACGCTCAACGGCCACGCAGCCTACGGCATCTTGATCAAGCAGACCACCGGGTATCGGTCCGGATGCAGCGGCTGCACCGTCACCAAGCCGGTGGGGACGGCGACCGGCGACGCCGCCGAGACCGAGTACATGATCACCAGCAAGAACAACCTGATCGACGGCTGCTGCTTCGACTACGGCAACGCCGAGACGGACTCCCGTGACGACGGCAACGGGACGATGGAGGCGGTCTATTTCGGTGGCGGCGTTGCCTGGGACCACGGGGCCGAAGGCGGCCGCGTTGGCCCCTGGGTCATGGCGGACCTCGAGAACGGGCTCTTCGCCGGCTTCAGCACGACCAACCCCTCCAACAGCCAGACGATCAGCAGCAACACGGCCCTCAACTACAACTACGTCACCGCCATCCTCGTCGGCGACGTGGCGTCGCAGAACTCGAACAAGGGGCGGTTCGCCCTCTACGGCGGCGACGCCACGAACGGCGTCCTCAAGACCATGTACGACGGGATTCGCCCGACCCTGGGCGGCTACG
>DATNDC010000128.1:0-11515 GCA_035607055.1 Polyangia bacterium
GTCGCCACCGCCGTCGCTCAAAGCGGCCTGCGTTTCCGGGGCGGGATCTCGCTGGCGGGCGGCATGGAAAAGGTCTCCGTCGTCTCCGGCGAGATGTACGGGCTCGACGGCCGGCTCGGCGTGCAAGTGAACGATCTCCTCGGCATCTACGTGCAGCCGCACCTTTCCTTTGGGTCGCTCGGCGGCCAGGCGGGCGGTATCGGCGTCACGGGCGCGACCGGCACCTTCTCGATCGCGG
Organism: Polyangia bacterium; assembly: GCA_035607055.1. Lineage (GTDB taxonomy): Bacteria > Myxococcota_A > Polyangia > Fen-1088 > Fen-1088 > JADGRB01. Next base: position 239 of record DATNDC010000128.1, read on the forward strand.
CGATGGGAGAGGCGACGTTCATCGATCGCCTGTTCGCGGGCGCCGGCCTCGGCTACGGCGTGCTGAACAATCCGTCGGGGCCCATGTTCCAGGCGCGCGCGGGCGGCTACCTGCTCGAGACCCGCGGCCAGGACGGCATTCGACGCAAGGGCCTGATGGCCGGCGTCGATCTGCGCACCATCTTCATCAACGGTGCGACCGGCGTGCTCGTCCTCGCCTCCATCGGGTACGAGAAGTTCTAGTCAGCGAAGAGCGGCGCGGAACCCACGGCCGCCCGCCGAATCGACCACGTCACCCGCCCGCGGCGCCGTAGGGCCTGGCTATCGCGTCGTAGCCCGCGCCATCGAGCGCGATGAGGCAGAAGCCGTTTCCGAACGGATCCGCCAGCAGCGCCAGGCGCCCCCAGTCGTAGGTTTCGATCTCCGATTCGGCGCGGGCGCCCGCGTTGACGGCGCGGGCGAGCGCCGGCGCGATGTCGTCGACGACGAAGTCGACGTGCACCGGCGTCCAGTGCCGGTCGTACCGGCGAGAGAACGAAGCGCCGCGAAATGGGGGCGACGACGACGGCTTGAGCAAGAGGTAGACGGGCACCTGGGCGCCGGCGAGCTCGACGGCGAAATCGCCCAGGCGGCGGACCGGCGCGAGACCGAGCGCGCCGTCATAGAAGGCCACCCCCTGGTCCAGATCGTCGACGTCGATGTTGAGCGAGAGCTTGAGCATGAAGCCAGCGTAACCGACCGAGAGAGCAACGCCCGCGGACGCGCCTGCCGCGCCCCAACCTTGACAACCCCCGCCCCCTCCGCAATCCTCCCTCTCGTGCTGGTGCTCCGAGCTTCGGCTCGGGGCTGAAAAGGGAACCCGGTGGAAATCCGGGGCTGCCCCGCAGCGGTAAGCGAGAACGACGTCACGACCTGCACTGGCCGCCCGCACGGGGCCGGGAAGCGGTGGCGGAGGGAAGCGGCGAAAGCCGAAGCGCTCGCGAGCCCGAAGACCTGCCCGCACCCGAGCCGGGGAGAAATCCGGCGCGGTTTCGACCTGGAGCCTCGCGGGAGGCGGGGAGGTCCGAAGCGGCGTCGAGGTCCTGACGCCAATCCGGTTCCGAGCCGCCTCGCGCGTCGTGCTCCAGCAGCCCGCGGGGGCGGCAGGTCGGTCCCAAGACTCCGAAAGGGGTGGCGCGTGCGCGCGCCGGCCGAAGGCACGTCCGCGCGGGTCAACCGCGGCTTTGCCGCACGACCACACGAGGAGAGAAGAGATGTTGGAGCGAATCGAAGCCGGCCGGATCACCGAGGGCCGGGTCATGGAGATGGTGTTCCCGGGCGAGGCCAACCACTACGGGACCCTGTTCGGCGGGCAGGCGCTGGCGATGATGGACAAGGCGGCGTTCATGGTGGCGTCGCGCTTCGCGCGCCTGCCGGTGGTGACCGCCAGCACCGAGAAGATCGACTTTCACGCCCCCGTCCGGCAGGGCGAGCTCGTCGAGCTCGTCTCGCGCGTCGTCGAGACCCGGCGGACGTCGATCACCGTCGAGGTCGCCCTCTACCGCGAGGAGATCCGGTCGGGCGAGCGCGCCCTCTGCACGCGCGGGCGGATCGTGCTGGTGGCGCTGGACGCCGAGGGGAAGCCCACCCCCGTGCCCGCCCTGAGCGGCGCGGCGCGGAAGGAGGTGGCGTAGCCGTGGCCCTCATGGCGACGTGCCTCGGGTTTCCGCGCATCGGCGCCGGGCGCGAGCTGAAGAAGGCGCTGGAGGCGACCTGGGCCGGGAAGGCGTCGGGCGAAGCGCTGGAGGAGGCGGGGCGAGCGCTGCGGGCGCGGCACTGGGCGGCGATGAAGGCGGCCGGGATGACCGAGGTGCCGGCCGGCGATTTCTCTTTCTACGACCACATGCTGGATGCGGCCGTGATGGTGGGGGCGGTGCCTGCGCGCTACGCCGCGGTGGCCGACCCGCGGGCGCGGTATTTCGCCATGGCGCGCGGGCTGCAGGATCCGGCGGCGGGCGTCGACCTGCCGGCGCTGGAGATGACCAAGTGGTTCGATACCAACTACCACTACATCGTCCCCGAGATCGCGGTTGGGCAGACGTTCCGGCTCGCGGCCCGGCCGCTGCTCGGACAGATCGAGGAGGCGCGGGCGTGCGGCGTCGAGCCGCGGCCGGTGCTCGTCGGGCCGGTGACGTTCTTGCAGCTCGCCAAGCTCGCGCCCGGCGCGCCCGCGGGCGCGTCGGCGCTGGAGGCGCTCGACCGGCTGGTGCAGACGTACCAGGAGCTCCTGGCGACGCTCGCCGGGCGCGTCGGCTGGGTGCAGATCGACGAGCCCTGTCTGGTCGGCGATCTCGACGGCCCCACGCGCGAGGCCTATCGCCGCGCCTACGATCGAATCACCTTCTCGAAGGCCCGGCCGAAGATCCTGCTCGCCAGCTACTTCGGTGAGCTGGGGCCGAACCTGGAGCTCGGGGCCGGGCTCGGCTGCGAGGGGCTGCACGTCGACCTCGTGCGGGCGCCCGGGCAGCTCGAGGCCGTCCTCGACAAGCTCGGGCCCGGGGCCGTGCTCTCGCTGGGCGTCGTCGACGGGCGCAACGTCTGGCGAACCGATCTCGATCGCGCGTTGGCGCTGGTCACCAGGGCCGTCGAGAAGGTGGGGGGCGCGCGCGTGCGCGTCGCCTCGTCGTGCTCGCTGCTGCATGTGCCCGTCGATCTGGCGCTCGAGAGCGACCTCGACGCCGAGCTCGGGTCGTGGCTGGCGTTCGCGAGGCAGAAGCTCGATGAGATCGTGGCCCTGGCCGGGGCGGCCGGCGGCGAGACGGTGCACGCGCGGTTCGAAGTGGCGCGCGCCGCGCTGGCCAGCCGCCGCGCCTCGCCGCGCGCGCGCGACCCCGAGGTGCGGGCGCGCGCGGAGGCGGTCAGGCCCGAGATGTTGCGGCGGCGCTCGGCGTACCCGGCCCGGTCCGTCCGGCAGCGCGCGCGGTTCGGGCTGCCGCTCCTGCCCACCACCACGATCGGCTCGTTCCCCCAGACGCGCGAGGTGCGCGAGGCGCGGGCCGGCTGGCGCGCCGGAAGGATGACCGCCGAGGCTTACCTGCAATTCCTCCGCGAGGAGACGCGAAGATGCGTCGCCGAGCAGGAAGCGCTCGGGCTCGACGTGCTCGTGCACGGCGAGTTCGAACGCACCGACATGGTCGAGTACTTCGGCGAGCAGCTTTCCGGCTTCGCCTTCACTCGCCATGGCTGGGTGCAGAGCTACGGCTCGCGCTGCGTGAAGCCGCCGGTCATCTACGGCGACGTCCGGCGCCCTCAGCCGATGACCGTCGCCTGGACACGGTTCGCGCAGTCGCTGACGCCGAAACCGATGAAGGGGATGCTCACCGGGCCGGTGACGATCCTGCAGTGGTCGTTCGTGCGCGACGACCAGCCGCGCGCGGAGACCTGCAGGCAGATCGCGCTCGCGCTGCGCGACGAGGTGCAGGACCTCGAAGCGGCGGGCACCGGCATGATCCAGGTCGACGAGCCCGCCATCCGCGAGGGCCTCCCCCTGCGCCGCGCCGAGTGGCCGGCGTATCTGCGCTGGGCCGTCGATGCTTTTCGTCTCGCCACCGCCGGCGTGGGCGACGAGACGCAGATCCACACGCACATGTGCTACGCCGAGTTCGGCGACATCCTCGCCGCCATCGCCGAGCTGGACGCCGACGTCCTCTCGATCGAGACCTCGCGCTCGCAGATGGAGCTGTTCCGCGACTTCGGGCGCTCGCGCTATCCGAACGAGGTCGGGCCGGGCGTCTACGACATCCACGCCCCGCGCGTCCCGACGACCGCGGAGATCGACGAACTGCTCGCGCGCGCCCGGCAGGTGCTCCCGTCCGAGCGCCTGTGGGTGAACCCCGACTGCGGCCTCAAGACGCGCGGCTGGCCGGAGGTCCGGGCGGCGCTCGCCAACATGGTCGAGTCGGCCCGCCGCGCCCGCCGCACCCTTGGATCATGAGCTCGGTCTAGAATCCGGAAGAACGGCGCGACCAACTTCTCGCTGTTCGGCGTCCCCTCCACCGGCGCGCTCTCCGTGTTCTCGTTCCCGCGCGCGGCGTTCGACCTCTTCGTGATCCTCGACCTCAGTGTCGGGCTCGCGCTGGGCGTCCTCAAAGGCTCGACCACCGTCGCCGAATCGGGCGGCTTCTCGAATACCGGGTCCTTCACCGGGCTGACGGCGATGCCGCCGTCGCCCCACCCTGGACATCACCTTCGTCGGCGAGAGCGCCCCCGTCATCGTCGAGGCCGGCGGCCGCCCCCCCTACGACGAGCGCGTCACCGAGCTCGGGGTTCAGGTCGGCCTGTTGATCAACATTTGAGCGCCGCGGGCGTAGCATCGGGCGGTGCCTCGTCCGCGCACGATCGCCGTCTCCGTCCTGGCCGCCGCGCTGGGCTGCAGCGGCAGCCCGGCGTCGCCGCCGGTGACGGCGTTCGACGGTAGCGCCACCGCGTGGGCAACCGACGGCGGCGACGCGGGCGCGCCGTTCTCGGTGCTGCTCTACAGCCGCACCGTGGGATATCGGCACGCCTCGATCCCGACCGCCATCGCCGCGTTCACGGCCCTGCAGGCGGCGGGCGACTACAGCGCCGTCTCGACCGAGGACCCGACCCAGTTCACCGCCGACAACCTGGCGCGGTTCCAGGTGGTGGTGTTCCTGATGACCACCGGCGACGTGCTGGACGCCGATCAACAAGCCGCGTTCGAGGACTGGATCGACGCCGGGGGCAACTACGTCGGCGTCCACTCGGCCTCGGACACCCTGCACGACTGGCCGTTCTACGGCGCGCTGGTCGGCGCCTACTTCGTCAGCCACCCGGACGTCCAGCCGGCGAGCGTCGACATCGAAGCGACCGGTGACCCCGTCGTCGCCGGCCTGCCGTCACCCTGGGTGCGCACCGACGAGTGGTACGACTTCGACGTCAACCCGCGCCCCAACGTGACCGTGCTGGCCACCGTCGACGAGTCGACCTACACCGGCGGGACGATGGGCGCCGACCACCCGATCACGTGGCGTCACCCGACCGGCGGCGGCGGCCGCGCGTTCTACACCGCGATGGGGCACACCGACGCCAGCTACCGCGATCCGCTGTTCCAGCGCCTGCTGGTGAGCGGCCTGCGCTGGGCGGCCGGCCGCTAGTCCGCCGTCGTCCGATCACTTGCGTCGTCCGAAATTCCAGCCGAAAGTGGCCGGATGATGAAATCACCTTCGATCGCTTTCGTGATTCTCGCGTGCGTGGGGCTCTTTCCGGCCTGCAGCTCGAGCTCGGGTGGACCGAGCGGCAGCGGCGGCAGCGGAACCGGCACCGGCGGGAGCGGAACCGGTACCGGCGGCAGCGGAACCGGCACCGGCGGAAGCGCCACCGGCGGCAACGGGACCGGCGGCAGCGCCACCGGCGGCAACGGAACCGGCGGCGGCTCGGGCGGCAGCGCCACCGGCGGCAACGGCTCGGGGGGCGCGGGCGGCGCGGCGGGCAGCGGCTCGGCCACGGGCGGCGCGGCGGGCGGAAACGCCAGCGGCTGCGCCGGCCTGGCCTTGTGCGACAACTTCGACTCGCAGGCCGCCGGCGCCGCGCCGGACTCGAGCCTCTGGACGATGATCGGCGCCAAGACCTGCAACGGCCAGGGGACTCCCTGGCCGTTCGCCGTCGACTCGACCCAGTCGCACAGCCCGCCCAACTCGATGAAGGTGATGGGCGGCGATTCCTGCGGCCCCCTGATGCTCAACACCAGCGCCTTCACCAAGCTGACCGGTAGCGACGTGTACGGCCGGTTCTACATGCGCCTCAGCGACACCTCCATGATGTTCGATCACGCGTTCCTGATGGCGCTGGGGCTGACGTCCGGCACGTTGAACACCGGCACCCAGAACTACTTGCAGCTCGCCTCGGAAGGCACCGGGACCAGCAACGTCTTCATGTGGCAGATCTCGGACGGCGACGTCCTGCCCGACAAGAACAGCGCGGGCGGCGCGACGTCGACCTATCCCGCGGCGAACACCTGGACCTGCGTGGAGTTCCACGTCTCCTCGTCGACCGGCGCCCTCGAGACCTGGGTCAACGGCAACCCTGTCGCTGGGCTGACCTTCGTCCCGGGAACGACCACCAAGATGTCCGGCGTCAACGACCAGTGGACGGCGCCCTCGCCGTTCAAACCGATGAGCATCGGCTTCGGCTGGACGGTCTTCAGCGGGGAGAACCTGACCATCTGGTTCGACGACATCGCGGTCGGGCCGACCAAAATCGGCTGCAACTGACCGCCGAGACCTGATCTGAACGACCGTCCGGACGTCCGCGCGACGTCCGGACGCCGCATTTCGTCGCGACGGGCCCACGAAGGGTCGACGAAGGGTCGACGAAGACCGCGTCGCGAGCCCGTTTCGCGATGGCGTGGAACGTGCTCCTGATGGAAAATCATCGGGGGTCCGATGTCTGGATCGAAGCGACCTTGGTTGGCCACGTCCTGCGCCCTTTTCGGGCTGCTCGGCTGCGGGAGCGGCGGCGGCACGACGACGACGAACAGCGCCCCGCTGTGCGCGTCCGATCCGGGCCCGGCGCCCCTGCGGCGGCTCACCCGGTTCGAGTACGGGCGCTCGCTCGCCGACCTGACCGGCGTCGATCCCTCCGTCTCCCAGGCCCTGCCGCCCGACGAAGAGACGATGGACTTCGACGACATCGCCGACGCCTACAGCGTCTCGGCCCTCCACGCGGAGGCGTACCTGGAGGTGGCGGAGCAGGCCGCCACCACGTTGCTGGGAAACTCGGCGCAGACGACCGCCTTCGCGGGCTGCGATCCGACAGGCGGTGACATGAGCTGCGTCACGTCGTTCATCAGCGCGTTCGGCCGGCGGGCCTGGCGCCGCGCCATGACCAACGACGAACAGACGGCGATGATGCAGCTCTACGCCGACACCGCGACGCCCGGGCCGACCGACGGGCTCTCGGCGGTGGTGGCGACCCTCCTGCAAGCGCCGCAGTTCCTCTACCGCCCCGAGCCGCTGGCCGGCGCCGGACAAGCGCTCGACGGGTACGCGCTGGCGACGCGCCTCGCCTTCCTGCTGACCGGCGCCGCGCCCGACGAGACCCTGCTGGAGGCCGCCGAGCACGGCGATCTCGGGACCGAGAACGGCCTTTTGGCGCAGACCGACCGCCTGCTGGCGGACGGCCGCGCGGCGGAGCTGTTCGTCCACTTCGCCAACGAGTGGTGGGAGACCGAGTCCGTCACCAGCATCGACAAGAACCGCGCGCTCTACCGGGACTGGACCGACGCCACGGCGCCCGCGCTGGCCCAGGAGACCTCGATGTTCCTCACCGATGCCTGGCAGAGCGGGCCGACGCTGACGCACCTGCTGACCGCGCCCGTCACGTTCGCCGACGCCTCGCTGGCCGCGTACTACGGCTTGCCCGCGCCGTCGGGCGACGGCTACCAGAAGATCGCGCTCGATCCCACGCGGGCCGCCGGGATGCTCACCCAGGGCGCGTGGATGGCCGTGCACGCCAAGGCCGATCAGACCTCGCCCGTCCTGCGCGGTCTGTTCGTGCGGGCCCAGCTCTTCTGCACGCCGCCCCCGCCCCCGCCGCCGTCGATCGTCGTGGCGCCGCCGGTCGTCGATCCGCGCCTGCCGACGCGCCAGCGGTTCGCGCAGCACACCGCCAACCCGCTCTGCGCCGGCTGTCACACGCTGATGGATCCCATCGGCTTCGCCTTCGAGAGCTACGGGCCGGACGGGGTCTGGCGCGACACCGACGCCGACCAGCCCGTCGACGCCACCGGCTCGCTGACCGGCACCGACGTCGACGGCGACCTCGACGGCGTCCCCAGCCTGGCCAGCAAGCTGGCCGGCAGCGCCGAGGTCGCGAGCTGCGCTGCCACGCAGTGGTTCCGCTACGCCTTCGGTCGCAGCGAGCAGACCTCCGGGGATCTGTGCGCCATCTCGGCCCTGGCCGGCACGCTCACCGGGCCGGGCGGCGACTTCAAGAAGATGGTCCGACAGACCGTCCAGATGGCCGAGTTCCGCAACCTCCCGCCGGAGAGCTCACCATGAAACCGATCTCCAGACGGACGATCCTGCGGGGGGCCGGTGGCGCGGCCATCGCCCTGCCTTTTCTCGAGGCCATGCAGCCCCGGAAGAAGGCCCACGCGGCCACCGCGCCCCAGCGCTTCGTGGTGATGTTCTCGGCCAACGGGACGCTTCCCACCGCCTGGACGCCGACCGGGACGGAGACGAGCTTCACGCTGTCGCCCATCCTGACGCCGCTCGGGCCGTACCAGTCCGACCTGGTGATCGTCCAGGGCCTCCTGCAAGAAGGGGGCGGCGGCGACGGCCACCAGAACGGGATCGGCGGCATGTTGACCGGTTGCCCGCTCAACCCGGGTCCCTTCGCCGGCGTGGGCGCGCCGCCCGCCGGCTGGCCCACCGGCCCGTCGGTCGACCAGCGGATCGCCGCGGCCTGGGGGGCCCCGACGCCGTACCGTTCGCTCGAGCTCGGCGTGCAGGTGGGCGCCGCCGACGACTACGGGCGGATGATCTACCAGGCCGCCAACCAGCCGCTGCCGCCGATCGACGATCCGGTCGAGGTCTACAACACGGTCTTCTCCGACCTGCACACCGACCCCACCGTGCTGGCGCAGCAGCGCGCGCGCCACAAATCGATCCTCGACGCGGTCGGGGGCGAGTACACGCGCATCTCCGGCCAGCTCGGCAGCGCCGACAAGCAGCGCCTCGACGCCCACCTGCAGGCGGTGCGGGAGATCGAGACCCGCCTCACCGCCGACCTGACCGAGAACAACGCCGCCTGCGCCGATCCGAACGAGCCGTCGGTCGACGCGCAGTCCAACGACTCTTATCCCGCCGTCGGGGGCGTCATGATGGATCTGCTCACCATGGCCTTCGCCTGCGACCTCACCCGCGTCGCCTCGCTGCAGTGGTCGCGCTCGGTCTCGCAGGTCCGGTTCACCTGGCTCGACATCCCCGACGGGCACCACGATCTGTCGCACCGGAGCGACAGCGACAGCGACGCGGTCAGCAAGCTCACGCAGATCAACACCTGGTACGCGCAGCAGATGGCGGCGCTCATCGGCCGGCTGCAGAGCACGCCCGACGCGGGCGGCGGCACGCTGTTCGACAACACCATGGTCCTCTGGACCAACGAGCTGGCCAAGGGGAACACGCACAGCCGCCAGGACGCCCCCTACGTGATCGCCGGGAACGGCGGGGGGCCGCTCGTGACGGGCCGCTACCTGAGCTACGAGGGGCAGGGCCTGAACCACAACAACCTGCTGCTGGGAATCTTGAACGCGCTGGGCGTCCCCGATACGACGTTCGGCGAGGCCGACTGGTGCACGGGTCCGCTCACGGGCCTGCTCTCATAACTTGGACGGGAGACGACCGATGACACGTGCCACGAAACTTCGAGGGGCCGGCTTGGCCACCCTGCTTCTTCTTCTGGCGCCCGCCTGCAGCTCCTCGCCCGCAATCCCCGCCGACTACGGGACGGGCGGAGCCGGTGGCGTGGGCGCTCGAGGCGCCGACGGTGGCCCTGACAGCGGCGCCGCCGGCGCGCTCGCCCTCGTCGGCAGCTGCCCTGACCACAACGCCCCGGTCGATCCCACCGCGCTCATCGACGACATGGAGGCGGGCGCCTCCGCCATCCTGATAGAGGGGGGACGAAACGGCGGCTGGTGGGCGGGCGGCGACACGCTGTCCCCCAACGCCACGATCGAGCCAGACAACGAGGCACCGTCGGCGCTGATTCCGAACGGCGGCCCCTGCGGAAGTCTCCACGCCAAGCACGTGACCGGTCAGGGGTTCACCAGCTGGGCGGTCCTCACCGCCTCGCTGGTCGTCGGCCAGGTCGATGGAGGCATGTACGCCGACATGCCGTACGACGCCCACATCCGAACCGGCATCACCTTCTGGGCCCGCATCGGCACCCCCTCGGTCGACAAGGTCCGCTTCGCGGTCAGCGACAAGTACACCCGCCCCGAGGGAGGGTTCTGCGATAACGACGCCACGACCGCGACGACCAAAACCGCCTGCTACGACACGGCGGGCATCGACTTGCCGCTGACCACGACCTGGACGCAATTCCAGATCCCGTTCGGGGGACTCGGCCAGCGCATGTTCGGGTACCCGGAGAAGCAGATGGGCCCCGACGCGAGCGCGATCTACACCATCGACTTCAACTTCTACCCGAGCACGGTGTTCGACTTCTGGCTCGACGACATCTCGTTCTACTAACCCGCGTCACGGCGGCGTGGCGGCGGGCGGCGGCGCCTCGGGAACGGGCGGCGGCAGCGGCGCTCCAGGCGCTGACGGCATCGGCGGAGGCGGCGACGGCCCGGCGCCGGGCGGCGGCGGCAGGGGCGGCGGAGGTGGTGGCGCCGGCGCGGCGCCCGGGAGGAGAGCGGGCGGCGCCGGTGGGTGAAGCGGCGGCGCCAGGAACATCCGCGCCCGGAGCTCTTCTTTCGCGCGATCGCAGCGCGTGGCCTGAACGGCGCCGTATACCCCCGAGGCGAGCGTCAGGGCGGCGAGGACGACGTCGGCCCCGCCCGCCGCGTTCCGACTGGCGCCGCTGTTCTTGTCGGCGTACGCCTGCTTGGACTGGGAGAACGTGGTTCCGGCGCCGATCGCGCCGCCCAGCGCGAACAGGCCGTCGGCCACCGCCAGCCCGTAGGTGTTGGTGCAGTCGAAGTACGCCAGCTTCTGGTGATCGGGCGGCACGCCCTCCGTGAAGACGAACGAGCATCCGGCGTTGAGGGCGGCGACCGCCGCCAGCAGCGCGATGGGTCGCCAGGTCGAGGTTGAGTTCACGAGCAGATAATGGCGGCCTCCGCCGGCCGCGATCACAAAAAAGTGAACGCCCGCGATCCGGAGGTGGGGACCAGACCGAGAGCCGGCGGTGGGGCCCGGCCGCGCCTGCATGTTACCGTGCGGGCCATGGCCAAGCGCAAAGCGAAGGCGGGCATCCGCGGCACGCCCATCCCCGCCGGGGACGACGTCGGCGCGGCCGAGCTCGCCGCGCGGGTGGCCGACAACTTGCGCCAGCACCGGAAGCACCGGGATCTCTCGCTGGATCGCCTGGCCCAGCAGACCGGCGTCAGCCGGGCAGCGCTGTCGCAGATCGAGACCCGCAAGACCAACCCGACCATCGGCGTGATCTGGAAGATCGCCTCCGGCCTGGGGATCGCCTTCTCCGACCTGATCGGCGAGGCGCGCCCGGGCCTCTCGGTCCTGCGGCGCGGGGAGGCGCAGCTCCTGCGCTC
>DATNDC010000129.1:0-79906 GCA_035607055.1 Polyangia bacterium
GGGACGTCCCCTGCGCGCCTGCCATCCGGCGGGCCAGTTCGATCCGGGCCCGACGACGACCACCCGGACGTTCGCCTTCATGCCCAACAGCGCCTCGGGGACGCTGACGGCGGTCGACGCCGATCACTGGAAGCTGGTCGATCTCGACCCCGATACCGCCGGTTACGGCACCGTCCCGCTGGGCCAGGATCCGGAGCAGATCTCGGTGAGCGACGACGGCTGCCGGCTCGTCTCCGCCAACCGCGGATCGTGCGATCTGACGGTGGTGGATCCCTCGGCGCTGGTGGCACCGATGCTGAGCAGCGAGGACGGGGCGCAAGTGCCGCCGTCGCCCAGCACCCCCGCTCAAACGTTCCGCCCGATCAAAGGAGACGGAACGCCCCTCGTCGCCGCGCCGTACGAGGTGGCGTTTCTGCCGCAGGACACCAGTCCCTTGTTGAGCTATGCGACCGGCGACGCGAACGCGCCGTTCTCGAACGTGCCGCCGTTGGGGCCGAGCCTCCCTTTGCTCCCCACGCAAAACGCGCTCTGCGCCGAGACCCCGGCCGTCGATCTGCAGGTCGGCTCGGCTCAGTCGGGGGCGAGGTCGTGGTACGTGCTGGTGACTTACCCTTCGTGTGATCTCGTCGCCGTGGTGGCGTTGCCGAGCGGCAAGATCGTCAGCTCGGCGAAGGTGGTCGTGGTCCCCGGCCCGGACGGAAAAAACGACGACGTGACGTTGCAGGACGCGGGAATCAACCCCTCCTGTCCGGTCTCGAATTGTGCCGGCCAGGTGCTGCCGCCGGCGATCGCCGCCGCCGGCGTCGACGCAGCGGCCACCGACGGCGCGCCGGTGACGCACGCCCTCCCGGGTGACGGCGCCGCGAGCGACATGAGCGGCGCTGGCGGGAGCACCGGCGGCGTCGACGGGGGCTCCACCGGAGGCAACGACGGCGGGACGCTCGGCAATCAGGTCCTCAACACCCCGTACCTCGCTTCCCCGCTTGGCCCCAGCGGGATCGCCATCGTGCCGGACGGGACGCGCGCCTACATCTCGTTGGCGAACGCGTCGTACGTCCTTTCGGTGGGCCTCAATGTTCCTCGGCCAGGATCAGGGCCCTCGAGCAGTGACTTGCAGATGCTCGGGAACAGCAACAGCATCTACCTGAACGAGGGGGCGCGCGGGTCGACGCGCATCCGGCTCAGCGTCGATCCGACGCGCCAGACGAAGGTCGGGCAGGCGGGCGTTTTCGTGGGCGCCGAACAGGCGCCGGCCGGCGGCCCCTCCTCGGTCGGGCCGAACTACGCAGGTCTCGATTCGAACCGCAAATACCTCTACGCCATCGCGCGGGACGGCACGCTGCGGGTCATCCAGGTCGCCGGTCTGCCGGGGACGGAGAGCGAGTGCGAGACCAACGCCGACCCGCTCAACCCCAATTTCATTGCCAAGGGCTTCTCCGCCAGCAAGCCGTGCATTCCGGTCGCGCGCCCGAGCGATCCGCCGTACCGGCGGCCTTTCAGCGTCGGACCGGGGATCCACTTCCCGTCGTTGCCGATCGACGTCGCCGCCGCGGACATCCAGAGATACCCGCTCCCGATCGACAACACCAGCGAGGAGACCCTGAGCGGCGCGTATGCCTGGGTCATCACTGACTCGGGCATGGTCTACCTGGTGAACATCAACCCCATCCTGCGCGACTACCAGGCGGTCACTTCCGCCAGCACGCCCCCGTTCGTGCCTGCTCCGGTGACCGAAGCGCCGCCGTTCATAAACACGCTGCGCGACAAGAACCAGATCAGCTACTCGGTCCTGCTCGACTCCCTGTCGGGGCCACCCCGGGTCGACGTTCTCCCCACCACCCCGCCGACGGGGCCCTACCTCGAGCCGTTCTGGACCCGGGGATCGATCCTGAATGCCACGGCGCTGAACGGTTCCCCCGTGCAGACGATCGCGTTCTTCCCGCAGGCGCCGCTGCCCGCGAACAGCGACAGCGACCCCACCGACCGGCGGGCGATCACGCCCCAGACCTGGACCATCTCCTGGGAGGGGCCGCTCGGAGGTCAGCACAACAGCGGAAACATGTCTTCCGTCGGCGATTTCTCGAAGTTCCTGGGTGACACGAGCGGCCTCGACAGCAGGATCGAATCGGTCTTTCAGGACGGGGGCGCGAACTACTGCCAGCTCGGCGTTCTTCCGGGCGATCTGGTGACGCTGGTCGGCTGCATCAACAACGCCCAGTGCGGGATCGGCGAGCAGTGCCTCTTCGGCAACACCGCCTCGGGCGCCGCGGGCCTGGCGGTGACCGGGATCTGCGTCGATCCCAACCAGGTGTCCAGGAAGCAGGCCCAGTGCAACGAGTTCCTGAACAGCGTCCGCCGCTACCGGATCGACCTGCCCACCGCGAACACGCTGGTCGTCGAGCCGAACCTCGACGAGATCGTCATCTCGCCGCTCAAGCCCGAGTGCCAGCCGACGGCCGCGGCTGCTGCGGACGCGGGCATCGACGCCGGCACCGGTCCTGACGGCGGCCCCAATTCGACCGATACCTGCCCCGACAGCAATGACCCGACCACCGCCAATTTCACCTGCGAATCGAAATATCCCGGCGGGGGAACGGGACGGCGCTGCCTCATGCGGTGCAAGTCCGACAGCGACTGCCGCGCCGGGCGCACGTGTATCGATTTCACCGCGAAGCAGAACGCTGCTGAGGAGGGGACGCTCGACGGCGGGACGAAGAGGCCTTGCGACGAAATGAACGAAAGCTGCTTCTGCGCCGACGCGCCGATCTTCGACGACTTCGGCAAGGAGTGCTTCGACCAGCTCATTTCGTACCAGGTCACCGCCGGGCAGTCGTTCCTCGTCACCGGTTCCCAGGCCGGGCTGATCAACACCGCCAAGCTGCCCACCTCGCCGGGCCAGCTCTGCAGCACCAACCCGACGCCGGACGCTCGCTTCACCTTCCGCATCCCGATCAGCGGGCCAAGTGCGGTGAAGTGCACCAACGTCGACCCGGTCGTCGCGACCATCGACAGCCGCATCAATCCAGGAACCGACAGCGCGCAGAGTCCGCTGAACGACAAGCTGGTGAGCGTGGTGACGTCGCCCCCGCAGCCGGCCGATCCCTGCCTCTACCTGGGCGGCCCCGCGGCGGGGGATCCGCTCACCACGCCGGCGGCCGACGGCGGCACCTCCGCCGGGCCCACGCACGTGCGGGCCCTGTTCAAGAACTCGCAGCTCTCTTTCGTGCTGGCCAACCTCGATCGGTCGCCCACCTTCCAGACCGTGATCAGCTTCGACGTCCACGGCGGCTTCGTCCCGCAGACGGTCATCGATCCGACGACGATCGAGGTGTCGATGCCGGCACGGATCGTCCTCGGCCCGGTCGACTCGCTGGCGCAGGTGACGTCGGGGACCACGCCGCTCACCAGCGAGGCGCCGTACCTCTTCGTCGTCGATCAGCGGCGCCTGGGGTTCTCGCAGGGCGGTGGGCCGACGCGCGGGCAGCTCCTGCGCATCAACCCCTTCAGCTACAACGTGGCGATCGGCGTCTCGTCGGCCAGCTACCTGCCCATCTTCGAGGACTACAACGCCACGGGGGGTCTCTTCCCAATCCAGTAGCGCTCCCGGCCTGCGCGGAACTTGACGGCCTCGAGGTATGGACGGAGACTACATGTAGGTGATCGTCGTGCGACCGTTCAGTGCCCGTGAAATTATTCGGGAAATTCTGGCCCAGGCGACTCAGGAGCTGGCGCAGGAAGGTTTCGTCGGGCCCGTCCCCGCAGCGTCCATTTCGCTCGATCGCACCAAGCGGGCCGAGCACGGTGACTTTGCCTCCAACGTCGCGCTGACGCTGGCGAAGCCGGCGGGCAAGCAGCCGCGCGCCGTCGCCGAAGCGATCGTCGGGCGGCTTCCGCTGGGCGGAGCCTCGCCTCTGGCGGAGGCGACGGTGGCCGGTCCCGGCTTCATCAACGTTCGGCTGGCGCCCGCGTTCTGGCAGGCGGCGCTGGGGAAGATTCTGGGCGCGGGCGCCGACTGGGGGAGGGGAGCGCCGCGACAAGCGCCGAAGGTGCTGCTCGAGTATCTCTCCGCGAACCCCACGGGCCCGATCACCGTCGCGCACGGCCGGGTGGCCGCGGTGGGGGATTCGCTCACGCGGCTGATGCGCTTCGCCGGCTACACCGTCACGCCCGAGTTCTACATCAACGACGCCGGCAACCAGGTGCAGACGTTGGCCCTCTCGACCTGGGTTCGCTACATGGAGATCGCGCGCGCCGCGGATCCGAGCCTCCCCGAGGTGGCGTTCCCCGACAACGGCTACAAGGGCGCGTACATCCGCGACTTCGGGCGCGCCCTCTACGCGCGCGACGGCGCCCGGTGGGTGGGGGCTTCTCCGCCCGTCGACCTGGCGCCAATCCAGAGCTTCGCCATCGCGTCGTCGCTGGGGATCATTCGGGCCACCATGGAGCGTTTCGGCGTCACCTTCGACGTCTGGCAGAGCGAGCGCGAGCTACATGCCTCGGGCGAGGTGGCGACCACGCTGGCGGGGCTGGAGGCGGCCGGCTACATCGACCGCCACGACGGCGCGGTCTGGTTGAAGACCACGGCGCTGTGGGGCGACGACAAGGATCGGGTGGTGATGAAGTCGGACGGCCTGCCGACCTATCTGCTGGCCGACATCGCGTACCACCGCAAGAAGCTGGCGCGTGGGTTCGACGAGCTCTGTGACATCTGGGGCGCCGACCACCACGGCTACATCGCGCGCATGCAGGCTGCGCTGAAGGCCTTCGGCCACGACCCGGCCGTGCTGCGGGTGATCCTGATCCAGATCGTCAGCCTCATTCGCAACGGGCAGCCGGTGGCGATGGGGAAACGCGAGGGCGAGTTCGTGACCCTCGACGAGGTGATCGCCGAGGTGGGACGCGACGCCACCCGGTTCTTCTACCTGATGCGCCGGCACGACACCTCGTTGGAGTTCGATCTCGATCTGGCCAAGAAGCAGTCGATGGACAATCCCGTCTACTACGTGCAATACGCGCACGCGCGCTGCATCTCGATCGCGCGGCGGGCGACCGAGCTGGAGGCGCCGCGCGCGGCGTTCTCGCCGGAGCTCGCGGCGGAGCTGTCGCTGCCGGAGGAGCTCACCATCCTGCGGCGGCTCGCGGAGTTCCCAGACTTCGTGGCCGACGCCGCCGAGGCGCGCGAGCCGCACCGGCTGACGACCTACCTGATGGAGCTGGCGGGCGAGTTCCAGAGCTACTACACGCAGCTGCAGAAGGTGCACGGCGACACCATCCTCCCCCAGGAGCGCCACCGGACGGGGGACTGGCGGTCGACCTGGAACTGGCGCAAGACGGCGGCGCGCCTGCACTGGGTGGCGGCCATCGCCGAGGTTCTGCGCACCGGGCTGGATCTCCTGGGCGTCTCGGCGCCCGACGCGATGGCCAAGGCGGAAAACCCCACGAAAGAGGACGACTCATGAGCCTGCGTTACACTGCTGTCACCAGCATGGATGGACCCGCGCTCGAGGAGTCCGACCGGAACGTCGAACGGTGGCGCGAGAAGATCGAGGTCAAGCTCGACAACCGGCAGGTGTTTTTCCTTTTCTTCGGGAGCGCCGTCGTCGCTTGCATGTTGTTCGTGTTGGGCGTGATGGTGGGCAAGCGGATCGAGTCGCGCGGGCAGGCCGACGCGCCGGTGCTGCAGGACCCGCTGGCGGCGCTCGATCGCGCGCACCAACCCCCGGTCGGCGTGGCGGCGCCGGTGCCGCAGCTGACCTTCCCCAGCACGCTCGGCGGCAGCGCCTCCCGGGGCAAGGGGAGCGTGCACGCGGCGCTCGCTGCGCCACCCAAGATCGCGCCCCCGAAAGCGCCCGCGGCGCCCAAGCCGGTCGCCCTGGCCAAGCCGGCCGCTGCGGCCAAGCCGGTCGCCGCGGCCGCGCTCGATCCGGCCAAGGTGAAGGGGAAGTACACACTCCAGATCAGCAGCTTCGCCACCTCGGCCGAGGCGCAAGCGTTCGTCCAGAAGCTCCCCGGCGCGTTCGTGATCGCCGGTGACGTCCCCGGCAAGGGGACGCTCTACCGCGTCCGCTTCGGCAACTACGCGTCGTACAAGGACGCCGCCGCCGCCAAAGAGGGCTTCGAGAAGCAGCACAACATGATCGCGCTCGTGGCCGCCCGCTAGTCTCGGAGGGGTCAGAGGCGGGGCGACCGGACGAGCCGCCGGGTCAGAACATCAGGCCGACGTTGACGTGCAGGACGCCGATGCGGGTGTCGCCCGGACCGGGGTCGAGCGGCCAGCCCCAGGCGAGGCTGACGTCGCCGATGGGGAGACGGATGAGCAGGGGCGAGACGCCGACGCCGTGGCGGAACTGGGAGATGGAGAGGCCGGCGAAGGAGTCGGCCACCACGCCGTTGTCCATGAAGACGGCGCCGTACCAGGGGGGGATGATGGGGAACTGCAGATCGATGTTTTGCAGGATGCGCATGTTGCCGCCGATCGGTCGGTACTCGACGGCCCAGATGCCACCGGCGCTCGGGTTGCGCGGGTCGACGGGGTCGATCGGCTGCTCGACCACCTCGACGCGCGCCCGGTCGAGCTGGTAGCCGCGGATGGTGGTGTCGCCGCCGGCGAAGTAGCGTTCGACCTTGGGGAGCAGGGAGGCGCCGCCGAACGGGAACCCCTGGTCGTAGCGGAACCCGTGCCGCAGGTAGAGGTGCTTGCCGAGCGGGATGACCGAGAGGGAATGGACCCCGACCTTGAGGAACGTATCGTCGCCGATGGCGAAGGGGAACGGACGCAGCGGGATGGAGAGCGCGGGGAGGGCCAGCTCGGCGATGGCGTCGATGCGGAAGCCGCGCGTCGGCAGGAGGCGGTTGTCCATCCGTAGCCATTCGACGTTGGCCGAGAGGCTACCGACGGTCGTCCCCAGCGTGACGGCCTGGGTGGTCTCCTGGGGGCCCGCCCCGCGCACCAGCGGTTCGGTGTGCGTGGTGTTGCGCAGGTTGTAGTGGAGCCCGGCGTCGACGCCCGGGAACATCTCCCGTGAAAAGCCGATCGAGCCGCCGCCCGAGTGGATGTCGCCCAGACGCACCGTCTCCTGGCGCAGGTAGGTGAGCGAGGCGTCGAGGCGGAACAGCGTCCCCAGGAAACGGCGGTCGAGGAAGTTGGCGTTCGCCCGCAGGATCGCCGTGCCGTAGGTGATTCCGGTGTCGAGCGTCCAGCCGTAACCGCCGAGGTCCCGGTTGTCGTAACCGCCGCGCACGAAGACGCCCAGCGGAAACGACGAGTCGGGCGGCTTCTGGTCGGTGGAGGCGCCCACCCCGACGTGAACGACGCTGTACTGATCGTAG
The DNA here is from genome assembly GCA_035607055.1 of Polyangia bacterium. Taxonomy (GTDB): domain Bacteria; phylum Myxococcota_A; class Polyangia; order Fen-1088; family Fen-1088; genus JADGRB01. The sequence goes on from DATNDC010000129.1 coordinate 7,330, forward strand.
CGCTCCTCGACGTTGACCACCATGGGGACGGTCTTCTCGGGGGCGCCGTTGGTCGGCCGAGCCTCCTTGCCCGGGAATGAAATGGGCGAGGCGTTGTTGAAGAGCTGAAGAAACCCGATGTCGCGCTGGCTCCGCTCGACCGGCGTGGTTCCCAGGTAATCGCCGGGGCCGAGGCGGATCTGCTCGAGGATCGTCTGCGCCCGGGTGGTGAAGTTGCCGCGCACGAAGACCGGGCCCACCCGCATGCGCGGCCCCAGCGTGGCCGTCCAGGCGAGCGCCACGTCGTTCCCCTTCCGATCGACGTCGGGGCTGACGGTGGCCGACGGGTAGCCGGCGTCGCCAAACAGGCGCACCAGGCGCTTGGCGTCGGCGCTGACCAGCGGCGGGGCGTAGGGGGCGCCGGGGCGGAGCGCCACGCTGTCGAGGAGGAACGCGTCGCCGTAGGGGAGCGGGGTGGCGTCGGTCGAGCGGAACGTCTCGGCCGCCAGCGTCAGCCGCGGCCCCTCGTCGACGGTGAAGCGGACGAACAGGTCGGCCGCGCCGCGCGAGGTGGTCTCGGCGCCGGCCACCGTGGCCCCGAGCTGGCCGAGAGCGGCCTCGGCCGTAGCGGCGTCGACGCGCACCCGGGCCTCGAGGAAACCGCGGTCGCGATAGTGCTGGCGCAGGCGTTCGACGTCCTGATCGAGCTGCTTGCCGGTCGCGTAGCCGCCCGAGCCGATCCCCCACAACGGGTAGGGGCGCACGGTGACCACCTCGGCGAGCTCGCGCGGCGGCAGGGCGTGGGCGCCCACGAACTCGACCGCGCGCACCCGGAGCCGCGGGCCCTCGTCGATCGAGAAGACGATCCGCTCCTCGTCGGCCGACAGCCGCTCGCGCCGCCAGTCGACCCGGGCGAAGAAGTTCCCCTGTTGCTGGTAGTGGCGCTGGAGGGCGTCGGCGCTGGCCCCCACCTCGAAGTCGTCGTAGGAGCCGCGGGTGAAAAGGGTCAGCTGATCCTGCAGCGAGGAGACCGACTGGCTGGCGTTCCCCTCGAAGGCGACCGCGATCCGCTTCCGTTCGTTGATGGCGATGCCGATGCGGACGTTCTTGGCCGCCCGGTCGACGCTCTTCTGGACGCTGAAGTCCGTCGTCACGCGCACGCCGGCGAACCCCAGCGCCCGGTAACGCTTGGTCACGGCGTCCATGTCCTCGCGCAGCTGCTTCTGCGTGAAGGGGACCGGCGTGTTCCAGAGCGTGATCCAGTCGCCGTGCCGGAACATCTGGTCGAGATCCTCGGTGGAGATGGCGTGGTTGCCGGTGAAGGTGATCGGCCCCAGCGGGTAGGCAGGCCCGAGCCGCACGGTTACGTAGAGATCGAGCGAGCCCGGATCGGAGCCGGGACGGGTGTCGAGGCCGACGTTGGCCTCGAAGTAGCCGCGGCTGCGCAGGAAGTCGATCACCAGCAGGCGCTCGCGCTCGAGCATGGCGCCCCGTTCGGGGCCGGCCGGGGGGAACGGCTGGCCGGCGCGGACCGTGATGCGGCGCTGGATCTCGTCCTGCTGGATGCGCCGGTTGCCGCTGACGAAGACGTAGCGGAGGCGCTCGTAGGGGAGCAGCGTCGCCACCACGATCACGCCGCCGGCGCCGGGGCGCGTGGTGACGGTGGCGCGATAACCGACGGCGTCGAACATCTGGACGAGGCGGGGGATGGTCCCGAACGGCTGGCCGATCTTGTCGCTGGGGCCCGATTCGATGAAGGGATCGCCGACCGCCGAGACGGAGCGCATCAGCTCTTGCAGCTTCTCCTCGGGGTCGATGCGCGAGCCGCCGAGCTCGTAGCCGACGATGGGGATGCGCGCCGCGGGCATCGGCTCGGGCGCGGCGGGCTCGGGCGCGGGGGGCGCGGCCGGACGTGGCGGTTTCTCGGCGGCCGGGGATACCGGTGGCGCCGGCGGTCCGGCGTCGGGCTCGCTCTGGCCGCGGGCATTCGGTGCCGACAGAGCCAGCGCGAGCGCGACCGCGAGCGAGAGGGAGGCTTTCACGGGACGTGGGGCGTCCGGTTCACCTTACCTTCTTATCGCGTAGTCCAGCCGCAATTCGAAGTTGTAATTGAGCGGCAGCGTCTCGGGCACCCCCTCCTCCGAGGAGAGCCGGATCTGTTCGATCCCCCCGCCGAGGCTGAAATAGTCGAGCAGCCAGAGGTTCCCCGAGCCGTTCCAGTGGCTCTGGTTCTGGAATCCCTGCAGGTAGTCGAACTGCAGGTCGCCGTAGCGGCTCACGCGCTTGCGGATCCGCCCCTCGAACCCGTCGGAGCCGACGGTGAGTCGCAGGTTGAGACCCGTCAGGCGCTGGAACGTGTCGTCGATGTACGGCTCCATCAGGTTGGCCACCGTGTCGCGCGTCGCCTGGCCCGCGATGTCGGCGCTGGTCGACAGGTTCGCGCCCACGGTGGCGTTCTGCGTGCCGAACGGGCTGGCGTTCGAGGCGGAGGTCCTGCCGGTCAGGAGCAGGAAGGCGGTCTGGTTGCGGTCGAGGCCGTCCTCGCTGGAGAGATCGATCTGCGCCTCGCGCAGCGGGCCGCTGATGCGCATGTGGACGTTGTGATCCTGGCCGTTGGCGTCGGTGACCAGGTTGGTCGCCTCGATCTCGATGTCGGGTGTGTCGCCGTCGGCGATCGACTTGGTGGCGATGAAGGTCACGTGGTTGGCGTAGGGGACCAGGTCGAAGTCGCCGCGCATGAACGGGATGTTGAACCGCCCGTCGGTGGGCCGGATGTCGCCCGCCAGTTGGGGCACGGCCAGCGTGCCGCCCACGTGCAGGATGATGTCGGCGTGGATCTCGGGGGCGATGTTGTTCTGCACGACGAAGCCGTCGCCCACGGTGCGCACGGAGAGATCGAGGCGCAGCTGCTCGAGCAGCGGTTTGCCGTCGTAGAACGGACGCACCGTCGACTCGTCGACGCGGGGGCGCAGCGCCAGGTTCGAGACCTGAAACGCCTGTAGGTAGCGCCCGGAGACGAGGCGCACCTCGCCGCCCAGGCCGAACCCGTCGTCGACGCTCCCCTTGAGATCGAGGTCGAAGGCCAGGTCGTCGACCTCGAACACGCCCGGGCTGCGGTAGGTGAGTCGCTCGCCGTGCAGCGGCAGGTCGAAGTAGCCGGGCTGGAACGGGAACAGGTTGGTGAACTGGACACGGCCGGCGCGCACGCCCGAGGCGCCGATGACCAGCATCCCCTGGTCGTCGAACAGCACCTTCACGTTGTGCAGGATGATCCCTTCGTTGCTGATCTCGACGATCCCGCTCTCCACCTGGACCTCGCTGCCGAGATCGCGCAGCCGAAAGGCGATGTTGTCGAGATCGAGCCGCCCGCGCACGTCGGGGTGAAGCAGCGTCCCGCGCAGGTGGGCCCGCACGTGCGCCTTCCCCTGCGCGTCCGAGACCGCGTCGGGCGCGGCGTAGGCCAGGAGGCGCGCGCTCACGTCGCCGTCGACGTCGGCCTGCAGGTTCTCGGGGACGAACCCGGGGCCCAGCGTGGCGTGGCCGGAGAGCTTCATCGTCGAGCCGTCGACGGTGATGGCCAGGTTCTCGATGCTCACGCCGCCGCCGCTGGTCATCGCGAAGCGCCCCGAGTCGACCACCACGTCGCGATAGAGGTCGCGCGGCCGGAGGTGGATCGGGTTGGCGACCACCACCTCACCGCGCAGGTCGGGTCGATCGAGCGTGCCGCCCGCGGTGAGCTCGGCGCGCAGATCGCCCCCCAGGCGCTCGATGGCGCCGCCGCCGAGAAAGGGCTGGAGGAGCTCGAGATCGAGGTGCCCGGCCAGGGTGCCCGAGAGGGCCCGGCCGTCGAGCCGCCCTTCGACGCGCAGGTCGCCGCCGTCGGTGGAGAAGTGCGCCTCGTCGAGCGCGATGTGATCGCCGGCGACGTGGACGTGGACCGGGCGGGCCGCCTCGATGCGGACCCGCTGCATGGTGGTCTCGCCGTTGGGACCGTCGACGGCGCGGGCGATCGAGAGCCAGAGCTCGGGGAGCAGCACGTCGAGCGCCAGCGGCTGGCCGGGATCGAGATCGATGGCCACGCGCCCGCTGGCCACGCTGCGCCCGTCGCCGAGCGCGACCAGCTCGGGGGCCAGCGTGTGCAGCTCGAGGCGGCGGAAGGCGACGCGCCCGTGCACGCTGGGCCCTTTGGGGAGCAGGGCGGCGTCGACGTCGACGTCGAAGCGATCGAAGAGCTGGCCGTGAATGGCGACGCCGGGCGCGCGCTGGGGCCCCACGACGGCCGGCGCCAGCGCCAGGTGCCCCTTGCCGAGCTGGACGCCGCGCACGACGATGTCGGCCAGATCGACGTCGCCGTGCAGCTCGGGCCGGTCGGGCCGGCCGCCCAGGTGCAGCTTCGCGCTGACGAAGCCGCTCATCGGCACGCCCGCGTCGGCCGCGCCGGGGATGGCCGCGATCGGGATCTTCGTCAGGTCGACGTCGAGGTCGAGATCCTGGTGGGCGAGGCCGATCCGGCCGTGCGCCTCCACCGCGCCGCCGCCCCGGCGCGCCACCCGAAAGCCCTCGACGAACAGTGATTTTCCGTCAGTCTCGAGAGCCACGGGCCCGAGCGAGAGCTTGTCGCCCAGCGCCTCGATGGGCGTGCCGGCCGGGATGGCCACGCGCGCCTTGACCGCGTCGAGCGGCCCGTGCGCGTCGGCGCTGACGGTCAGCCGCCCGCCCACGCCCGCCTCGGGCGCCAGCGTCGCGAGATCGATGTCGCGCGCGCTGAGCTTGAGGTCGACGATCGGCGACTTGAGCGGTCGATGGGCGCTCTTTTCCCAGAGGCGCAGCGAGCCGTGCGCGTCGATCTCGCCGCCGAAGGCGGGCCCCGACAGCCGCTCGAGCCGCGCCAGGCCGTGCTCGAGCCCGAACTTGGCCGACAGCTCTCGCATCTTTCGCCCGCCGGCGCCGAGGTCGTGGACGGTCGCCTGGCCGGTGGCGCCCGGATCGTCGAGGCGACCACTGGCGCGCAGGTCGAGGCGGGCGTCCTTGGCCAGCGGCGGCAGCCCGAGCTCGCCGCAGAGGCGCGCCAGGTCCGAGGCCACCACCCCCAGCGCCAGATCGACCAGCTGGTGGTCGAGATCGAAAGTGCCGCGCGCCGTGGCGTCGGCGCCGGCCACCGAGACGGTCAATCCCTCGGTCTTCACCTGGCCGCCCGTCAGCTCGGCCCCGCCGCGGACGCGCACCTCGCGCGGCAGGCCGCGGGGGCCGCTGCGCGCGAACCGCAGATCGATCTTCTTGATCCGGGCCGCCTTCTTGCCGAGGTCGGCGTGGGCGTCGACCTTGCCGTCGAGCCGACCGCCGGCGAGCGGCCGCAACGCGCGCGGCAGGTAGCTCTCGGTGTGAAACCCGGTCAGCGCCAGCCCGGCGTCGAGCGCCAGCCGGTTGACGTCGAGATGCGCCTCGAGCGCCAGCTTGCCGCCCCCGGGCGCGCCGAGGCCGAAGTGGGTCACGTCGACCTTGCCGGCGCCGCCGTCGAACGCGAGGTCGAGCCCGAGGCCGAGCGCCCGGTCGTCGCCGTAGCGGACGTCGAGGCCGCGGATGGCGGCCGCAACCTTGATCGTCTCGAACGGGCGGGTCAGCTCCGCCGTCACCGTGGCGTCGTCGCCGGTCACCGCGATGCCCGCGAGCCCCTTGCCCGCCGCGACGGCCGTGAGCGCGTCGCCGGCCTTGGCGAACGCCACGCGCAGATCGATCCCGGGCTTGTCGTCGGGGCCGGCGAGGCCGTAGATGCCGGTGAACGATCCCTTGCCCGAGAGCTGGCTTTTTCCGGTGTCGGCCTCGGCCAGGTCGAGCTGGATGTCGTCGGGGTGGTCCTGGCTGGTGGCGATCCGGTTGATGACCACCCGATCGAACGGCAGGTCGTTGTCCAGGACGCGCAGCCAGCCGCCCCCCTCGGCGACGACCTGTCGCCCGTCGAAACCGAAGATCGGGTGCCGGGGATCGAGCGTCGACTGGATCAGCGACGCCGTGCCGTGCATGTCGCGCAGCTCGAGGCCCCAGACGCCGGGAAAGTCGAAGTCGGCGGTGAAGTCACCCAGCTCGGCGTCGGTGATCTCGAACTTCGAGCCCGGCCCCGGCGGCGCGCCGGGGGGCGGCGGGGGCGGCGGCGTCTTCGGCGCCAGCGCGGCCAGAAAGCCGATCGAATCGCCGTGCTTGAGCTGGGCGAAGCGCCAGAGCGCCTTGGGGACCCGCAGCTCGTGGATGGAGAAGCTGCCGCCGATCAGCGTGCGCAGCTGGACCTTCGCCTCCAGGTACGGGACGTCGAGCACGACCGTCCCCTCGGGGTCGACGATCTTCAGCCCCTCGACGGCGATCGGGCTGGGGGCGTCCGTGACGAGGTCGCAGAGCGCGCGCAGATGCCAGGTGACGCCGCCGATGTACATCTTGCCCGCGTTGGGCGGCAGGGCTCCCTCGATGAGGTGCCCGAGACGCGGGCCCTGGAGCACCACCGAGGCGGCCAGCACGGCGAGGGTGACGAGCGCGGCCAGGCCCACCCCGGCGATGCGAGCCCAGCGGAAAAGACGTGCGAGGCCACCACTCGGCAATGGAGGACCATTGTGTCATAAACGCCCCGGGCCGTGCCTATGTCGCAAGCCACATCCAGCGGAAAGCCCAGCCTCTTCATCGTCGACGCGTTGAACTTTTTGTTCCGCGCGTTTCACGCCCTGCCACCTCTGACTACCACCAAGGGGCTGCAGACCGGGGCCATCTACGGTCTCTCCCAGATGATCTTGAAGATCGAGCGGGAAGAACGTCCCACCCATCTCTGCGTCGTGTACGACGCCCCGGGCGACAACTTCCGCCACGAGATCTTCGCCGACTACAAGGCGCACCGCCCGCCGATGCCGCCCGAGCTCGGCGCCCAGCTCGGGATGGTGCGCCGGGTGGTGGAGGCGTTCGGCCTGGCCCAGCTCGAGGTGCCGGGCTTCGAGGCGGACGACATCATCGCCACCCTGGCGCGCGTGGGCACGGCCGCCGGGATGGAGGTGGTGATCTGCTCGTCGGACAAGGACCTGATGCAGCTCTGCGGCGGCGACGTGTCGGTGCTCGACACGATGAAGAACCGCCGCTTCGGCGTCGCCGAGGTGAAGGAGAAGTTCGGGGTTCCCCCGGAGCTGGTGGGCGACGTGCTGGCGCTGATGGGCGACAGCATCGACAACGTGCCGGGCGTGGCCGGCATCGGGCCCAAGACGGCGGCCGAGCTCGTCAACAAGTTCGGCTCGCTGGAGGCGCTGCTGGCCGGGGCAGGGGAGATCAAGGGGAAGCGCGGCGCTTCGATCGTCGAGGCGCAGGCGTCGATCCGGCTCTCGCGCGAGCTGGTCCGGCTCCGCGAGGACGTGCCGTTGCCGAAGACCCTGGCCGAGCTGCATCGGCTCGAACCCGATCGGGAGCGCCTCGGAGGTCTCTTCCGCGAGCTCGAGTTCTCGCGCCTCGCCGAGCAGCTGGGGGCGTTCGACCGGGAGAACGCCACCAAGGCCGGCGGCGGCCCCGGCGTCGTGGCCTCGGCGCCGCTGCCGGTGGCGCCGGCGCCGGTCCCGGCGCCGCTGCTGGCCGTCGACACCATCGTCGACCGCGCCGCGCTGGCGGAGCTGGCCCGGCAGATCGAGGCGGCCGGCGCGGTCGGGATCGCCGCGCTCTACGACGGCGGGTCGGCGGTGCGGGGCGATCTGGTCGGTCTCGCCTTCGCGCTGCCGGCCGGCCGGCGCGCCTACCTTCCGTTTCACCACCGCTACCTCGGCGCGCCCGCCTGCTTGCCCGAGGCGGCGCTCGCCGATCTCGGCCCCGTCCTGGCGGCCCCGGAGGTCGCCAAGCACGCCCACGACGTCAAGACGCTCGAGGTGCTGCTCGGCCAGCGCGGGCTGGCGCTGCACGGCGTGGCGTCCGATCCGATGCTGGCCGCCTACCTGCTCGACGCCGCGCGGACGCACTATGACCTCGACGTCGTCGCCGCCTCGGAGGGGGTGCCGCCGCCGGCGGCGCGCGGGAGCTGGATGGGGACCGGCGCCTCGGCCCGCCCGGGCTCGGACATCTCGGTCGAGGAGGTCGGCCCGCGGCTCTGCGCCGAGGCGGCGGCCACGCTGGCGCTGGCGGAGGTGCAGGCGCCGCAGATCATCCGGGGCGGGTTCCAGGCGCTCTACCGGGAGATGGAGCTGCCGCTGGCCGACGTGCTGGCCGAGGTCGAGTGCCGCGGCATCACGCTCGACGTGGGCAAGCTGCGCCAGATCGGCCAGGAGGTCGGCGCCGCGCTGGTCAGGTTGGAGGCGGAGATCCACGCGGCGGCGGGCGGTCCGTTCAACATCGCCTCGAACAAGCAGCTCGCCGACGTGCTGTTCGGCAAGCTCTCGCTGCCGGTCGGCCGGCGGACCAAGACCGGCCCGTCAACCGACGCGGATACGCTGGAGGAGCTGGCCGCGCTCCACCCGGTGCCCGCCAAGATCGTCGAATACCGGGCGCTGGCCAAGCTGCGCGGGACCTACATCGACGCGCTGCCGGCGCTGGTCAACCCGGCGACCGGGCGCCTGCACACCTCGTTCAATCAGGCGGTCGCCGCCACCGGGCGCCTCTCGTCCAGCAACCCAAATTTGCAGAACATCCCCATCCGCACCGAGATCGGCCGCCGCATCCGCGAGGCGTTCGTGGCCAAGCCGGATCACCTGCTGGTGTCGGCCGACTACTCGCAGATCGAGCTGCGCATCCTGGCGCATTTCTCCCAGGATCCGGCCTTTCTGGAGGCGTTTCGCTCGGGGCAAGACATCCACCAGCGAACGGCCGCCGAGGTGTTCGGCGTCCCCGTCGAGGGCGTCACCGCCGAGCAGCGGCGCATCGCCAAGGCGATCAACTTCGGGCTGGTGTTCGGGCAGAGCGACTTCGGGCTGGCCCAGGTGCTGCGCATCCCGCGCGCGCAGGCCCGCGCCTACATCGACAGCTACTTCGCCCGCTACGCCGGCGTGCGGGCCTACATGGAGCGGGCCATCGCCGACGCCCGCGCCTCGGCCGCCGTCTCGACGTTGCTGGGGCGCCGCCGCCCGCTCCCCGAGATCCGGGCCACGCGGGCGCAGGACCGCGCCTACGCCGAGCGGATCGCCCGCAACACGCCCATCCAGGGCTCGGCCGCCGACCTGCTCAAGATGGCGATGATCCGGGTCGAGCGGGCGATCGCGGCGGGGACGGCCCCGGTGCCCGCGGCTGCGCTGCTGCTCACGGTCCACGACGAGCTGGTGTTCGAGGTCCCCGAGGGCTCGGTGCCGGAATTCAAGCAATGGATTAAGAACGAGATGGAAACAGTCTATTTGCTGGAGGTTCCCCTGGTCGTGGATGTGGGCGCCGGGCCGACCTGGGGCGCTGCGCACTAGCGCCATGCAGCGAGCGCAGCCTGGCTTCGCCAGGCGGAGAACGACGGACGCGAAGCGCGGTCAGTCAGGTATGATGGATGAACCGATGACGCGGGCGATCTCTTGGGGCGGTCTCGCCACCGGTTTGCTTGCGGGGGGGCTCGCGTTCGGCGGCTGCCACCGGGCGGCGCCGGCGGCGAGGGTCTGTCCGCCCGCGCCTCCGCCGGTCGCGGCGACGGTCGCCGCGCCGGACAAGGACCCGGCCGAGCCGCCGCCCCGGCCGCTCCGCCGCTGCTTCCCTGACCAACCCGCCTGGATCGACGCGCCGGTGGCTGACCTGCTCGACAAGGCGGCGGCGCTGTTCGACAAGGGCGATTACGCCGGGACGCTGGCCTGCGCCGAGGAGGCCGCGCGGGCGGCGCCCCGTTCGGTCGAGGCGCACCACAACCGGGCGATCGCGCTCATGCGGCTCGACCGCCTCGACGAGGCGCGCGACGCGCTCGAGCTGGCTCTGGCGCTCTCCCCCGACGATCCGGAGACCCTGGAGGCGGCCGCCGACCTCCAGATCAACCAGCTCCCACCGTCGAACGATCGGTCGGCGCTCGGCCTCGAGTACGCCCGCCGTGGCAGCCGGCACGTCTCGCGCCGCGACAGCGAGGAGGTCGCGCGGCTGGCGCTGCTCGAGGGGCAGGCGCTCATCGACATCGGGCGCGCCGGCGAAGCGCTGCGCCGGATCGACGCGGCGCTGGCGGCCCAGCCGCATTTTTCGGCGGCGGTCTACGAACGAGGCGTGGCGCTGTTCGAGCTCTGTCGCTTCGACGAGGCGCGCGCGACATTCACCCGCGTGCTCGCCGAGACGCCGGACCACGCGCACGCGCTCTACCACCTCGGCCTCATCGAGGAGCGCACCGGCGACGAGCGGGCGGCCGCGCGCCACCTGGCCGCGGCCACGGCCGCCGATCCCAAGTCGTTCCCGCCGGCCCCGCAGATCTCGCAGCCGGAGTTCGAGGCGCGGGTGAAGCGCGCGGTGGGCGCGCTGCCCCCCGACTTCCAGCGCGATCTCTCGGGCGTGCAGGTCGAGGCGGCCGATCTGCCGGACCTGGAGGACCTGACCGCGGAGAAGCCGCCGCTGTCGCCGACCATCCTGGGGCTGTTCCGGGGCCTGCCGCTCGATTACGACGAGCAGGCGGCGGCGCCGACGCCGGCGGGGCGGTCGCGCAAGGGGCACGCGGCGCCGTCGGAGAGCGCGCCCGTGCAGTGCGAGGCCGGGGACCGCGCCATCGTCCTTTATCGTCGAAATCTCCTGCGCACCGTCAAGGACGGCGCCGAGCTCGACCAGGCGATCACCAAGACCCTGTTGCACGAGGTGGGGCACCTGCGCGGCGAAGACGACGGATCGCTGCGCGATCGCGGCCTCGAGTAATACGTTTTGCGTCGAGCGCAGGCCGGCTTCGCTGGCGCCAGGGTCCCGAGGCGGGTCCGCCCGACTGGGGTGGCGTGGAGCTCATCGCGGGAGGGTTTGGGAACCCTTCCAGGGTTCCTGCTTTAAATTAGACGCGTGATTCGCGTCCTAGGGCTGGCGAAGACTTACGGGCGGGCCGACGTCCCGGCGCTCGACGGCGTGTCGTTCGAGATCGGGCGGGGCGAGGTGGTCGGCCTGCTCGGCCCCAACGGCGCGGGCAAGACCACCATGATGCGGATCCTCACCTGCTTCCTGGCGCCGACGCGCGGCCAGGCGGTGCTGGCGGGCGCCTCGATCGCCGACGACCCGCGCGGCGTGCGGCGCGCGGTCGGCTACCTGCCGGAGGCGGTGCCGCTGCCGCCCGAGATGCGGGTCGACGAGTACCTCGACTTTCGCGCGGCGCTCAAGGGCGTCGCCGCGCGCGCGCGCCGGACGGCGGTCGGCGAGGCGGCCGAGCTGGTCGGGCTCGCGGCGCGGCGGCGCCAGATCGTGGGGACGCTGTCGCGCGGCTACCGGCAGCGGGTGGGGCTGGCCGACGCGCTTTTGGGGCGGCCACCCATTCTGATCCTCGACGAGCCGACGGTCGGGCTCGACCCCAACCAGATCCGCGAGACGCGGGCGCTCATCCGGGAGCTCGGGCGCGAGCGGACGATCCTGCTCTCCACGCACATTCTGTCGGAGGTGGAGGCGATCGCGGCGCGGGTGATCATCCTGCGCGCGGGGCGCATCGTGGCGGCGGAGACCCAGGCCGCGCTGGCGGCGCGGGTGGCGGGCGCGCGCCGGGTGGTCGTCGAGCTCGCCCCGGGCGACCTGCCGCGCGCGGTGGAGGCGCTCCGCGGCGTGGCCGGCGTGGGCGCGCTCGTCCCCGTCGACGAGACGCACCTCGGGCTCGCGCTCGCCGGTGGCGCCGCGGACGACGGCCCGGTCCGCGAGGCCATCTTTCGCGCCGCGGCGGCCGCTGGTCTCGCGCTGCGCGAGCTGCGGCTCGAGGCCCCGTCCCTGGAGGAGATCTTCGCGCGCGCCACGTCCGAGAACGGAGAACGGCCCGCGTGATCCGCCTGCTCGCGATCGCCCGCCGCGAGTGGGCCGCTTATTTGCGCACCCCGGCGGGCTGGGCGGTGCTGGCGCTATTTCTCTTCTTGCAGGGGATCGTGTTCTGGATGTTCGTCCAGTTCTTGGGGCGGCCCGACGCCCCGCCGGGCGGGGTGATGGAGTTCTTCTTCGGGGGCACCATCCTCTACTGGCTCGCGCTCGGCCTTCTGGCGACGGTGTTGCCGATGCGGCTCGTCGCCGAGGAGCTGCGCACGGGCACCATCGAGCCGCTGCTCACGGCGCCGGTCTCGCCGGGCGAGGTGGTGCTGGGCAAGTGGCTGGGGGCCTTCGGCTTCTACCTGGCGGCCTGGACGCCGACGCTGCTCTATCTGCTCTACCTCGACCGGGTGGGCGCCGGCCTCGATCCCGGGCCGATCGCCGCCGGCTACCTGGGGACCGTCCTGCTCGGCGCGGCGGCGCTGGCGGTCGGCCTCCTCGCCTCGTCGCTGACGCGCAACCAGCTCGTCGCCGCGACGCTGTCGTTCGTGGCGTTTCTGGCCGCGCTCCTGGCTGGGGCGCTCGAGGCCGAGGTGCGCGCGCCTGCCACCGCGGCGGCGCTCCGCCGCTACAGCCTGTTCCGGGTGATGGAGGACTTCGGCCACGGGATCGTCGACACGCGGCCGGTGATCTTGCTCCTCACGGTGGTCGCGCTGGCGCTCGCCGCCGCGACGGCGCGGATCGGCGCGCTGCGCGGTCCTGCGCCCGAGGACGCGCCGCCGGTGAGCCGCTGGTCGGGGCGGATCGCGGGCGCGCTGGTGGTCGTCATCGCGTTGCTGGTCAACCTGATCGCCGCCCGCCACTACGCCCGCGGCGACTGGACGCGGGGGTCGCTCTACGCGCTCTCCGACGAGACGGTCGCCGTCCTGCGCGAGCTGCCGCGCCCGGTCGAGGCGACCGTCTTCCTCTACCCCAAGCGGGACTCCGAGCGCGCGCGGACGGTGGCCGGTTTCGTGCGCGAGCTGACCGAGAGGTTCTCGCGCGCGTCGCATGGTCTGTTCCACGCCGAGCTCGTCGATCCCGACCGCGCGCCGGAACGGGCCGAGGCGGCCGCCAAGCGGTACGGCATCGGCGCCTACGAGATGGGGCAGGGGGCGATCGTGTTCACCTCGGGCGGACGTTCGAAGGTGGTGACCGAGGACGATCTCGTCGAGCCGGAGGTCGACGCCGACGGCGAGCCGGGGCCGGCCATTGCCGCCTGGCGGGGCGAGGCGGCGTTCGTCTCGGCGGTCCTGGCGGTCACCGACGACCACCCGCCGCTGGTCTGCTTCAGCAAGGGGCACGGCGAGCCCGACATCGCGTCGACGGCAGACGGCGGCTACGCGACCTTCGCCGAGAGCCTGCACGGCGCCGGCTACGAAACGCGCGCCGTCGAGAAGCTGGGCGATCTCGGCGGTGCAGGTTGCCGGGTCGTCGTGGTGGCCGAGCCGACGCAGGCCTTCTCGCCGCCGGAGCTGGCGGCCCTCGCGGCGTACCTCGACGGCGGCGGGCGTCTGCTGGCCATGGTGGGGCCCGTGTTCGCGCCCGGCGGCGCCGCCTTCGCGCACCTCGGGCTCGGGGCGCTGGCCGCGCGCTACGGCGTGCGGCTGGGCGACAACCTGGTCGTCGATCCGTCGCGGGCCAGCGACGTCGAGGGGCCCTCGGTCTGGGCGGCCGGCCCGGACAGCTACGCGCCCCACGCGATCACGGCGCGGCTGGGCGGGCGGCTCACCTTCTGGCCGCGGACGCGCGAGGTCTCGCCCCTGGAGCCGCCCGCGGGGACGACCGTCGCGCCGCTCGTGCACACCAGCGCCGAAGGGTGGGGGGAGACTGATCTGGCCACCATCCGGGGAGACGCCGATTTGACCTTCGACGCCGGCCGCGATCGGAAGGGCCCGGTCCCGGTGGCGGTGGCCGTCGAGCGGGCGGCCACGAGCGCGACGCCGGCGACACGGCTCGTCTTCCTCGGCACCGGCCGGCTGGTGATGAACTACCGCCTCTCGGGCGTCACGCTGCGCGACTACGACGCCGACTTCGTGCTCTCGGCCGTCGGGTGGTTGGCCGGGCGCGAGGCCCGGATCGGCGTCGGCCCGAAGGTCACCCACCGCGTCGCGCTCACGCTCACCGCCGCCCAGGTGAGCTGGGCGTTTCGGCTGTTCGCGATGGGGCTGCCGTTCCTGGCGCTGGCGGCGGGGGCCTGGGTCTGGACGCGGCGGCGGGTCTGATGCGCAAGGTGGCCCTCCTGGCCGCGATCGCGGCGCTGCTCGCCGCGTATCTTTTGTTCGTGGATCGCCGGCCGTCAGGCGGCGGCCCCGGCGCGGCGAGCAGTCTCCTGCCGGCTTTCGATCCGTCGGCCGTTCGGCGGATCACGATTGCCCGCGCCGGATCGGCGCCGTTCTCGCTCGAGCGCCAGGCGGCCGGGCAGACGCCCGCCTGGAAGGAGACGCCGGGAGACCGGCCGGCCGACGCCGCCGCCGTCGAGGATCTGCTGGGCGCGCTGGACGTCGCCGAGACGACCCGCTCGGCCGATCTGACGGACGCGGCGGCGGGGCTCTCGCCTCCGAAAGTCACGATCGCGCTCGACAGCTCGGGCGGCTCGACCACCGTCGCGCTGGGCCGGCCCGACGCCGGTCAGGGGGTCTTCGCGCGCGTGACCGGCTCGCCGGCGGTGCGGGTGGCGCCACGCCGGCTGCTCGAGCTCGCCGACCGGGACGCGGAGGCGTTTCGCGACCACCACCTCGTTCCGTTCGCTGCCGGCGAGATCGCGCGCATCGCCTGGCGGCGCGCCGCCGGCGGCGAGCGTGCTCTCGTTCGAGATGGCGCGCGCTGGAAGGACGAGACGTCGAGCTGGCTCGCCAACGCGCGGGTCGAGGAGGCGCTGCGCCGTCTCGCTGCTCTGCGCGCCGCGCGCGTGCTACCGCCGGCCTCGTCGGAGGCGCCCGAGCGAATCGAGATCGACGCCGTGAACGGCCGGAAGGTGACGCTCGCCGCCGGGGCGAACGGATGCGGCGCGGCCGAGACGTTCGTCGAGCGCGACGCCGCCGAGGGGACCTGCCTGCCGTCGGACGCGTGGGAGGGGTTCCTGCGCTCGCTGGCCGCGGCGCTGGCGCCCGATCGCCGGCTGGTGTCGTCGCCGCCCGACGCGATCGCGCGGGTGGAGATCACCGAGGGGACCACGCGGCTCGCGCTGGCGCGCGCGTCGGCCACGAGCTGGCGGCTCGAAGCGCCGAAGGAGAGCTACCTCGTCGATCCGCGCGCGGTCGACGACTGGCTCGCGGCGCTCGGGCACGTCGACGTACGACCGCCGGGCGCCGCCCGCCGACCCCATGTTCGTCACCTGGTGATCGAGGCGCGCTATCGCGAGACGGCCGACCTGGCGCCGGGAGACCCCGGCTACGCGCTGCTCGATCCCGATCCGCTCCGTTTTCGCGACCGGGCCGTGCTCGACTTCGCGCATTTCGACGCCCGCACGCTGCGGCGGACCTCCGGCGGCCGCACCCTCGAGCTCGCCAGCGCCGACGGCGAGTCCTGGCGGGCGGTGGCGCCGGCCGGCGCGGTCGTCGAGGGGACGAACGTGGCGCGCGTCGTGGGCACGCTCGGCAACCTGCACGCGGAGAGCTTCCTGACGAAGCCTCCCGGCGGCACGCCGGACCTGACCCTGGAGGTGGCGGTGCAGCCGCCGGGCGAGGCGCAGCCGGCCCGCCACACGATCGAGCTCGCCAAAACGAAAGAGGCGCCCGGGTGCGCCGGACGCCTCGATCGCCAGACCTGGTTTTTACTCGCGCAGGCAGCCTGCGACGAGCTCCGCCTGCCGCTCACCAAGTAGCGGCGGGCGCGCTACTTCTCGGCTACTTTTTGCCTTTGGCCGCCTTCTCGGCGTCGATGCGGGCGCCGCCGACCTTCTCGGCCGGCTTCCCCTCGAGGTTGATCGTCTGGGCGTCGGGCGGCAGGATGGCGTTCCCCTCGGCGATCACGTTGCCCTGCGCGTCCTGGAACTTCTTGTGGATGATGAGCCCGTCGGACGCCGCGAACCCGCCGATCGAGTTGATCGAGAAGGTCCCCGTCACCACGTACTGCTCGCCCACCTTGGCCACCAGCGGCTTCGGCTTGCCGGTGTTCCAATCCTTGACCGGATAGTCGGCGACCAGCAGGCCGTGATCGAGCTTGGTCGTCGGCGTGTCGCCCACCACGAAGTACGGCTGATCGCACGGCCGGCAACCGCCGGCCAGGGCCTTCGGATCGGGGGCCGCCGGACCCTTGCCCGGAACGCCGCCCGACTTCATCTCTTTGATCTTGGCCTTTTTCGTCTTGGCCGCGAGCTCGTCGTTGCACTTCCGTTGCTCGGCCGGGCACTCGTAGATGGTGAGCAGGTAGGCGCGCACCTGGACGTCCTTGTCCATGTACTGGTTCATGTGCTTGCGCAGCCCGTAGATCGACATCTCGCCCGTCGGGTACTTCTCCGGCGCCTGCTGCACGTTGAAGTTCGGCGGCGGCGGAAGATCGACTTTGATCGGTGGCAGCTCCTGCCCCTGCCCGTAAGCTAGCCGAACGCTGCTCGGCGCGAGCAGCATTACTGCCAAAGGAATAGTCCGGTGATATACGGTCGGCAGTCGCTTCATGGGACGAGCCCTCCACCGCGCGATGCGGGTGACCCTGAATAACACGATGAAATTTGGCGGGCAAGCGTCGGCGACACGGTTTGCGGCAGTGCTGGCCGTGGCCGCCGTCGTCGGAGGTGGCTGCCGATCCAAGAAGACGACCTCGGCCGCGGCGCGGGGCAAGGACGTGCCTGAGCTGGCGCCCCTCCGTCCACCGCCGCCTCCGGCCGAGCTGGTCCCCGAGCCGGCCGCCGTCGCCACGCCGGTTCGCCGGGGCGGCTCGCTGCGGGTGCACCTCGACGCCGAGCCGCAGAGCTTGCTGCCGCTCTCCGAGAGCGACGCCGCCGAGGCCCAGGTGACGAGCGGCCTGGTGTACGAGACGCTGCTTGATTGCCGCGACGGAACGTACAAGCCCGGGCTGGCCGAGAGCTGGGACGTCTCGAACGACGGCATGCGTCTGGCCGTCCGCGTCCGCGGCGGCGTCCGCTGGCACGACCACCGCGCCTTCGGCGTCCTCGACGTGCAGGGGACGGTCGAGCCGCTGCTGCGGACCGGCACCGACGCGCCGGTCCTGCGCGCCGAGCTGGCCGACGTCGCGTCGGTCGAGCTGGTCACCGAGCGGACCATCCGCTTCGTCCTCAAGCGCCCCTCGGACCTCGCGCTGCGCGCGCTCTGCGACGTGCCGATGCTCCCCGACCACCTGGTGCACGGCATCCGCCCCGAGGCCTCGCCGATCGCGCGCCAGCCGGTCGGGACGGGGCCCTATCGCTTCGCCGGCTGGGAGCACGGCAAGCGGATCCGGCTCGAACGGGCGCCCGAGTACTGGGGCGAGCCGCCCGGCGTCGACGAGATCGTCTTCGACCTCGATCCCGACGCCGTCCGCGCCCTCAACCGCACGCGCCGCGGCGACATCGACCTGCTCTCGCGGGTCATCGACGCGCACTATCCTGATCAGGTCGAGCCGACGACGCTGCACGGCGCGACGCGGCTGCTCCGGCTGCGCACGCGCCGGTACTCGTTCCTCTCCGTCAACCACCTGCACTACCCGCTGGCCGATCCGCGCTTCCGGAAGGCGCTGGCGATGCTCTGGGACCGCGCCCGGTTCGCGGGCGAGCTGCACAACGACCTGGCGCAGCCGATCGGTGGCCCGCCGTTCGAGGACGACATCCCGGCCCCGGCGCTCGACCGGCCGCGCGCGGCGGCGGCGCTCGACGACGCCGGCTACCGCGACAGCGACGCCGACGGCGTGCGCGATCACCTCGGTCACCCGATCCGTCTCACGCTGCTCGAGCCGGCCGGCAACAAGCAATTTCACATCGAGGCGCACGCCTTCGCGCTGGAGGCGCGCAAGGCCGGCATCCTGATCGATCTGCTGCCCGCCGACTCGGCGACGATCTTCAATCGCCTCAAGCGCGGCGAGTACGATCTGGCGCCGCTCATCTGGGAGGGGGCGCCCGACGAGAATCCCGAGCCGCTCTACGGCGCGGCCGGGCCTTTCAACTACGGCGGCTACCGGTCGAGCGCGCTGGACGCGCTGCTCGACGAGGCGCGCGGCGCCGCCGGGCCGGTCGCGCGCGCGCCGATTCTCTCCCGCATCGGGCGCCTGCTGGCCGACGATCAGCCGGTGATCTTCCTTTACCGTTACGACGTCCCGGCGCTGGCGTCGACGCGGGTTCACGGCCTGGCAGCGATCGGCGACCGGTTCGATCTGCGGCGCGTGTGGCTCGACCAATGACGACGGCGGCGGCGCTCGCGCTGGCGGGCCTTTGGGCCGTCGAGTCGAGCGCCGCGGGCCAGTCCTGCTTGCCGCCCGCACCGCTCGGCGGCCCCGGCGTCGCCGATCCGTTCAAGGCGCCCGATCCGAAGGCGACCGCGCTGAACGAAGCGGGGAAGGTCCTCTATCGCCAGGAGAAGTGGGAGGAGGCGCGCGCGCAGTACCGCGCGGCGGAGGCCGCCGATCCGAGCTTCCTGGCGCCCCGCCTCAACGTCGCCTGCTCGTTCGTGCGCCAGGAGCGGTTCGCCGAGGCGGTGGTCGAGGTGCGCGCGCTCATCGAGCGGGCGTACTTGCCCTGGTCGCGGGAGGTGCTGGAGGCGGCGGATCTGGGCGCGCTCAAGGTCCAGCCCCAGATGGCGGAGGTCAAGCAGGCGCTCTCCCAGGCGGCGCTGGCCTGGGGGGCCGGGCTCGACGAGAGCGTCATCTTCGTGGGCCGGCAGCGCGAGCCGCTGCATGTCCCGGCGGCTGGCGCGGGCGAGTTCATCTTGAACCCGCACCAGGAGGTCTTCGCCTTTCTCCCGGCCACGGGCCGGTTCCGCCAGCTCACCGCGGACGACGGGCACGTGGTGGCCATGGCGTCGTCCCTCGACCGGCGCCGGATCGCCGTCGTCACCGCGGAGAAGCTTTTGCGCGGCGCGAAGCCGGGCGACGTGATGCTCGACGGCGTCGCGCTCTCCGAGCTGACGCTGGCCACGATGACCCGCGATCCGCCGATTCCCATCCCGGGCGGCGTGCGGCGGCTCGAGATCGGCGGGACGCCCCACGGATTCATTTTCCGCCTCGAGGGCGCGCGGCTCTCGGGACGGTTCGTCGTGGGGGCCGGGGGAAGGCTGGTTCCGCTCGGGGGGACCGAGCCGCGATCGGCCGGTTCGGTGCTGGCCGTGCTCACGCCGGGCGGGGCGCTCGAGGCGCCCCCGCTCCCGATCGCGGGTAGCTGCCCGGTGGTCGCGCGTGACATCTCCACGCCGGGCGGCGGGCGGGCGATCGGGCTCCGCGCCCGCGGGCATTCAGCAAGGACGATCGGCGCGCGGTTCGGTGCAGGGCTGGCCGGACTTCCGCTCCCGTGACGGGGTCGCATCTTGGAAGTGAGTGGAAACTGAAAAAGGAGCAGAAAAATTGCGCTGCACCGCAGGTGGGATAGTGTACGACTATGTCGGCAAAACACCGCACCCTCTGGATCGTTCCGGCGTTCGTGGTCGCCTCCTGGCTGGCGGTCCGCTCGCTGGCCGCGCTGCCTGCCTACGAGATGGACGACCCGCCCCTGGCGATGTCCACGCCGCAGATCGCGGATCCCGTGCTGGACGAGATGATCGCGCGCTTCGCCCACGAAGCAACCCACGGCGCGCGCCACGTGCGCAGATAACCCCCGCCGGAGATCGTCCATGACCCTCTGCCTGGTCACGGGTGGGGCGGGGTTCATCGGCTCGTCGCTCTGCCGCGCGCTCGTCGGGCGCGGCGACCGCGTGCGCGTCATCGACAACTTCTCGTCGGGCAAGCGCGAGAACCTGGCCGACCTCTTGGATCGGGCCGACCCGATCGAGCTCATCGAGGGCGACATCCTCGACGATCGGGCGCTCGGCAAGGCGATCGAGGGGGTCGAGCTGGTGTTTCACCTGGCGGCCATTCCGTCGGTGCCGAAGTCGATGGCCGAGCCGATCGAGAACCACGCCGCCAACGCCACCGGCACGCTGCGCGTCCTCGAGCGCGGGCGGCGGGCGGGGATCCGGCGCCTGGTCTACTCCGCCTCGTCGGCCGCCTACGGCGACGATCCCGCGCTCCCCAAGGTCGAAACGATGCCGCCGGCGCCCATCTCGCCGTACGGCGGGTCGAAGCTGGCCGGCGAGCAGTACGCGCAGATCTACGCGCGCGGCTACGGCCTGGAGACGGTCTGCCTCCGCTACTTCAACGTGTTCGGACCGCGCCAGGATCCGGCCTCCGAGTACGCGGCGGTGATCCCCAAGTTCATCACCGCGGCGCTGGCGGGGAAGCAGCCGCGCATCTTCGGCGACGGCTCGCAGTCGCGCGACTTCTGCTACATCGACAACGTCGTCGAGGCGAACTTCAAGGCGGCGGCCGCCGCCGCCAGCGCCGTCTCGGGCGGCATGTTCAACATCGCCTGCGGCCAGGCGACGGATCTGAACCGCGTGGTGGCGCTGATCGGCGACCACCTGGGCAAGAAGCTGGCGGCGATCTACGAGGACGAGCGGGCGGGGGACATCAAGCACTCCTGGGCCGACATCTCGGCCGCGCGCGCGCGCCTCGGCTACACGGCGGCCGTGTCGTTCGCCGAAGGGCTGGGACGGACGATCGACTGGTATAAGTCGAAGGGGTGAGCCTGCTTTCGATGACCGGGTTCGGGCGCGGGTCGGCGGACGCCGGCGAGCGCCGCCTGCGCGTGGAGATCCGCTCGGTGAACCACCGGGGCCTCGACCTCAAGATCCGCAGCAGCGAGCCCGACGCCTACTGCGACGCCGAGATCGCGCGCGCCGTGCGGGCGGCCGTCGAGCGCGGCGCCATCACGGTGCAGATCCGCGACGAGTCGGCGGCGGGCTCGGCGGGGCTCGACGAGGCGCGCGTCAAAGCCCTGCACGAGGTATTGGAGCGGCTGCGGCAGGAGCTGGAGATCGAAGAGCCGGTGACGCTGGCCACGGTGGGCGCCTTCTGGGAGGCGAGCTCCAGCGCCGGCCTCTCGGGCGAGGCGCTCTGGGAGGCGCTGCGTCCGGCGGTGGCGGCGGCGCTCGAGGAGCTGGGGGCGATGCGGGCCCGCGAAGGGGCGGCGCTGGCGGCCGACCTGGGGGCGCGGCGGGCGCGTCTGGTCGAGCTCGCCGCCAGCTTGCGGGCGCGGGCGGCGGTGCTCCCCGCGCGGTTCGCCCAGCGCCTCCAGGAACGCTTGGCCAGCCAGGTCGGGATCGCGTGGACGGAGCTCGGCTCCACCGAGCGGAGTCCCGCGCGGGAGGGGGCGGGAACCCTCCCAGGGGTCCCGCGGTTGATCGACCCGGCGCGGCTGGCGCAAGAGGTGGCTCTGATGGCCGAGCGACTCGATGTCGCCGAAGAGCTGGTCCGGCTGGAGACGCACCTCGGACACCTGGCGGAGATCTTGAAGGCCGGTGGCGCGGTCGGCCGCAAGCTCGACTTCGTCATCCAGGAGGTCGGCCGCGAGCTCAACACCATCGCCTCCAAGGCCCAGGACGCCGAGATGGCGGCGCTGGTGATCGACGCCAAAGCCGAGCTCGAGAAGCTGCGCGAGCAGGCGCAGAACGTCGAGTGAAGCGGCAAGCTCGGCCGTCGCCACCGGTCTGGTACAATCGCCGACGATGACAGACGAGGCACGGCGCGGGATCCTGCTGGTCATTTCGTCCCCTTCGGGGGCGGGCAAGACGACGCTGGCGCACCTCTTGGCGGAGCAGGAGAGGTTGGAGTTCTCGGTTTCCTACACCACCCGCGCGGCGCGGCCCGGCGAGCGCGACGGCGTCGACTACAAGTTCATTACCGAAGACGAGTTTTCCCGGATGGTCGACAACAACGAGTTCGCCGAGTGGGCGGTGGTCCACGGCGCCCGCTACGGCACGGCCATCCACACCGTCAACCGCGCGCTGGAGGACGGCAAGGATTACCTGTTCGACGTCGACTGGCAGGGCGGGGCGCAGATCCGGCGGCAGTGGCCCGAGGAGAGCGTGCTGGTCTTCATCCTGCCGCCCTCGATGGCCGAGCTCGAGCGCCGGCTGCGGCGCCGGGCCACGGACGCTCCCGCCGCCATCGACCGCCGGCTCTTGACCGCGACGCGCGAGCTCGAGCACTTCTCCGAGTACGACTACCTGGTCGTCAACGACAACCTGGAAACCGCGCTCAAAGAGCTGTCATCCATATATGTAGCGGCTCGCTGCGCGCGCACGCGGCGGGGACACTACGGGCATGCGCTGCTCGGCGAGGCGCGGACCAGGGGGCAGCCGCCCAGCCAATGACGGAAGTTCAAGAGATCTGCGCGCAAGTTCGGGGCTACGACGCCGCCGCGGACACCAGCCTCATCGAGCGCAGCTTCGCCTTCGCCGCCGAGCGCCACGCCGGCCAGAAGCGCCGCTCGGGTGAGCCGTACGTGGTCCACCCGGTCGGCGTGGCCCGCATCATCTCCGAGCTGCGTCTCGACGTCCCCTCGGTCTGCGCGGGGCTGCTGCACGATTGCGTGGAGGACACCAGCGCCACGGCCGAGGACATCGGGCGGCTGTTCGGCACCGAGATCCAGTTCCTGGTCGAGGGGGTCACCAAGCTGGGGCAGATCCCCTGGACCACGCGCGAAGAGCGCCAGGCGGAGAACTTCCGCAAGATGCTGCTGGCGATGGCGCGCGACATCCGCGTCATCCTCATCAAGCTCGCCGACCGCGTCGACAACATGCGGACGCTCGAGCACATGCCGCGCGACAAGCAGGAGCGGATCGCGCGCGAGACGATGGAGATCTACGCGCCGCTCGCCAACCGGCTCGGTATCCAGTGGATGAAAGTCGAGCTCGAGGACCTGGCCTTTCGCTACCTCGATCCGACCGAGCACGGGAACCTGGTGGCGCGGCTGGCCGAGACGGCCGGCTCGCGCGACTCGTACATCGCCGAGGTCGTCGAGCGGCTCAAGACGGTGCTCGCCGAGTCGGACGTCAAGGCGCAGGTCTACGGCCGCGCCAAACACCTCTGGTCGATCTTCCAGAAGATGAAGAAGACCGGTCGCGACGTGGAGCAGATCTACGACGTGCTGGCCTTCCGGGTGATCACCGAGTCGGTGCGCGACTGCTACGCCGTGCTGGGCGTCGTCCACTCCAACTGGACGCCGGTCCCGGGGCGCTTCAAGGACTTCATCGCGCTGCCGAAGCCGAACCTCTATCAGTCGCTGCACACCACGGTGATCGGGCCGCGCGCCGAGCGGATGGAGGTGCAGATCCGGACCCAGGAGATGCACCGCATCGCCGAGCAGGGGATCGCCGCCCACTGGAAATACAAAGAGCAGAAGACGCCGGGCGCCGACGACGGCAAGGCGTTCGCCTGGCTGCGCCAGCTGATGGAGTGGCAGCGCGATCTGAAAGATCCGACCGAGTTCATCGAGACGGTCAAGATCGACCTCTTCCAGGACGAGGTCTTCGTCTTCACGCCCAAGGGGGACGTCAAGGCGCTCCCCAAGGGCTCGACGCCCATCGACCTCGCCTACGCCATTCACTCGCAGGTCGGCGAGCACTGCTCGGGCGCGCGCGTGAACGGGCTCATCGTCCCCTTGCGCTACGCGCTCCGCAACGGCGACACCGTCGAGATCCTCGCCTCGGCCAACCAGAAGCCGTCGAAGGACTGGCTCAAGTTCGTCGTCACCAGCCGCGCCCGCACCAAGATCCGCCACTTCATCCGGATGGAGCAGCGCGAGCGCAGCCGCCAGATGGGGCGCGATCTGCTGGGCCGCGAGCTGCGCAAGCAGGACGCCGCGCTCGCCTCGGCGGAACGCGAGGGGCTGCTCGACTCGGCGGCGCAGCGCTTGCGCCTCGGCACCGCCGACGATCTGCTGGTCGCCGTCGGGTACGGCAAGGTCAGCCCCAGCCACGCCGCCGACGCCGTGCTGGTCGACCGGGTGGCGAGCGGCGCCGCCGCGCCCGTCGCCCACGCCACGGAGATCCCCGCCGCCGCCCGCCGGCCGGTCCCCAAGCGGTCGATCGGCGGCATCAAGGTCCAGGGGGAGGCGGACATCCTGGTCAAGTTCGCCAAGTGCTGCTCGCCGGTGCCCGGCGACTCGATCGTCGGCTTCATCAGCCGCGGCCACGGCGTCGTCATCCACACCCGCGACTGCCCGAAGGCGCTCGACCTCGATCCTGCCCGCCGCGTCGACGTCGCCTGGGACGACGAGGCCAAGACGCTCCGCCCGGTCGCGGTCCAGGTCACCTGCTCGGACCGCCCGGGGCTGCTGGCCGCGATGTCCAAGCTCTTCACGGAGCACGGGGTCAACATCTCGCAGGCCAAGTGCCGGACGACCGAGGATGGCCGGGCGGTGAACACCTTCCAGGTCACGGTCGGCCACCTCGACCAGCTCAAGACCGTGCTCCGCAACCTGGAGACGATCCAGGGAGTGGTCTCGGCGACCCGGCTGTGATAGAAGGCCGCCGTCATGGCTTCGAACACACGAAAGACTTGGAAGCGCCGGGTGCGCAAGCACTCCAACATGGGAAACAAGCGCAAGGCCGTCGAGTCCAAGCGCTCGACCCCTTCGGCCGAGAAGCTCTTCGCCGACCTCGGCGAGCCCGGCAAGGCCTAGGCCTGGCCCGAGGTGCCAGCCCAGGCAGGCGCGGCGCCCCTCCTTCCCCGTTGGGGGTGGGGGCAATTATTGATCTTGTCGCCGAAGTGTGTGTTAACTAGGGTTTGACGTCGCGCGACGATCGGCGACCTCGCTGCTTGCTCGTCATCAGGTCGTGAGGCCAGGAGCCGGATGAAAGTCTGCCCGAACTGCCAGACCAAGTATCCCGACGACGCCAACTTCTGCCCGCAAGAGACCTGCGCCACGCCCACGGGGCCGCGCCGGTTGGAGGTCATCTCCGCGCCGCCCGCCGCGCGCTACGAGCCCGCCGCGCGCTACGAGATGGAAGGGCAGATCGGCGGCACGCGCAGCGGCGAGGTCTTCCGCGCCCGCGACACGCAGACGAGCGCCAACGTCGTCTACAAGCGGGTCACGCGCGCGGTCCTGACCTCGCCCGCGGTGGTCGAACGTTCGCAGCGCGAGCTCAAACAGCTCCAGCGCGCACAGAGCGTCCGGGTGGCTCGGGTCCTCGACTTCGGCAAGGAGCCGGACGGCCAGCTGTTCGTGGTCACGGAGCTCTGCGAGGGGAAGACGCTCACCGAGGTGGTCGCGGCGTCGGGAGCGTTCCCGCTGGAGCGGGCCAAGAAGATCGCCGCGCAGATCGGGGAGGCGCTCCTCGAAGGTCAGAAGGTCGGCGTCGTCCACCACGATCTCGCCCCCAAGAACGTGCTCGTCACCGCCGACGACCAGGTCAAGCTGATCAACTTCGTGGCTCCGGTGCCCGTCACCGAGACCGTCTTCGGCGTCCCCGAGTACCTCTCGCCCGAGCAGGCCGAAGGGAAGCTCGTCGACCAGCGGTCGAACACCTATAGCCTGGCCGGCATCATGCTCTTCATGCTGACCGGGCAGCCGCCGGTCGAGGGGGCCAATCCGGGCGCGGTGCTGGCCGAGGTCCTCAAGGGGACGGTCGTTCCGCCCAGCCTGCGCGTGCAGGGCCTCAACGCCGAGGTCGACCGGGTGATCATGAAGGCGATGGACAAGAGCCCCAACCGCCGCCCGCTCACGCTGCGGCAGTTCCTGACCGACGTGGCGGGGATGATGGCGGCGGCCTCGACCAGCGACTCGGCCAAGGGGGTCGGCTTCGCCAAGACGATGATGTTCGCCGGCGGCTCGGCCGAGGCGCAGAACCTGGTCAAGCAGGCGCTGGCGGCGCGGGCCGAGGCCAACGGTGCGGCGCCCCCCGCCACCGGGCCGAACGTCACGCAGCCGATCGCGCTGGTCGCCTCCGAGCAGCCGCGTGATCCCAACGCCACGCCGCCACCGGTCGCGCCGCTGCCCGGCGCCGAGCCGCCGGGGCCACGCCGGACGCACGGCGCCGCCATCGCGGCGACGATGGTCGCGCTGCCAGCGGCCGGCAAGCTCTCGAGCTCGATTCCGGGCGCCTTGGGCCGGCCCGCCGACGTGGGCGACAGCGGCTCGATGCAGGTGACGCCGCCGCCCGTGGCTGCCGCGCCGCCGCCGGCCGCCGGGGCCGGGCCGGCCAGGGCGACGGGCGCCGCGGCATTTCGTGAAACGCTCTGGTTCAAGCAGGGGGACGTCGACCAGATGGTGGCCGACGCCCGCGCCAAGCTCGAAACGGCGCGCGCCAAAGGGGTGCCGGCGCCGGGGCCGGAGCCCGAGGTGCCGCCGGTCGACGCGAAGCCACTCGATGAGCGCTACCGCGACGACGGGTCACTGTCCGTGGATGACCGCAAGAAGTACTCGCTGCGATCGGGGGCGACCAGCGCCGCGCTCCCCACGGTGGGCGGCGTCGTCCCCGGCGACCGGATGAGCGCGGAAGAAATGATGGGCGAGATCGGCGGTGGCAAGCGGACTGCCATCATCGTCGCCGCCCTGGCGGTGGTGGTCGCCGTCGTGATCGGCCTCTACCTCACGTTCCGCGGAAAGCACGTCGCGCAGAGCGCGGCCGCGCTGACGCCGGTTCAGGTCCCCACCGCGGCGCCGCCCGCGCCTCCGCCTCCGCCTCCCGCGGCCGTTCCCGCGGCGCCGGCGGCCGTTGCACCGGCCAAGGCGGCCGCAGCGCCGGCCAAGGCCGCCGCTGCGCCGGCCAAGGCCGCCGACGACGAGGAAGAAGATCAGCCTGCGGCGAAGGGGCATCCTGCGGCGGCCAAGAAGCACTCCGCCAAGAAGTCGAAGGGCAAGAAGCACCACTAGGGCGCTTCCGCCCGCTCAGAGCAGGCGGTCGACCGCACCGGCGACGGCGGCCGCGACCCCCGCGATTGACCCGCTGGCGTCGAGGATGAGGGCGCGCGGGTCGGCGGCGCAGAGCTCGCGGTAGCGGGCGGCGACGCGCGCCTGGACCTCGTCGGCGTCGTAGCGCTCGTCGGGGCGGCCGGCGGCGCGCCGGCGGGCGGCGGCGACGGCGACGGGAACGTCGAGGAGCAGGGTGAGGTCGGGCTGGCGCAGCTCGCGCGCGAGGCCGGCGACCCAGGCGCGATCGGCCTCCTGCGCCTGATAGGCGAGCGACGACATCAGGTAGCGGTCCGAGACGACGTCGGCCCCGGCGCCGAGCGCGGGATCGATCTCGCGCGTCAGGTGATCGCGTCGATCCGCGGCGAACAGCAGCGCCATGGCCGGACCATCGGCGGGCCGGCCGTCGGGCAGCTTGTGTCCGCCGAGCAGGATCTCCCGCAGCAGCCGGCCGACGGGGCCCTGGCTCGGCTCGCGGGTGGTGTGCACGCGCCGCCCGCGCCCCTCGAGGTGGCGCTCGAGCAGCGGGAGCTGAGTGGTGGTGCCCGAGCCGTCGATCCCTTCGAGCACGATGAACAGGGGAGGGGTCATGTCGCCCTTGAGTAAAACGCCTCTCCGATCTACACGACAGAGCGCGGTGGCGAGAAGACGAATCCTCCTTTTCGGGAACCCTGGGAGGGTTCCCGAACCCTCCCGCGACGAGCTCCGGCGAGCCAAGCTCGCCTTCGCTCACGCGTCGCTCTTGGTGGCGCTCGCGGCGGCGCTGGTGGCGCCTGCGGAGGGCTGCCGCCGTTCGCGCGGCCGTTCGGCGGCCCCCAACACCTCGTCGTCGTTCATCGACGCGCGCGACGTTCGCTGCGTCGAGCGACCGGAGGGGTGCGTCTGGTGCGAAGGCCGCGGGCCGACGCCGCCGCTCGTCGAGCCCGACGCCGTCCCGCCCTCGCTCTGCGATCCCAAGGATCCGGGAAACTGCGTCGACTTCTGTTCGCACCTGGCCCCCGAGTGCGCCGTCCCCTGGCGGACGGTGCCGAGCTGCCTGCTTCCGACGGAGCAGGAGTTCCGCCGCGAGGTCTTCCGGCGCGACACCGCCGACCGCCCGGAGGCGATCGTGCAAGGGCGCGTCACCGACGAGTCGGGGCGGCGGATCGAAGGGGCCAAGGTGCGGGTCTGGTTCCAGGGGACTGACATCCTGGACGACACCTCGGGCAAGGACGGCAGCTATCATCTCCGGCTGCGCGCCGGCCCCTGGAGCTACACCTTGCGCGTGAGCCACGCCGGCCTGGCCACCGAGATCGCCGACCTGAAAATCGACCGCGCGGGGAACACGCTGCGGAACTTCCGCCTCGCGCCCGAGTCGACCATCCGCGGGCGCGTCACCAGCAGCACCGGCGACCCGATCGGCGGCGTCGCCATCCACGCCGTGCGCAGCCCCGACGACCTGGTCGACGCCGGCGAGGCGCAGAGCGCGGACGACGGCACGTACGTCATCGCGGGGCTGGACGTCAAACGTTACTTCCTGCGCGCCTCGAAGTTCGGGTGGCTGCCGCAGATGCTCAAGTGGGGCGTGATGGCGCCGGCGACGCGGGTGGGGTTCAAGATGGTCCGCGCCGGCGTCATCGAGGGACGCGTGCTGGACGCCGACGGCGAAGGGCAGGCCAACGCGACCGTGGTGGCGCTCCCCTCGGCCAGCGGCGGCAACGCCGCCTCACCGATCATCTGGGCGGTCGACAGCGAGGGGAAGTTCGCCCAGGATCGCTTCGAGCCGGGGACCTATTACCTCTGGGCGCGGCGCGGGGAGATGCTGGTCTTCCCGCCCGAGAAGATCGAGATCAGCGACACCAACCTCGACGCGCAGATCGAGCTCAAGCTGACGCAGAAGGGGGCGCGCGTGCGCGGGCGCATCGTCACCCGCGGCGGCTCGACCCTCGATCCGGACACGCGCGCGGTCCTGTTCGGACAGTCGCCGCTGGCGCTGCCGCGCAAGGCCGTCGGCGAGGTCGACCACGACGGGGCATTCACCGTGGGGGCGCTCTTGCCGGGACGCTACGAGATCTCGGTCCGGGTCGGCGCGCGGACGCTCCCCATCATCAGCGGCCCGCGCGAGGTGGAGATCCCGATCGAACCAGGCGCCACGGTCGATCTGCCGGACACGATCGTCGTTCGCCCGCAGGCGGAGGAGTAGCGCGCCCGCGCGCGATCAGTGCAGGACGCGCATGCGCGACAGACAGTCCGCGAGCACGCGGTGGCTCTCGTTCTCGAACGAGGTGAAGCGGACCGCCATCCCGGAGACGGCGCGGCTCGTGCCGGCTTGGGTGAAGTTGATGAAGTAGTGGTTCTTGACCTCGCCGGTCGCCACCACCTCGCCGATGCCGTCGGGCGCGAGGAAACAGACGCGCACCGAGGCGCCGAGCGGGAGAGGGTCGGGCAGCTCGAGGAAGATCCCGCCCGCGGAGACATTGCGGGCGATGCAATAAGTCTCGCCGAACAGCAGCGACTCGACGCGAACCGTGAACATCTTGTCGAACCGGAGATGTGCCCGCTGGTCCCGGAGGGCGTCGTCGGGGGCGGCGGGGGAGGTCTCTCCGGAAGGGGAATCGAAGTTCGACATGCAGCCATCGTACATTGTCGTGAGATGAAGTCAAAAAACCTACATGTAGGATAACTGGGGATAGTCGACGCGCCATGACAGATCGGGTCTCGCCGGCGGTCTTCTGGGCGTGGGTTCCAGTCCCGCTCTGGACGGTGGTCATCTTCCTGGCGTCGTCGGTGCCGGGGAGCGAGCTGCCGGTCCTGCCGGGCCAGTCGGACAAGCTCGTGCACGCTGCCGTCTACGCCATTCTGGGCGCGCTCGTGGTGCGCGCGGCGCGCCTGACCTGGCCGCACTGGACGCGCGCCCGGCTCGTGGCGGCGGCGACGATCTTTTGCCTGCTCTACGGGGCGAGCGACGAATTTCACCAGTCGTTCACCCCCAAGCGTACACCGGATTGGCACGACCTCCTGGCCGACACGATCGGCGGCGCAATCGGGGGCCTGCTCGGCGCCGCGATCCTGACGCTGATCTTTGCGCGACCTGTGCGGAGGCGATAGCTCAAAACCGCACGGTGCTCTATCATGGGCGCGGGCTCTGCCGAGATGCTCCCCGACGAGAGGACCACCCACCGCAACGAGCTCCCGCTCCCCAGCGACGCTGAAGGTCTGGTCGTCGCGCCGGACCGGGCGATCGCCCGACCGCTGATCTCGTTCCTGCGCGGGCAGGGGCTGTCGGTGCGGACGGCGGACGACGCCGATTCGGCGTTCGAGGAGGCGCTGCTGCACCCGCCCGACGTCGTGCTCGTCGACGATCGCGTGCCGCCGACCGGCGGCGTCGACCTGTGCGGGCGCCTCAAGGACAACGTCCGCACGCACTTCGTGCCGGTGATCATCTGCGGGCTCAACGACCTGCGCAGCTTCCGGCTGCGGGCGCTGACCGTGGGCGCCGACGCCGTGTTCGCCCCCTCGACCGACGCGCAGGAGCGGCGGGCGCGGCTGTGGGCGCTCCTGCGCACGCGGGCGCTGCACCGGCGGGCGGAGCGGAGCCACCGGACGCAGCAGACCGAGATCGTCGAGCGGCGGCACTGGCTGTCGCACTTCCTGCACGATCTGACCGGGCAGGTGGCGGCGTTGGCGGCGAACGTCGATTACCTGTCGAGGTTCGCGCCTCCTGACGGCGATCCGCGCCGGCGCGACTTCGACGAGAGCGTCTCGGACGCGCAGGGGGTGTTCGATCGGCTCAAGGGGACCATGCGCACCGTGGTCGACTACGACCGCTACGAGACCGGGCAGCTCGTCCCGCGCGAGACCCGGATGTTCCTAGGCGAGACGGCGGCCGAGGTGGTCGAGGAGCTGCGACGGCACGCCAGCATCGCCGACAAGGGGCTGGCGCTCAAACGGCCCGAGAACGAGCGGGCGCTCTACGGCGATCGCGATCTGCTGGCCGCGGCCATGCTGAACCTGGGCATGGGGGCGCTGCGCCGGATCCCCTCGCGGGGGACGCTCTCCATCGAGGTGGGCGCGACCGACAGCGGCGTCCGCTTCCGGGCGGTGGCGCCCGGGCCGGCGCTGGCCGTCGCGGAGCGGATGCGAATCTTCGAGCCCTACGGCCGCCGCGGCCACGGGTCGGCCACCTACGGGCTCGGGCTGGCGCTGGCCCACGCGGTGATCGATCTCCACGACGGGCGGATCTGGGCCGAGGACTACGAGGGGGGCAAGGGGTGTGCGTTCGTGTTCGAGCTCGGGTGGCAGCGGAGCGGCCCGCGTCCCAAGCGGGGCGGGGCCCATGGGCGCTCGGGCGCGCCCGTGGAGCCGAGATGAAGCTGCCGCGCGCGGCCCGCGCCCTGGGGAGCGCCGCCACCTTGGCCCTGCTGGTCTTCGTGGCCGGACACGCCCGGGCAGGGGTCAGCGTCGAGGACCTCTGCCGTGCGGTGGTCGAGGATCCGAGCTACAAGGTGCGGGTGAGCGCCGCGCTGACGCTGGGGAAGGTGGGCGGACCGGCGGCGGTGCCGGCGCTCATCAAGGCGCTCGGCGATCAGAACAACTCGGTGCGCGGCATCGCGGCCCAGTCGCTGGGCAAGATCGGCGACAGCTCGGCGAGCGACGCACTTCGCAGCCTGCTGCATCACGAGAGCGACGGGTTCGTGAAGTCGCAGGCCACCGCGGCGCTGGCGCTGCTGTCGGGCGGCGGCGGCAAGCGGGCCAAGATCTATCTCGCGTTCGGTCCCTTCACCGGGGGCGTCAAGTCGGCCGGGCCCGAGGCCTCGCGCATGATCGCGGACGCCCTGGCGCAGGAGCTGGGAAAGCTCCCCTCGGTGACATTGTCGCTGACCGCCGCCGATCAGCACAACTTCGCCAAGAGCGGGATGCTGGGGTTCTTCATCGACGGCAACATCACCAAGCTCGAGGACGTGATGGGTGGGGGCGCCTCGGAGACGAACTGCGACGTCAAGGTGATGGTGGCGCGCTGGCCGACCAAGAGCATCATCAGCTGGACCAACGCGGGCGCCAGCGTGCAGTCGGGCTCACGGCCGCGCGACAAGGACAGCGCGCGCCACGATTGTCTCGAGGCGTCAGCCGGGCAGCTGGCCGACGATCTGGGGCATTTCTTCAAGTCGCAAGGCGGATAGATAAAATGGATCCACACGACATGCGCAGCGGGAGGGTGTCATGACCACGAGCGAAGCAGCCGCAGCGCGGCCGGCTTACAAGCGCAAGATGCGCAACTACCTGCTCGACGTCGGGCTGCAGCTTCGCTACACGGCAACGATCGTCGTGGTGGCGATTTTCCTGACGGCCGGCCTCGGCTTCAAGATGTACCAGGCGACGCGCGAGATCTCGCGCATCATCCTCTTCACCGGCCTGGCCGATCCGGCGACCGCGCAGGAGCTTCAAACCCAGTTCGCCAACTCCGATCGCATCGTCCTCTGGGGGATCATCGGCTTCGGGATCGTGCTGGTGCTGTCGATCAGCGCGGTGGGCATCCTCATCACGCACAAGGTGGTGGGGCCGCTCTACAAGATCTCCAGCCTGTTCGCCCGGGTGCGCGACAACCGGATGATGCCGGCGCCGTCGGGGCTGCGGAAAGGGGACGAGCTGCAGGAGTTCTACTCGTCGTTCCGCGAGATGCACGAGGCGGTGCGCGAGCGGGTGATCGCGGACGTGAAGGCGGTGGGCAGCGCCGTCGCCGCCATCGAAGGGAGCGGGGCGGCCGGCACACCGGCCGTCCAGCGCGCCCTGGACGAGCTCCGCCAGCTCAAGGAGCGCAAAGAGGAGAGCCTGGAAGCCCCGGGAACCGGTGAACCTCGCCCAGGCTAGTTGAAGCCGGGTTGAACCTAGCTGCCGCGGCGCGTCTGCGCGGCGCTCACCAGGCAGAGGCCGTGCAGGAAGAGGCCGGGCAAAAAGCAGCAGGCGTAGCCCATGAGCGTCGTGGCCATCCAGGCGACGCCGGCGCCGGCGCGCCCGGCGTAGATGTGGCCGGCGCCCGGGATCAGCATGGAGAGCATCACCGCAGTGACCGGGCTCGTGCGCGGCCGCACCGTCAGAAAGAATGAATCG
This sequence comes from Polyangia bacterium, assembly GCA_035607055.1. Lineage (GTDB taxonomy): Bacteria > Myxococcota_A > Polyangia > Fen-1088 > Fen-1088 > JADGRB01. The sequence goes on from DATNDC010000129.1 coordinate 40,175, forward strand.
CCGGTCGAGATCGGCGGCGGTCCCAGCGCGGTCTCGGCCACCCCGGCGTGCGCCGCGATCGGCTTGCGGCCCGGGTAGATGTACTCGACCACGCCAGCGGTGTTGGTGCGCACGTTGAGCGTTCCGTGCTCGACCATGCGCGCCAGGTGCTTCTCTGCGGTGCGTACGGAGGTCCGACCGAGGTAGGCGACGTGCGCGGCCGTGACCGGCACGTCGGTCTCGAACAGCACCTTCAAGACCAGCTGTTCGAACTCGTCGAAGTCCATCCGGCTCCGACTCTAGGGTAGCACAGGCCTCCGGCGAGACGCACGCCCGTCTTTCTTCGAAATTTCATGGGCCGCTCTCCTCCCACAACCCACACCCGGAGAGAAGAAAACAACGTGGGATCGGGCCGGTCTTCTCGCCCCTCGGCAACGTCTCGACGATCATCTTGTACACGGGCGACAACTCCGGCGAGCCGGGCACGATGGCATCGATCGAGTGGGTGCACACGAGAGGCCCTCGGGGGCGAGGGCGCCCGGGATCTCTCCCGGGGCGCCCATCGCGCTGGGGCGTTTAGTTAACGGAATACTTCTTATCGGACATCGTGATGCAGCAGCCACATGAAAATGTCCGGTTTGTGCCAAGTAGAAATGTCCGGTTCTGGCGGCTGGAAGCGGCACGGTGGCCCGACCAATGGCAACCGAGCTGGTCAGCATGAGCCGCAAGGAGACCAACGGGACCAGGCCCGCCTGGCCTCGAGGAAGCTGACGCTCCGGCAGAAGGACCGGATCAGAGCTGCTGCTGAGGCCGGCCGAGCGCCAGGTTTCGCCACGAGCGACGCCGGCGGGGGTGCTGTCGCTGCCTTTCTTGCCCAGTTCGAGGAAGACCAGAAGGAGCGCACGAGGGCTCAGAATCTCCGCGCGGCCCAGCGTCGCAAGGAGCGAGCTCAGGCCCTGTCGGACCGGACATTTCTACTTGGCAGAAACCCGGACATTTCTACTTAGCGTTGACACGTGACCACGGCGGCCGGCAGGGCCTTGCCGCGGGCCCCGCCGGGCCCCGCCGGGCCACGCGGAGCGGGCGGAGAGCTACCCCGCCCGCTCTTCGTTCATCAGCGCAGGATCGGGTCGGTGGCGCAGGTGAGCAGGTTCTGGCTCGGAGAAACGCCAGACATGGCCTCGTTCAAGAACGACGTATCACAGACGTGCATCGGATAGTCGTCCTCCGTGCCGTAATCGATGCGTTCGCTGCTGATCGGGTTGCCGGGGATTTGTTGGCAGGCGAGCTGGTCCAAGTCTTGGTGGTAGCCGACCATGACAGATCCGAGCGGGCACGTATGCATGCCGTTACGTTGCGTCCCGACGTCCAGGCTGATCGCGCCCGTCCCATCTCGCAGCCAGGCGCACTTGAAGACGTTCTGATCGAGCCTCGCCCCTACCATCGCGCTGCCCGTCGGGCAGCAGTGCATCGACGTTCCGCCGACGGTGCACCCGGTGGACCCATCGTAGAACGGCACCGGTCCATCCGCGTACCACTGCTGGGAGGGCCCATCGTTCTCGTCCCAGAGCCAGACCGTGGTGCCGGCTTGCTCGTTGTTCCACTTCACGTCGAGGACGGTACCGAGCCCGTTGCGAATGATGCCCTTCTCCGGATCGTAGGTCCAGAGCTGGCGGGCGGGCGGAGGGTTCGTGCCTCCGCCGAGGCACTCGGAAATCTCGACCGGGTTGCCAGGGTAGAAGTCTCCGAAATCGAATCCGTTACTATCCGGCCGGGCCTGCAGGCACATGCCGGACGCGGTGTTGGTGATGGTCTGCGCCGTGCGATCGTAATGCCACTGTTGGGCTGCGCCGCCATTGCAGTACCAAAGCTGTACCGCCGTGCCCGGCGTCGAGCTTGCGTTCGGCACGTCGAGGCATAGCCCTGTGTTCGCCGAGAGGGCGATCCGTCCGGCCGTTTGGGTGAGATCGGGCTGCGGATGCGTGATGCGGTAGAGACCGTCGATCGCCGAGTGCACCTCGAAGCCGGGCAGCTCCAGCAGGACCTCACGCCGGAGCGTGTCTTCCATCGGAGGCACCGAGCTTTGGCCCGGCAGGTTCGCCGTGCAAGTCGAATCAACCGTGTAATGGTCTGAAAGCGGATGATTCTGGCCGCCAAAGCATTCGACACCACCGGGAGTCGTTTGGCCGTTGGTACAGTGGTTTGTTATGCATGAATTGTAGTTGGGAATGACGTAAGTGGTCTCTTGCGAGAGGCCGCTGTTGACATCGGCGCAAGCGACGTCGGTGTGGTCGTAATAATAGTAGTCGTAACCTTCGCTGTTGTTGTTGTAGTGCGGCAAAATACGATCCTTCGTGTCACAACGTACGCCTGGAAGCATCCAGTTGTTGAGCCAGTTCTGGAGGGTGGGTCGATAGCCGTCGGTTCCGTCGATCTCCAAGGAGCGCAATCTGTCGGCCTGGAACGTGGGGTCCAGATAGCCGATGATCGCCAAACGCTGCGGGATCAGCGCCATGAAGCGCGTAAAGCCGGCCTGCCAGTCGAACGAGATGGCTTTCCCCGCGGCGTCGGTGCCCATCGACTCTGGGGCGGAGTTGGTGATGGTCTTCTTCCAGTTTCCGTCGCCGTCCGTGGCCGATTGGACGAAGAGCCGCGAGAACGTGAGGGGTAGACCGGCATTCTGCGTCGCGACCGCGGAGTCGTGGTCATCGGCGGAGCCCGTCGTGAACCCGCTCGGCATGTCCTTCAGTGCCTGATTTACCTCGCCCCAATCGGACTCCCAGGTGCTCTCTCGGATCTCCCAGTCGAGCCCCTGCGCGACGCACGCGACCTCGTAGCTCAGACACGTCAGGTCGCCCTCTATGTTGGGCGAGCTCGGGCTGAAGAAGAAATCCTGGAGCAAGGAAATTATATCCGTTCCATCTTTTGCGTAATTCGGGTCCGCGGCAAAGACGTCTCCCACCTCGTTGACTATATCTTTGGTGTAAGTGAGGAGTTGTTTCGCTTGAGCGGCTCCCGAGGATACGGCCTGGGAGCCAGAGATGTTGCAGCTGTTAGGATCCTCGGGGCACTCGGCGAGCAAGGCCGAGCGCGTCTGCTCGATGTTGCTGGTTCCGGTGGTGCTCGAGCCGGCACTGGATCCGCTGTCCGGCGGTGCGCCGCAACTGGCAGCAACGAGGCACAGGCCGAGGGCGGTCCAACCGTGCGCAGATCGCCAGCCTTGTAAGTTCCTGGAACCGTGATCAGGTCTCATGTGTCGTCCCTCCATTCTTCTTCGAGGTCTTTGCGCTCTTGTGGTTGTCGAACGCATCGATGACTCGTGCCTTGGGATGACTTCACCGTTCATCGAATGACGAGCACGACTGTCCTATTTCGGCAGCACCGTGAGTGGTGGAGTTGGTCGCTTCGAACTGCTCCGTGGTAACCCCGATGCCGTGTGGCATTGGGGCTCCGCCCGCGATATGACCCGACAGACCCGCAGAGCTCGGGAAAGGCGGGCGGAGGGGCCGCAGAGCGTGTCCTCACGAAGCACCCGGCGGCGGCGAAACCCCTGGAAAAGCCCGTGGCATTTGAATATTCGGGCCCCTTGAACGAAACTCTGCGCCCCATGAGGCTTTTGGTTACCGGCGGCGCCGGGTTCATCGGATCGGCGTACGTCCGGCTGGTCCGCCGCAAGAGACCGGACGCGCTGGTCGTCAACGTGGACGTGCTCTCGTACGCGGGGAACCTGGAGAACCTCAGGGAGCTCGAGGGCGATTCGAAGCACGTGTTCGTGCGCGCCGACATCCGGGACCGGGCCAAGATGGAGTCGCTGCTGCGCGAACACGCGATCGAGGCGGTGGTGAACTTCGCGGCCGAGAGCCACGTCGATCGGAGCATCGTGTCAGCGGTCCCGTTTCTGGACGCCAACGTCGGGGGGTGCGTCAGCCTGCTGGAGGCAGCGCGGGCGGCGGGCGTACGCCGCTTCCTGCAGATGTCGACCGACGAGGTGTACGGGTCGCTGGGGCCGACCGGGAAGTTCAACGAGCTGACGCCCCTGGCGCCGCGCAGCCCGTACTCGGCCAGCAAGGCCGCTGCCGATCATTTTGCGCTGGCGTTTCACCACACGCACGGGCTGGACGTGGTCGTCGCGCGCTGCTCGAACAACTACGGGCCCTACCAGTTCCCCGAGAAGCTGATCCCGCTGATGATTTTGAATGCGTTCGAAGGCTTGCCGTTGCCGGTCTATGGCGACGGCGGCCAGGTGCGGGACTGGATCCACGTCGAGGACAGCTGCGAGGCGATTGATTCGATCCTCGAGCGCGGTCGCTCGGGCGAGGTCTACAACATCGGGGCCGACGACGAGCGGGCCAACCTGGACGTCGTCCGGGCCATCATCCGCCACTGCGGCCGGGACGAATCGCTGATCCGCCGGGTGGCCGATCGCCCGGGGCACGACCGGCGGTACGCCACCGACGCCGGCAAGATTCGCGGAGAGCTCGCTTGGCGCCCCCGCCGGCGGTTCGACGAAGGTCTGGCCGAGACCGTGGCCTGGTACCGGGCCAATGACGGGTGGGCCTCGCGGGTCCGCAGCGGCGCGTACCGCAGCTACTACGAGCAGCAATACGCGCAGCGCCTGGCGCCGGGCCGGGAGCGATCGTGAGCGATCTGCGCGGCGTGGTGCTGGCGGGCGGAACGGGCTCGCGGCTGTTTCCGCTGACCAAGGTCACGAACAAGCACCTCCTGCCGGTCGGGCGGGAGCCGATGATCTTCCACCCGCTCAAGAAGCTGGTGGAGGCCGGGATCTCGGAGATCCTGGTGGTGACCGGGGTTCATCACATGGGGGACGTCGTGGGGCTGCTCGGGAGCGGCCGGGAATTCGGCTGTGAGCTCACCTATCGCGTGCAAGACGAGGCCGGCGGGATCGCGCAGGCGCTGGGGCTGGCGCGCCGCTTCGGGCGCAGCGGCCGGCTGGCGGTCATCCTCGGCGACAACATTTTCCAAAGTCCCCTCACCCCGTTCGCCGAGGCGTTCCGGCGGCAACGGAGCGGCGCCAAGATCCTCGTCCAGGAGGTGAGCGACCCCGGTCGCTACGGGGTCGCCGTGACGGCGGGAGACCGGGTGACCAAGATCATCGAGAAGCCCGCCAATCCCCCGAGCAACCTGGCGGTGACCGGGATCTATTTCTACGACGAGACGGTGTTCGAGATCGTCGACGGGCTGGCCCCCTCGGGCCGCGGCGAGCTGGAGATCACCGACGTGAACAACGCCTACATCGCCCGCGGCGACCTGACGTTCGACGTCCTGCCCGGCTGGTGGACGGACGCGGGGACGTTCGAGTCCTTGCGGCACGCGAGCGCGCTGGTCGAATGCGCGGACCAGAGGTAGCTCCGCGCGGGTGCGCCGCGCCGGCTCAGGTCGGGGCGTCGGCGAGCGCGTCCGCGAGGTAGGCGGCGAGCCCGTCTTCCCACGACGCCAGCGAATCGAGGCCGCGCTCGCGCAGGGCGCGGTTGTCGAGGATGGCGCGTACGGGACGCGCCGCGCGCAGCGCCAGCGCCGCGGTCGGGAGGGCCTCCACGCGCTCTTCCGGCAGACCGAGCCGCGCGGCGATGCGGCGGGCGAACTCGGCCCAGCTCGTCTCCCCCGCCGCCGTGCAGTGGTAGAGGCCGTAGAAGGTGGTCCCCGCCAGCGCCGCCGACACGCGCGCCGGCTCGTCCACCCAGGTCGGCGAGGCGCGGCGGTCGCGATCGACCCGCAGGGTCTCGCCGCCGCGCAGGCGGCGCACGAGCGTCGAGGGGAAGTTGCGGCCGCCGCGGCCGTAGAGGCAGCCGACGCGCAGGATGAAATGGCGCGGCGTCGCGGCCGCCACGCGCGCGTCACCGGCGACCTTGCTGCGGGCGTAGCTCCCCTGAGGTGACGGCGGATCTCGCTCGTCGTAGAGTCGCTCGAGCGTGCCGTCGAAGACGAAGTCGGTCGAGTAATGCACGATCGCGGCGCCCGCGGCGGCGGCCGCGCGGGCCACGTTCTCGGCGCCGGCGGCGTTCACCGCCTCGGCCAGCGCGGGCTCGTCCTCGGCGGCGTCGACGTTCGTGTACGCCGCCGCGTTGAACACGGCGGCGGGGCGCGTCCGCGCGCACAGCGCCTGCACGGCGGCGGCGTCCCTGATGTCACAGTCGGCGTGCGCCGCCGCCACCAGGCGCCACCCCGCAGCGGGCAGCGTCCGGCAGAGCGCGCTGCCCAGCAAGCCCTGCGCGCCCAGCACCAGCGCGACCGGCCGCCCTCCCCCTCCTCGCCCGTCACCCATGGCCTGGGGATGGACGCTAGGCGCTCGGGGCGCGGCCGGCCAGCGTGAGGCGGACGTCCTCCTCGTCGGCTTTGACCATCATCTCGATGAGCTGCTTGAAGGTCACCTTCGGCTTCCAGCCGAGCACGCGCCGCGCCTTGCCGGCGTCGCCGTGCAGGTGATCGACCTCGGTCGGCCGGAAGTAACGCGGATCGATCTCCACGTGCTTCTTCCAGTCGATCCCCAGCGTTCCGAACGCCACGTCCAGCGCCTCGCGCACGGAGTGCGACTCACCCGTCGCCACCACGAAGTCGTCGGGCTTGTCCTGCTGGAGCATGAGCCACATCGCCTCGACGTAGTCGCCGGCGAACCCCCAATCGCGCTTGGCGTCCAGGTTCCCGAGGTAGAGCTTCTTGTCGAGCCCGTGCTTGATGCGCGCGGCGGCCCGGGTGATCTTGCGGGTCACGAAGGGGATCCCGCGCCGGGGCGACTCGTGGTTGAAGAGGATCCCGCAGGAGATGAACATCCCGTACGCCTCGCGGTAGTTCTGCGCCAGCTGGTGGGCGAACACCTTGGCGCAGGCGTAGGGGCTGCGCGGCTCGAACGGCGTGGTCTCGCTCTGCGGCGGGGCGGCGCCGCCGAACATTTCGCTCGACGAGGCCTGATAGAACCGCACGCTCTTGTCCTGCCCCGACTCGCGGATCGCCTCCAGCAGGCGCAGCGTCCCCAGCGCCACCGTCGAGGCGGTGTACTCCGGGACGTCGAAGCTGACGCGCACGTGGCTCTGCGCCCCGAGGTTGTAGATCTCGTCGGGCTTCACGCTGCGCAGCACGCGGTTGAGGGAGCTGGCGTCGTCGAGGTCGCCGTAGACCAGCCGCAGCTTGTAGTCGGCGACGTGCGGGTCCTGGTAGATGGTGTCCAGCCGTTCGGTGTTGAAGGTGCTGGCTCGCCGGACGACGCCGTAGACCTCGTACTCCTTGCCGAGGAGCAGCTCGGCCAGATACGAACCGTCCTGCCCGGTGACCCCGGTGATCAAAGCGCGCTTCATCGGTCCTCTATCTCCTTTTGGTGCTGTTCGTAGTAGGCGACGGTGGCCGCGATCCCCGCGTCGAACGGCGTCCGGGCCACGAAGCCGAAGCGCTCGCGGGCGCGCGTGACGTCCAGCCGGCGGCGGGGCTGGCCGTTCGGCTTGCTGGTGTCCCAGACGAAGCGCCCCTGGTAGCGCGCCGCGCGGGCGATCTTGGTGGCCAGGTCCCGGATGGCGATCTCCTCGCCGTTGCCGAGGTTGACCGGGTCGCTCGAGTCGTAGCGCTCGGCCGCCAGCAGGATCCCGTCGGCGGCGTCCTCGACGTAGAGGAACTCGCGCGTGGCAGAGCCGTCACCCCAGAGCGTCACCTCGGGCTCGCCGCGCGTGCGCGCGCCGACGAACTTCCGGATCATCGCCGGGATGACGTGCGACGACTCGAGATCGAAGTTGTCGCGGGGCCCGTAGAGGTTGACCGGGAACAGCACGACGCTGTTCATGCCGTACTGCTGCCGGTACCCCTCGGACTGGACCAGCATCATCTTCTTGGCGATGCCGTAGGGGGCGTTGGTCTCTTCGGGGTAGCCGTTCCAGAGGTCGTCCTCTTTGAACGGAATGGGCGCGAACTTGGGGTAGGCGCAGATGGTGCCGAGCGCCACCAGCTTGGGGATCTGGGCGAGGCGGCACTCCTCGAACAGCTGCAGCCCCATCATGGCGTTCTCGAACAGGAACCGGCCGGGGTTGGCCCGGTTGGCGCCGATCCCCCCCACCCTCGCCGCCAGGTGGATCACCATCTCGGGCTTGGTGTCCGCCAGCAGGCGCCGGCAGGCGGCGCGATCGACGAGGTCGTACTCCGCGGACCGCGGCACGGTCACCGCGGCTCCCGCGGCGCGCAGGCGCTCGACGACGAAGCCGCCGAGAAACCCGGCGCCGCCGGTGACGACCACCCGCCGGCCGTTCCAAAAGCTGCTCATGGAGCGCGGAATCTATCCGCAACCGCTGGCGGGCGCTACTGCGGAGCGGCCGCGGCCTGCAGCGCGGACCGCGTCGACAATTTGCCCGCCGCCACCTCCGCCGCCAGGGCCGTCAGCTCCGGCAGCGCGGTGCCCGGGTCGGCGGTCGGCGGGCGCACCCCGCCCGGCTTGACGCTGGCGCCGTAGGTGGTGATGACGAAGATCCGGATGACGTCGGCGCGCTCGGCCGGCAGCGCCCGCGCGTACGCCTCGACGAGATCGCCGATGTCCCTCGGCGGGCGCCCCTCGAGGACGGCGCGCCCCCAGGCCGAGAGCAGCTTGGCCTGGAAGTTTCGGAAGGGCCCGAGCACGGCGGCCGGGCTGACGCCCTCGGGGATCCGGTCGGTGACGAACGGCGCGTAGACCTCGGCCGGCGCCACCTTGCGGCCGACCGCCTTCGACTGCGCCAGCCGGTAGAGGACGGTCGCCGCCACGCCGGGATCCTCCAGCAGGTCCGCGGCGGCCCGCGGCGCGCCATCGGCGCCGAGGACGTACTTGTTCTCGCGGACGCCGGCGAACAGCTCGCGCTGCGTGCTGGTGCCCGCGCTGGCCGGCAGCGTGCCGGCCGGCCCCTCCCCCATCCGCCATTCGCGGGCGATCACCTCCAGCGCCTCGGCGTAGCCCTCCAGCAAGGGGCGCGGGGGCGGCGTCGCGGCGCCGGCGGCCACGCGCGCGGCGGCGGCGTACCCGATGAGCCCGGCGAGGGTCTGCGGCAGCGCCCGATCCTGGTCGGGGTAGGCCGGGAGCGCCAGCCAACCGACCTCGGGATGCTCGTCGACCCCACCGAAGGTCCCCTTGAGCGCCAGCCCCCGGCCCATCTTGGCGCCCACGGGGCCTCCCACCACGAACGCGGTCGGCTGGGCGGCGGCGGCGCGGGCGTCGTCGGGATAGCGCTTCCCGCCGACGTTCGCCTCACGCACCAGCTGCTTGGCGAGGTAGTCGGTCCGCAGCACCTCGCTGGCGAACCCGAGGTTGAGCTGGCGGTAGAGCGGCTCGGCGCGCGGATCGTCGGCGGCCACCGAAGCCACCAGCGGCAGCCCGGCCGGGCTCCGGGGCGCCCCCTCGACCGGCGCGTAGACGACGAACGAATCCGGCAGGCCGAGCGCGTGATCGCGATGGCAACCGCCGGACCCCAGCACCAGCAGCGTCAGACCGAGCGCCCCCAGGCGCGGGGCGCCCGTCGATCGCACTGTCATTGGAACCGGGCCGACTCGGCCGGTTCACAGTAGCGTTGCAGGAGCCGCGTCAGCGCGTCGAAGTCGACCGGCTTGTAGAGCACGGTGACCTCCTCGCGCACGCCGATCATCTGGTCGTTGGCCGCCGTCATGATCACCCGCGGGATCGAGGCGAGCTTCGGCGACTTCTTGATGACCTTCAAGAGCTCGACCCCGTTCATCTCGGGCATGAACAGGTCGATGAGCATGAGCGCCGGAACCTCGACCTCCAGCAGCGAGAGCGCTTCTCGGCCGTTCGACGCGCAGAGCGCCCGGTAGCCGCTGTCCTCGACCACGTCGTTGATCGTCAGCGCCACGTCGCGGTCGTCTTCGACGATCAGCACCGCGGGACGGCGCGGCGGCAGGGTCGAGCCGGGTCCGGCTGACGACGTTTTGGTGGGCATCGGGTTCACGTGGTCGCTTCGTGGTCTCTATAGATCCGAGATCGACATGGATCAATCCTCCCGATCGCAAAAGCTGAAGCGTGACCCCGGCCTGATTCGAACAGGCGACCTACGGTTTAGGAAACCGCCGCTCTATCCACCTGAGCTACGGGGCCGTCCCGCTGGCTGCGGGCCTTTCTTTAGCACGAAGGCGACCCGGATCCTCATTCAAGTCCCGTTCCCAGGCCGACGATGGGTAACCAGGAAGGGGCGAACGTCGTTCTCCGCCAAAATTATGCCAGCGGCAAAAGCCACGATAAGATATCGACAATCCGCGAAAACGCGCCCGGCCATCGACACCAGATATGTCTAGGGGAGACAAACGGTGGATCGTCGCCGGCTCGCTCGCCGCACTGGCGGGGGGGGGCTGGCTCGCGATCCACGAGCGGCCCGGTGCCAGGCGGCACACCGCCACGGCTGATCGCGTCCCCGGGGACGGTTTTCAGGGGTTCTCGTCACGTCCGTTCTCGGGGGTCGGCGCCGCCCCGGCGGCGCCGGAGACCCCGGAGATGATTGCCCACGAGGTCGACGGCGTGATGGGGCGCTGGCGGACCGCCATCCTGGTCAAGGATGCTCCGACGGTCGTGGCGCTCGACCTGACCTTCCGGCAGCAGCCCGAGCGGTTCACGGCGGCGCTCGAGAAGAGCGCCGAGGCCGAGGAGAACGAACGGGTGCGGGCGTTCTCGACCCGGGTCCTCGGGAAGCTGAAGAACGCGGCCCTTGCCCCGCTCTACCGGCGCCTGCTGTCGGACAAGAGCCCCTATGTGCGCCAGAACGCCGCCTGGGCGCTGGGCGAGCTGGGCGCGGCCGCGGCGCCTGCGCTCGCCGAGCTGCAGACGGCGAGCACGAAAGATCCGGCCAACGACGTCCGCGCCGCCGCGCGCGACGCGCTCGGAAAGCTTTGAGCAGAGAGAACGGAAGGAATCGTGGCTGACAAATCCAAACGAAAGTCGGCTCGGCCCGCCAAGAAGGCGTGGCAGAAGCCGCGCATCAAGAGCGGACGGCTGTTCGAATCGAACAGCCTCGCCTGTGGGAAGAACGGCCCGGGCATGGACTCCTGCGAGCAGTTCCCGAAGATGTCATGAGTGATGTCATGAGCGCGCGCCCTCCCTCCTCTTCCTCTTCCGAGAAGCTGACCCTCTCGATCGGCGGCCTGGTGGGCGAGCTCGCGCTCGTCGGCGCCCCGCCGGTCTTCCTCGAGCAGGTGCGAGCTCGGTACGGCGCCTTCGCGCTGCCGGCGGTCGGCCACGCGGCGCCCGACTTCGTGCTCCGGTTGAAGCTGGATCCCCTCCCCCCGCCGGGCGGCTCGCCGGGCAAGCGCCTGGCCGAGACGGAGGCGCGCCCGCTCGAGGTCACGGTCCGCGGGAACGCCGTGTCGGTCCAGCGGTGGGATCTGGGGGTGCGCTTGCGCGGCCGCGGCGCGGGCTACCGCGGCGAAGGCCACTGCGAGGCGAGCCCGTTTGCGCTGGACTGCGTCCTGCGGGTGCTGTTCGCGACCCTGCTCCCCCGCGTGGGCGGGATGCTGATTCATGGCTGTGGGCTGCGGCACGCGGCCGTGGGCGTGATCTTCCCCGGCGTGAGCGGCTCCGGCAAGACGACGCTGGCCCGCAAGGCCCCCGACGCGGACGACGTCCTGTCGGACGAGATCGTGGCGGTCCGACGGCTCGACGACGGCTGGCGCGTGTTCGGAACGCCCTTCTGGGGGGACTTCGCGCGCGGCGGGATCTCGATGCGCAGCTGGCCGCTGCGCGCGGTGGGCTTCCTGCACCAGGCGCGCGAGGTGGCGATGACGCCGATCACCTCGTCGGACGCGACGCTGCGGCTGCTCGGTTGCTTCCTGGCCTTCGCCACCGACCGCGCGTCGGTCGAGCGCAACCTGGCGGTGGCGGTCCAGCTCTGCGCCGAGGTCCGCTCGGTGGAGGCGAGCCTGACGCGGGCCGCGCCGACGGCGGCGGTGTTCCGCAAGCTCGGGCCGCACCTCGGTCCCGAGGTGACGCGCAAGGTGCCGCCGGCCAACGCCCGCGAGCTCATCTCGGAGTTCCGCGCGCTCCTGCGCAAGCAGCAGTCGTACACCTTCCGCCCGCGCGCGGGCGGCGCCGAGGGCTGGCTCAAGAGCGGCGAGGCGCTGGCCGTGGAGCCGCCCGGCGTGGGGGCGCCGCTTTCGCCCGGTGACATCATCCTGGCCTGGATCCCCGGGGCCTCGCCCGACGAGGACGCCCTCGCCTGCCGGCGCCTCACGGCGGCGACCGCCCGGGCCGCGGGCGGCGGCGAGCTCCTCGGCCGCGTGACGCTGGTCTGCCGCGACGGCAAGCGGCAGCCGCTGCCCGGCCGGGTCGGCGATCTGGCCCGCAGCTTCGGCCCGCTGGTGGCCCTCCCCATGCTCAAGATGGCCGGACGATGACCTGGAAGCGCGATCCCGGGCTGCCGTTTCAGACGCTGGAAGAGGAGACCATCGTCGTCGACCCGCGCACGCGCGAGGTCCACCTGCTGAACGACACCGCGGCCCGAGTCTGGGAGTTGCTCGCGTCGGCCCAGTCGGTCGACGCGCTCACCGCGGCGCTCGGCGAAGAGTACGACGCGCCCGCCGACGAGCTGCGCGCCGGCGTCGAAGAGCTGCTCGCGGGGCTCTCTGAAAAGGGCCTGCTGCTCGGCGCCGAGGGGCGCTAGCGTGGCGTCGGGACCGCGCTGCGACGACGACGCGCTCGTCGGCGTGGGCCAGCACGAGGTGGTGAGCCGCGTCCAGAGCCTGGCCTACGAGCGGATGATCCCGCTCAACGTCTCGTTCGAGCTGACCCTCAAGTGCAACATCCGCTGCCTCCACTGCTACAACTTCGACCGCGACAGCGACGGCCCCGCCAGCTGCGCGGGCGACGCCAGCCTGACGCCCGAGCTGTCGCTGGACGAGATCCTGCGCGTCCTCGGCGAGCTGCGCGAGGCCGGGACGCTGTTCCTCTCGCTGACCGGCGGCGAGGTGCTGAGCTCGCCCCACCTCTTCCCGGTGCTCGACCGCGCGCGCGAGCTGAACCTGGCGGTGCAGCTCCTCAGCAACGGGACGCTGCTGCGGCCGGGGACGGCGGCGCGGCTCGGCAGCTACCGGAACCTCCTCGGCGTCAGCATCAGCCTCTACGGCGCGACGCCCGAGGTCCACGACGCGGTCACGCAGATCCGCGGCTCCTGGCGGCGGACGCTGGACGGCGCGGCCCGCCTGCGCGCGCTCGGCGTGGCGGTCCGCCTCAAGCTGATCGTGATGCGGCCCAACGTGCACGAGGTCGGCGCGATGCGCGCTCTGGCGGACGCGCGGGGCCTCCCCTACCTGCTCGACCTCACGGTCACGGCGCGCCACGACGGGACGCGCGGGAGCCTGGCCATGCGCATCACCGAGGACGAGCTCGGGGCGCTCTACCGCGGGCCGCTGCGCGATCTCCTCCCCCGGGGGGACCGCTCGGTCGACGAGGCGGCCTTTCCCTGCAACTGCGCGCGCGGCAACTGCGCCATCTCGGCGCGCGGTGAGGTCTTCCCCTGCGTCTCGGTCCCCTGGGCCGCCGGCAACGTGCGGGAGCGGCCGTTCGGCGAGATCTGGCGCCGCTCGCCGGTGTTCGAGCGGATCCGGGGGCTCAAGATCGCCGACTACCCCGCCTGCGCCCCCTGCCCCGACAAAGCCTTCTGCTCGCGCGATCGGGGCGCCGCGTACAACGCGTCGGGGAGCTACACCGGGACCGACCCGTTCGTCTGCGCCGCCGCCGGCGTGGCGCGCGCCGTCGCCGGAGCGCACGACGATGGGCGCGCCGACCTGGACGTCCGCCTGCCGCTGGCCGTTGCGGGGGCGCGCTGACCTACCTTGTCGGCCGAGCGTCGCCAGATTTATCGTCGGCCGCGAAGATGCCCGCCCTGACCCCGGTCGTCGAGATCAAACGCACGCTCGCCGGCGGCGAGAAGCGGTTCGAGTGCCTGCGCCTGGCGGGGAACGCGACGCACGCGGTGCTGCTCTGGATCGCGCGCGCGCCGATGCACGTGCACGGCGTCGACCTCCCCACGGGGACGGTCAGCTTCGGCCACTTCTGGACCGACCGGTTCTTCAACGTGTACCACTGGCTCGACGCCGAGCGCCGGACGATGGGCTACTACTTCAACATCGCCGACCGGACGCGGATCGCGACGGCTGAGCTCGAGTGGCGCGATCTGGTGGTCGACGTGCTGGCGACGCCGGCCGGCCGGCTGGACGTCCTCGACGAGGACGAGCTCCCCGAGGTGGTCGAGCCCGAGGCGGCGGCCCACATCGCCGCCGGAAAGGCCGCGGTGCTGGGCGCGCTGCCGGCCATCAGCGCCGAAGTCGAGGCCGCCTCGCGGGCGCTCTTCCCGCTGGTCTTTCCGACGCCTGGCTAGGAGGTCGGCAGCTCGACGGTGACCGGCTGGCGGGCGATCGCCCGCAGCGAGAACGCCGCTACGAGCGCGGCGGCCGACGCGGGGCGTCCGGCCGGGAGCAGGCCCGCCGAGGCGGCCAGCTCGCCCAGCACGGCCTCCGGCGCGACGCCGCCGGCCCGGAGCGCGGCCAGCGTCGCCGGCCGGGTCCGCTTGGCCAGCCGCTCGCCCCCCGGCGCCAGCACCAGCGGCACGTGGGCGAAGACCGGCGGCGTCAGGTCGAGCGCCCGGTAGAGGGCGATCTGGCGGGGCGTCGAGCGCAGAAGATCGTCGCCGCGCACGACGCGCGTGACCGCCATCGCCGCGTCGTCGACGACCACCGCGAGCTGGTAGGCCGCCGTCCCGTCGGCGCGGCGGAGGACGAAGTCGTCGACGCCGCCCGCCTCGGCGGCGAGCGCGCCGTGGACCTCGTCGACGAAGTCGATCCGCTCGCCCCGCCCGGCGAACCGGACCGCGGGCGCCCTCCCCTGCGCCGCCGCGCGGGCCGCGACGGCCGCCGGGTCGGTGTCGCGGCAGGTCCCCGGATAGCGCGGCTCCTGCTCGTCGTGAGGCGCACTGGCGGCGCGGGCGACGTCGGCCCGCGAGCAGGCGCAGAGGAACGCCCGCCCGGCTGCCAGCAGGCGCTCGATCGCGGCGTCGTAGGCGGCGGTTCGCTCGCTCTGCCGGTACGGGGCGTGAGGGCCGCCTCGGTCGGGACCTTCGTCCCAATCGAGCCCCAGCCAGTGGAGCTCGTCGAGTTGCTGGGCTTCCGCGCCCGGTTGCACACGCGCGCGGTCGAGGTCTTCGATCCGCATCAGGAAGGCGCCGCCGGCCGCTCGGGCGTCGAGCCAGGCGAAAAGCGCGGTCCGCGCGTTTCCGAGGTGGAGCTGGCCGGTGGGGCTGGGGGCGAAGCGGCCGCGAACGACCATCAGCCGGCCTCCGCCATCAGTAAACGATCAAGGACTCGACCTGCGCACCGGCCAGCCGCGCCCGTCCCTGGAGCAACGCCAGCTCGACCACGAACCCGGCGACGGCTACCTCGGCGCCGAGCTCCCGGGCCAGCTCGACCGTGGCCTGGGCCGTGCCGCCGGTGGCCAGGAGGTCATCGACGATCGCCACCCGGGCGCCGGCGACGACGGCGTCGGCGTGCATCTCCAGCGTGTCGGTGCCGTACTCGAGCGCGTAGCTCCGCCGCGCGATGCGAAACGGCAGCTTCCCCGGTTTGCGCACGGGCACGAACCCGATCCCCAGCGCCGCCGCCACCGGCGCGCCGAAGATGAAGCCGCGCGACTCGACGGCCAGGATCACCTCCGGCCGGTGCGGCCCGAGCCGCTCGGCCAGCAGCTCCACGGTCTGGCGCAGCGCCGCGCCGTCGCCCATCAGCGGCGTCAGATCGCGGAACAGGATCCCCGGCTTGGGAAAGTCGGGGATGTCGCGAACGCGCGCGCGCAAGGGCGCGAGGCGCGGATCGTCGGAGCTCATGGGCGGGCCGCCAGCGGGGGGAGGTAACTCATGGGGTCTTGTGGAATTTGGCCGCTTCGGACCTCGAAGTGCAAGTGGGGGCCGGTGGCGTGCCCGCTCTGCCCGACGAGCGCGATCCGCTCCCCCGCCCGCACGGGCTGCCCCTCGGAGACGAGCAGCAGCGAGTTGTGCGCGTAGGCGGTCAACAGGTCGCCCGCGTGCTTGATGACGATCAGGTTGCCGTAGCCGCGGATCCCGTTCCCCGCGTAGACCACCTTGCCGTCGGCGGCGGCGAAAACGGGCGTCCCCACCGGCGCCGGCAGGTCGATCCCCTCGTGGGGCTTTCCCCAGCGGCCGCCGAACGGCGAGCCGATCACCACCTTGACCGTGGTGAGCGGCCATTGCAGCGCCGGGCGCGGCGCGTTCGGATCCCACGCCGCCGCCGCGGACGAGGCCGGCGCCGGCCCGGGAGGCGCCAGGACGAAGATGAGCGCGCCCGGCTTCACCTGCTCGTCGCGTTCGATCCCGTTCAGCTCGCGCAGGTCCTCGACGGGGACGCCGGCGGCCTTGGCAACCCCCTCGAGCGTCTCGCCGGGCGCGACCACGGTCCAGTGCCCGGGTGGCGTCTCCGGATGCATGGGCGGCCGCCCGCCGTGGCAAGCGCCCGCCGTGGCCGCGGCGGCCGCGGCGGCGAGCGCGAGCGCCGCCCGGAAGCTAGGCGGCCGGCGCGCCCCCACCGACTCCGAACCGGCCGAGGAGATCGACGTACCGGCAGCGCGTGTCGTACGAGGTCGAAAATTCGTCGCCGTTCCGGCGGACCAGCGCCAGCGTCTGCTCCTCGGGCGGGCCGAGCGGGATCACCAGCCGGCCACCGTCGGCCAGCTCCTCGGCGAGCAGCGGCGGGACACGCGGCGCCCCCGCCGAGACGATGATGACGTCATAGGGGGCGTGCGCGGGCCAGCCACCGCTGCCGTCGAACGACTCGAGCGTCACGTTGGCGGCGCCGATGTCGGCCAGGACCTGGCGCGCATGCCCGGCCAGCGCGGGCACGATCTCGACGGCGAACACCGCGGCGCAGAGCCGCGCCAGCACCGCCGCCTGATAGCCGGACCCTGCGCCGACCTCGAGCGCCCGGTCGGCCGGCTGCACCTCGGCGAGCTCCGTGGCACGCGCCACCATGTACGGCTGGGAGATGGTCTGCCCGTGGCCGATCGACAGCGGCCGGTCGTCGTACGCCATCTCCGCCAGACTGGGTTCCACGAACCGGTGGCGCGGGACCAGCCCCATCGCCCCCAGGACGCGCGGATCGCGGATCCCCCGGTGGACGAGCTGGTCGATCACCATCGCGCGCCGCGCTTCGGCGAACGCCTCGTCCTCCTCGTCGTCGCGGTCCGATCCCCCCCGCCTCTCATCCATCGCCCGCTAACCTTTAGCGCGTTCGATCGCCGCTTGCACGAATTTCCCCACCTCCCAGGACCCGAGCTCGCCGATGAGCCCGGCGTGCGTGAGGTCGAGCCCGAGCGGCGTCACCGAGGCGAGCCCGTCGCGCACGGCGCTGAGGTCCGACCCCGGTAGATCCGTAGCGTTCTCCTCGGGCCCGCCGATCCAGTAATACGCGCGCCCCCGCAGGTCCTGCCGCACCTCGACCTGGTCGCGATACACGCGGCGGCCGAGGAAGGTCACCCGGTAGCCGTCGATGGACCCCGACGGCATGTTCACGCTGAGGAGCGTCGCGTCCGGCAGCGCTTTGTCTCCGCGGCGGACGATCTCCGCCGCCAGCGCCGCGCCGAACCGGGCCGCGTGCGAGAAGTCCTGCGGCCGCCGCCGCTCGAGCGAGAGCGCCAACCCCGGCACGCCGCGCAGGGCACCCTCGACCGCGCCGGCGACTGTCCCCGAGTAGAAGACGTCAGATCCGAGGTTGAACCCGTTGTTGATCCCCGAGACCACCAGCGCCGGCCGCCGCGGGACGAGGTGCATGAGCGCCAGGTAGACGCAGTCGACCGGCGTCCCATCGATGGAGTAGACGTTCTTCTCCAGCTCGTCGACCCGCAGCGGGTGGTCGAGCGAGATCGAATGCGAGGCCGCGCTCCGCTCCCGGTCGGGCGCCGCCACCATCACCTCGCCGATCTCCGAGAGGACCTCGCGCGCCGCCGCGATCCCGGGCGCCCGCACGCCGTCGTCGTTGGTCAGAAGGATCAGCGGTCGAGGAGCTTCGGTCATTCGGGCGGAGCGAGAGTGGAGACTAGTGCGAGGCCTGGTCGCCGTCCAGGGCCTCTCGCCCTTCTCTTTCAGCGGACGAGAAAGAGGACCTCGACCAGGAACCAGAGACCGCCCCGCGAAATTGACGGGCGCCCTCCCCTCGCTGGACACTGACCGCCCATGGCCAAGAAAAAGGCAGCGCGCCCGTCGACCGGCCGCGAGCTCCAAGGTCGCAGCACCCTCGTGAAGTTCGAGCGAGAGGAGTACGAGCTCATCGAGCGCGCCATCGCGATCCAGACGGCCGGTGTGATCGGGGGGAAGGCGGTCACGGTCGCCGCTTTCGCGCGACACGCTTCGCTCGGTGTCGCGCAGCGGATCTTGGACGACGCGGAGGCCGAGCAGCAGGCGAAGAACTAGCGGCTGCGGTCGCCGGCCACTGCGCCAGGGACGCGCTCGATCTGCCCGCGAATCCCAGGCTTCTTGTAGTCGGGGCGACTGGATTTGAACCAGCGACCCCCTGTCCCCCAGACAGGTGCGCTAACCAGGCTGCGCCACGCCCCGCGACTCGTGATTCAGTTTTTAGTCAGGTTCTTGCGCGCAGATACGTATCAGATCTTGAAGCCCTTGCTTGATCTTTCGTAGGGCCTCGGGGGCGATTGTGGCGGCGGCCGCGGGCTGCGCGGGGACGGGGCCCTCGTCATGGCCCTGGTCGCGCAGGCGGGTGCGCGCCCCCTCGATCGTGTAGCGCTTGTCGTAGAGCAGGTGGCGGATCTTGAGGAGGTGCTCGACGTCGCGCCGCTTGTAGAGACGCTGCTGCGAGCGGGTCTTCTGGAGCTTCAGCGACTTGAACTCGGTCTCCCAGTAGCGCAGCACGTAGGGTTTCACGCCCACCAGGCGCGCCACCTCGCCGATCTTGAAGTAGGGCTTGTCCGGGATCCCTGAGCCGTCGGTCTGGGTCGCGCGGCGGGGCAAGAATGACCTGGGCGGCTGGCTCAGTCGTTGAGGACGTTCTTGAGGACCTGGCTCGGCTTGAAGGTCAGCACGCGGCGCGCGCTGATGGTGATCTCCTGGCCGGTCTGGGGATTGCGCCCGGCGCGCGCGTTCTTGTCGCGCACCACGAAGTTCCCGAACCCGGAGATCTTGATCTTCTCCCCGCGCTCGAGCGTCTCCTTGATCGTGTCGAACACCGTCTCGACGATCTCGGCGGCCTCTTTCTTGGAGAAGCCACCCACCTTCTCGTAGACGTTCTCAACAATGTCCGCCTTCGTCATGACCTGTCTTCTATATCACTGAACCGGGAGGGCTGAAAGCGGCCCCCCCCGGAGGACGCCTACCGCAGGACGACCGAGGGCGCGGCCTGCAGCGCCGAGACGATCTTGGCGTGGGCCGTGTCGACTTCGGCGTCCGTCAGGGTCCGATCGTCGGCCCGGTAGACCAACGTCCAGAGCATCCCTTTCTTGCCGGCCGGCGCGTAGCGCGGATCGCGGTAGTCCTCGAGGACCCGCAGCTCGCGCAGGAGCGGCTCGGCCGACGCGCCGAGGAGCGCCCGTTGCTCGGCCGCCGTCACCCGCTCATCGATCCAGAAGGAGACGTCGCGCGACGAGGCGGGGAAGCGCGGCGGGGCGACGCTGCGGACGGCGTGCCGCTCGCCCGCCACCGCCGAAAGCGCGACCTCGAGGTAGAAGGCCGGCGCCTCGAGCCCCAGCGTGTGGCGGAGCCGAGGGTGGATCTCGCCGATCTGTCCGATGGTGTGGCCGCTCGGATGGCCCTCGCCGCCGCCCGCCCGGATCTCGGCGGAGACGCCCGGGTGCAGGAGCGCCGACGGCTTCGCGGTCGTCTTCGCCTGGGTCGCCGGAACGTAGACCGGCGCCTCGACGCCCAGCGCACGGAGGAGCTCGCGGGCGATCTCCTTGACGTCGAAGAAGTCGTACGGGTCGTCCGGCTTGAGCCAGCCGGCGCGCCGCCCGACCAGAATGGCGGCGGCCGACATCGACTCGTGCGGCGCCTCCTTGGGATCGGCGGCGCGGCGGACGATGGGGCCGACCTCGTAGAGGCCGACGTCGGGGACGCTGCGGGCGACGTTGCGGCGGGCGGCGTCGACGAGGCCCGGCAGCAGTGAGGTGCGCATCACCTCGTAGTCGGCGGAGATGGGGTTCTTGAGCGCGATCCCGTCGGCGAGCGGCTGGCCCAGCGCCGCCAGCCAGGGGCGCGGGACGAACCCCCAGCTGACGATCTCCGAGAGGCCCAGGGCCGCCAGCGCGTCGCGCGCCCGGTCGGCCAGCGCCTCGGGGCTGGGGGCCGGCGTCCCCCCGCCGCGCGGCAGCCGCGCCGGCGCGCGCTCGTACCCGACGAGGCGCATGACCTCCTCGACCAGATCTTCTTCGATGGTGACGTCCGGACGGAAGGTGGGGACCGTGGCGGCGATCTTGTCGGCGCCGTCGGGCGTGCTGCGGATGCCGATCGCCGCCAGCTTCTCCGCGGCCTGCGCGAGCGGGATCTCGAAGCCGGCCAGCCGGGTGAGGCCGCTCGCCGACAGCGTCACCCGGTGGGGGTGCACCTGCTGCGGGTAGCGATCGATCCCCTCGCCCGCCAGCGCCCCGCCGCCGAGCCGCGCCAGCATCGCGGCCGCGCGCCGGCTGGCGTGCGGGATCCCTTCGGCGTCGACGCCGCGTTCGAACCGGTGCGAGGCCTCGCTGTGCAGGCCGAGGCGCTTGGCGGTGCGGCGCACGGCGCGCGGATCGAACGTCGCCGCCTCGAGCAGCACCGCGCTCGTTGACGACGACACCTCGCTCTCGGCGCCGCCCATCACCCCCGCGAGCGCGATCGCGCCGTGTCCGTCGGCGATGACGACGTCCCCCTCCTGCAGCGGGCGCTCGACTCCGTCGAGCGTCTTCATCTTCTCGCCGCGGGTGGCGCGGCGGGCCTGCACGATCCCGCCGCGCAGCCGGTCGAGGTCGAAGGCGTGCAGCGGGTGGCCCGTCTCCAGCATCACGTAGTTGGTGACGTCGACCAGGTTGGAGATGGCGCGGACGCCGCAGGCGGCCAGGCGCACGCGCATCGGCAGCGGGCTCGGTCCGACCCGCAGGCCGGTCACGATGCGGGCCGCGTAGCGCGGGCAGGCCGCGGGATCGCGGATCTCCACGTCGACCCCCCGCCCCTGCGGCAGCGGGATCGTCGCCACCTCGTCGGGCGCGGGGAGCCTGAAGGTGGTCTCGAACAGCGCCGCCACCTCGCGCGCGATCCCCGCGTGCGAGAGCGCGTCGGGGCGATTGGGGGTGACGTTCACCTCCAGGACCTCGTCGAGCAGGCCGATCTGGCGCGCCAGATCGCCCCCCACCAGCATCGCCGGCGACAGGATCAAGATTCCGTCACCTTCCTCCCCGAGCCCGAGCTCCACCTCGCTGCAGATCATCCCGGGCGACATCACCCCGCGGATCTCGCGCCGGTCGAGCTTCTTGCCGCCGGGAAGCGTCGCGCCCGGCTGCGCCCAGGCGACCTTGCCGCCCGGCGCCGGCACGTTGGGCGCGCCGCAGACGATCTCTTCTTCGGCGTCGCCGGCGGCGAGGCGCACGAGGGAGAGCGTGTCGGCGCCCGGGTGGGGCCGCTTCCCCCGCACCTCGGCCACGACCACCCCGGTCAGATCGCGGCCGCGCCTTTCGATGGCCTCGACCTCCAGCCCGGCCAGCGACAGCTTCTCGGCCACGCTGTCGCAGGTGACCCCCGGCTTGAGGTCGCAGAGCTCGCGCAGCCAGTTGAAGGAGATCTTCACGATTCGTTCCGATCTTCAGGCCGCATCACCGGAATTGCGCCAGGAAACGGACGTCGTGCTCGTAGAACGAGCGCAGGTCGTCGACGCCGTACTTGAGCATCGCCATGCGCGACAGCCCGACGCCGAAGGCGAAACCCGAGATCTCCTGCGGGTCGTAGCCGACGGCGCGGAAGACGTTGGGGTGGACCATCCCGGCGCCCCCGATCTCGATCCAACCGGAGCCCTTGCAGAGACGGCAGGCCTTGGGGCCGACCTTGCGGCCGCCCTCGCAGAGGTAGCAGGCGGCGTCGACCTCGGCCGACGGCTCGGTGAACGGGAAGTAGCTCGGCCGCAGCCGCACGTCGAGGCCCGGTCCGAAGAAGCGGTGGACGAAGTGGAGCAGCGTCCCCTTGAGCTCGGCGAACGAGACCCCCTTGTCGACCAGCAGCCCCTCCATCTGGGGGAACATCGGCGTGTGGGTGGCGTCGTCGTCGCGGCGGAAGACGTTCCCCGGCGCCACGATCCGCACCGGGGGCGGCCCCGCCAGCATGGTCCGGATCTGCACCGGCGAGGTGTGCGAGCGCAGGATCCGGCCCCCTTCCACGAAGAAGGTATCCTGCATGTCACGCGCGGGGTGGTCGGGCGGCGTGTTGAGCGCGTCGAAGTTGTTCCACTCCGTCTCGATCCAGGGGCCGGTGCGGACCTCGAACCCGAGGCCGAGGAAGATCTCCTCGATCTCGCGCCGCACGAGCGTCAGCGGATGCAGCGTCCCGAGCGCGCGCCCGCGAGCCGGCAACGTCACGTCGACCGCGCGCGCGAGATCGGCCGCCAGGTCGGCCTCGTCGAGCGCCGCCAGGCGTGCCGCCACGGCGTCCTCGATCCCCGACTTGGCCCGGTTGGCGGCCTCGCCCACCGCCGGCCGCTCCGGAGCCGGCAGCTTGCCGAGGGCCTTCATGAGGCCCGAGACCTTCCCCTGTTTGCCGAGGTAGCGCGCCTGCGCGAGCCGGATCTCCTGCTCGGTGGCGAGCGCGCCAATCTCGGCGGCGAACTCCGCTGCCAGGCGGTCGAGCTCCGCGATCAGCTCCGAACCAGACATGGCCTCCGCGAGGGTCCTCGGTCTTGGGGTGACCTTGGCGGCGCGGCTTCCGGCTTGGCCGGGCGCGCGGCTAGGCCGCGGCCCGCGCCGTCTCGACGACCTTCTTGAAGGCGGCCGGATCGCTGATCGCCAGGTCCGAGAGGATCTTCCGATCGAGGGCGATGTTGGACTTGTCGAGCGCGGCGATCAGCTTGGAGTACGAAACCCCCAGCTCGCGCGCGGCGGCGTTGATGCGAATGATCCAGAGACCGCGGAAGTCCGGCTTGCGCTTGCGCCGGTGGAACCAGGCGTAGCGCCACTTGCGGTGTACCGCCTCGACGGCGGCCTTCCAGAGCTTGGACCGCCCGCCCCGGAAGCCCTTGGCGGCCTTCCGGATCTTGTTGCGGCGGTGACGGGACTTGTATCCACCTTTTGCGCGGGGCATGGCCGTCGTTCCTTATGCGTACGGGAGCATGGCTTTCACCTGATGCTCCTGGGTCTTGCTGATGTAACCGCCGCGGCGAAGCCGGCGCTTCACGCTGGAGGTCTTGTGGGAGAGGTTGTGGCGCAAGTAGGCCTTCTTCCGCTTGACGCGCCCATTGGCGGTCAGCTTGAAGCGCTTCTTCGCGCTGCTATTCGACTTCATCTTGATCTTCGGCATGGCTCGAGAGCGCGGAAGTATATCGATCTCGGCCTTTGGGGCAAGAGAATTGGCGGGTTACGGGGTCCAGCCCACGAAGAGGCTCAACATTCCTTGCGTCGGGTCATTCCCGGCGACCTGGCCCTCGGCCAGGAAAGCCAGCCATAAGCCGTGGCGGAGCGCGGCGCGCAGGCCGGCGCGGGGCGCGACCGCCACCAGCGCGGCAGCCGGCGCCACCGTGGCGCGGAGGCCGGCGCCGGCGAACAGCGCGAACGACGGCTTGGGCGAGAACCAGACCTCGCCCAGCACGGCCGGCACGAGGCCGCCGCGCGCCACGCCGCCGGTCACCTCGAGCGGTCCCGCCAGCGAAAGACCGCCGTCCGCCGCCCAGCGTCGCCCGAGCAACATCCGCGCTGCCCCGCCCAGCTCGAGCCCGGTCTCGATCCCGCTCTGCCGGGCCGTATCGATGGGGAGGAGCGCTCGGGCGTAGCCGGCGATGGACGCGCGGCCGGTGACGTGAAGGACGAGGTGGTAGCCGACGGTCGCCGGGCCGAACGACGTTCCGGTGCCGGCCAGCCCCCCGTCGTTGAAGTAGCGATAGGTGACGAGGTCGGCCGCGATCGAGACCCAGCTGCGCGGGCCGAGCCGCCGGCGCGCCCGTGCCCGGCCGTTGGCCACGATGTCGCCCGAGAAATCGGGCGCCCCGCTGTGAACGGCCAGCTCGCCCTCGAGACGCAAGGAGAGGTCCGAGCCCGGACAGGCCTCCGGAACGGCGCCGAAGTCGGCCGGCTGCTCGGCCTGGGTGCCGCCGGCGAGCGGTCCGGCCGCCGCTTCGTAGCGACCCGGGCAAGCGTCGCCCAGCTCGGCGCGCGCCGCGGGCGCGGCGAGCAGCAGCAGGCAAGCGACGGCGAATGCGGCGCGCCCGCCGATCACCGCGGGAGCCCCGGTGCCTGCCAGCCGCCCCCGTCGAGATCGAGGAGGAACGGGTTGCTGAACGCCACCGGCCAGACCCCGGGGGCGATCGCCTGCAGGTTGAAGCGCGGATCCGATACGTCGGGAGGCCGCGTCACCGCCTCGGAGTCGGGCAGATCGGGGAGGCCGTCCCCGTCGGTGTCGGGCGGCGTGTCTTGGTCGAGCCCTGCCTCGACCACGATCCAGGCGTCCCCGTGCGCCGGGAGGTTGAAGGACGACAGCGGGATGGACGCGCGGACAGTTTGCGGCTCGGTCCCAAACTGATCTTGGTTCTGGAGGACCATCGACAAGGGGCGGGTGAAGGCCAGCGTGCCGTTCACGAAGACGCGCAGCTGGGTGATGGGGATCCAGGGCGCGGCGGCGATGGAGAAGTCCAGCGAAGCGGTGGGGCCGACCGCGAACGACGTGGTGAGGTCGGGTCGATGAACGGCGGCGGGCCCTTGGTTGATGCCGTCACCGATGGTGACGTCGAGGACGGGGCCATTGGTCCCCTCGAGGTGGCCCGCGCGGACGTCGGCGTCGAACGCAGCGACGTCGAATGGCGGCTGGTCGTGATTTCCCCAGATGAGGTTTCGGGGGTAGCCGATGCGCTCGACGGAGAGCGTGTGCGAATCGCTGTTGGCGGTACCGGCGCGCAGGAAGCCCTGATTGAGCAGCGAGAACCAGAGCGCCCGGTAGCGCAGCCAATCGGCGCGCGAGGCGCCGGTCATCACCTCCTCCACGTCGAAGTCGATGTTGCGGTGCTGCCCGGGGCTCCCGGTCGTCGGATCGGGCGGCCGGCGCGCGAGCGCGTTGGCGGCGAAGGTGTAGCCGTCGGCCGGCGCGTTCGGGATCGGCCTGGTCGGGTCGTAGCCGATGGCCTTGGCGTAGCCCTGATCGCGTCCGAGCTTGGAGGCCTGATAGGGGTGATTGAGCTGCCGCACGCCGATGGGGTCGGCGCTGGAGAAAACGCCGTCCATCTCGTCCATCAGCTGGCCCGGCTCGAGCAGCTCGGCCCAGGGGGCGCCGTTGCGGGTGCTGAAGAAGTCGGGGGCCAGCGGCCAGAAGTTGAAGTGCCCGAGCGTCTTGGGGAACGTGTCGCCCGGGACGTAGTACCAGAGGATGTTCGGCGTTTGCTCGACGCCGGGGATCACCGTGATGGCGCTGTTCATCCCCGGCATCATGGCCAGCGTGCTCTGGTAGTTGGTCACCACGTTGTGGTCGGTCGCGATGATCACGTCGACGCCGGTGGCCAGGAAGCTGACCACCCGATCGAAGTCGGGGATCGCCGAATCGAAGCTGGCGCCGCCGTGCACGTGGAAGTCGCCGGAGACGACGCCCTGCGGGAGCAGCTGGGCGGTCAGCGATTCGACGACCAGCGTGAGCGCCACCGACATCCCCGGCTGCAGCGTGACCTGGGCCTGCCCGAGGCTGGCGAACGGTCCTCGCGTTCCGTAGACGTAGTAGGCCCCGGGCGGGAGCGCGACCTGGAAGTGGCCGGTGGTGGTCAGCGCGCGGTTGCAGGCGGGCGAGCCGCCGTCCGGCGGCCCGAGCAGCGGCGCGCAGCCGGGAAACAGACTGTACATGCTGGGAACGGCCGCGCCGGAGTTGGCGGGATCGTCGACGGGGATGACCACCAGCTCGGCGGCGAAGGCCGGCACGCCCGGCGAGGACTGGATGTCGACGGTCAGCTGCGCCGAGCCGGTGATCGTCAGATCGCCGATCGGCGCGTCGGTCGAGCCGACGATGAACGAGCTCGGCGGCGCCGCGGGGACACCGAAGGCGTACGGCTGCACCCGGTAGCTGCGGTTGGGCGGCAGCGTGGCCGAGAAGCTGCCGTCGCCGGCGGGGACCACCTCGGTCCAGGGGATGACGTGGGCCGGGTCGTCGATGTTGGGCGGCGGCGCGGGCTCGTAGAAGAGCAACGACGCCGCCAGCCCGGACTGGGGGTCGACCGGCGCGCCGTTCACCACCACGCGGCCGGTCACCGTGACGGCGGGCGGGTCGCCGTGCACGCGCGCGCGGACGCGGAGCGCCTCGTCCACCGCCGCGGAGAGCCCGGGCCCCGGCGCCGCCAGGATGAACCGTTCGAAGTGAAAGCCGTCGCCCGACTGCGTGACGCCGAGCGGGACGCCGGAGGCCGTGAGCGTCGAGCTGTTGAACCCGGCCCCCTGCCCCCGATCGCAGGGCACGGCCGCATACGACACATAGGGGGTGGACTGCGATCGCGCTGCGAGAAAAGGCCACTGCCGCCAGGCCTGGTCGAGGTGCAGCAGGTCGAGCGGGGGTTCGACGAAGCCGAGCCCCTCCCCCGGCACGAACGGCAGAAGGCCGTTGTCGCCCCAGAAGAAACCGTCGGTCAGGTACAGCGTGTTCGCGCTCGGGGCCCCGTTGTAGAGATCGGTGCGGACGCGGACGCCGGGCTCGCAGGGCCGGACCTCGTAGCGGGTCACCACGGTGACGCGGGCGTCACCTTCGAGGTGGCCGCGAAAGATCACCGCCTCGTAGGCGCCCGGCGCCGCCGGATCGAGGCCGGGATCGAGGATGGCGGCGGTCTCGTAGTGGACGGCGTCGCGCGGGAGGACGCCCGCCGCGTGGTAGATGGCGTTGGTCTGGTCGCCGCCCCCCGTCCCGAGCAGGGCCAGATCCAGGATCGCGCCGCCGCTGGGCGCCAGGTAGTGGGGGTGGTCGGGGGCGTCGAGCACGACGCGGACGAGGTCGTTCTCCAGCAGATAGTCCCCCTCGGCGGCGAGCGACTTCGGACCGGAGACCCGCTCGGAGTCCCCGGAGCTGATGACCTCGGCGCGCAGCGCGGGCGCCGCGCACGCGGGGTACGCCAGCGCCGGGCAGGCCGGCGGCGGCAGGCAGCTCCCGTCGTCGCCGCCCACGCACCCGTCCCGGTGGCACCCCGCGATGATCGCCCCACCTGCCACGACCAGGGCGAAGACGATCCCGTCAGCGAAGGTGGGCTTGGAAGCCGGCGGGCGCTTCATCGCGCCCGCATCCTACTTCCGATTTCTTCCGATCTCGCGGCTCCCTTAGCCTTTGCCTGCCGCGGCGGCGGCCTGGGCCGGCGCCGCGCTGGGGGGCGCGCTGGCCGCCGGGGCGCTGGGAGGCGCGCTGGCCGGCGGGGCGCTGGGCGGACGGCTCGGCCCCGGCCCCGGACCCGCGGGCGGACCGCTGGAGGGGCTGGGGGCGCGGATGACGCCGCCGCGCGGACCGATGACCATGACCATGCGGCGCCCTTCCATCATCGGGCGCTGCTCGACCATCGCCACGTCACCGACCGTCTTGACGACCGAGTCGAGCATCGCCTGCCCGGTCTCGGGGTGGACGATCTCGCGGCCGCGGAAGACGATCACCAGCTTGCACTTGTTCCCCTCGGCGAGGAACCGGCGGATGTGCTTCACCTTGAAGTCGAAGTCGTGCTCATCCGTCTTGGGGCGGAGCTTGATCTCTTTCAAGACGATCGTCGATTGATGGCGGCGCGAGGCCTTCTCCTTCTTCGACGTCTCGTACTTGAACTTGCCGAAGTCCATGATCTTGCAAACCGGCGGCGCTGCGCGCGGGTTCACCTCGACCAGCTCGAGGCCGGCCTCTTCGGCGAGCTTCAGAGCCTCGTGCGTGGGAATCACGCCGATTTGGGCGCCGTCGGCGCCGATCACGCGAACCTCCGGCACTCGGATGCGGCGGCCCACTCGGTAGTTGTCCGTCGCGCTTGGGGGGGCTTGATTGAATGGCCTTGGGATGTTCTTTCTCCTGGTTCGGGGTGGTTAAGCGAAGCTCAGCTCATTGTAATGCCGGCGGGCGCCTGGGGATCCCCACCGACCTTCGGAATTTTCGCCTCGGCGGCCAGCTGCCGCGCGAAGTCGTCCAGCGGCATGGCGGGCAGCTGCTTCCCCTCGCGGGTGCGTGGAGAAACCACATGAGCCGCCATGTCCTTTTCGCCGACCACGACCTGGTAGGGGATCTTCTCGAGCGTGGCCCGTCGAATTTTCGCGCCCAGCTTGTCCGCGGCCAGGTCGGCCTCGACCCGGGCGCCCTCGGCCTGGAGCCGGGCCACCACCTCCCGAGCGTAGGCCTCGGCCTTCTCGCTCACCGTGAGGACCCGGGCCTGGACCGGCGCCAGCCACAAGGGGAACGCCCCTGCGTAGTGCTCGATGAGCACGGCGATGAAACGCTCGATGGAGCCGAACAGCGCCCGGTGGATCATGACCGGACGCTGGCGTGAGCCATCGTGCGCCACATACTCGAGCTGAAAGCGCTGGGGCAGCTGGAGATCGAGCTGGAAGGTCCCGCACTGCCACTCCCGCCCGAGGGCGTCGCGGATCTTGAGGTCGATCTTCGGTCCGTAGAACGCCCCGCCCCCCTCATCCACCTCGAACGGCCGGCCGGTCGCCTCCAGCGACTGGCGAATCGCCGTCTCGGCCATGTCCCACAGCGCCGGCTCGCCCATGAAGCTCTCCGGGCGGGTTGAAAGGAAAAGCTTGATGTCCCCGAAGCCGAACAGGTCGAGGATGTCGAGCGCGAAGCGCACGCAGCCGCCCATCTCGTCCGGGATCTGGTCCTCGCGAAGGAACAGGTGGCCGTCGTCCTGGGTGAACCCGCGCACGCGCAAGAGCCCGTGCAGCACCCCGGAGCGCTCGTAGCGGTAGACCGTGCCGAGCTCCGAGTAGCGAATCGGCAGGTCGCGGTAAGAGCGCATCTGCGACCGGTAGATCGCGATGTGCATCGGGCAGTTCATCGGCTTGACGAGGTAGCGCTGGCCTTCCAGCTCCATCCCGCCGAACAGGTTCTCGTTGTAGTGCGCGAGGTGGCCCGAGGTCTCGAGCAGCTTCTCCCGCGCGATGTGCGGGCTATAGACCGGCTGGTAGCCGCGCCGGAGCACCTCGCGCCGGATCAGGTCCTCCAGGATCTGGCGGACCATCGCCCCCTTGGGGTGCCAGAGCGCGACCCCGGGGCCGACCAGCTCGTCGAACGAGAACAGGTCGAGCTCGCGCCCCAGCGTCCGGTGGTCGCGCTTCTTCGCCTCCTCGATCCGGTGCAGGAACTCGTCGAGCTCGGCCTGCGAGCCGAACGCCGTCCCGTAGACGCGCTGGAGCTGCGGGTTTCGCTCGTCGCCACGCCAGTAAGCGCCGGCGAACGAGAGCACCTTGAACGCCTTGATGTCACCCGTCCGCTCGACGTGCGGCCCGCGGCAGAGGTCGATGAAGTCGCCGTGCTGGAAGTACGAGACCTCTTCCCCCTCCGGGATCGATTCGATGATCTCGACCTTGTACTTCTCGCCGCGCGAGCGGAAGCGCTCCAGCGCTTCGGCGCGCGAGACGACGTTTCGCTCGAACGGCGCGTTCTCGGCGATGATCTTCTTCATCTCCGCTTCGATCCGCGCCGCGTCCTCGGGCGCGAACGGCTCGGTGTCGAAGTCGTAGTAGAACCCCGTCTCGATCGACGGCCCGATCGCCACCTTGGCGTTCGGACGCAGCCGCCGCACGGCGTCCGCCATCACGTGCGATGCCGAGTGCCGCATCCTCGACAAGGGATCGTCCGGAACGTCCCCCTTGTCGCGCGGGCGCACGACCTTCTTCTCCCTTTCAGCGCTCACGCGGAAAGCATAGCCGCAGGCACCCCGCCCGTTCCCAACCAAACAGCAACGAAATCACCCCGCCCAATCCAAACGCCCCGCCCGCTTCGCCCAATCGAGCGGAGAGGGTTCCCATCGATCGCGTGAGCGGAGGCGAGCTTTGCTCGCCGGAGCTCGTCGCGGGAGGGTTTGGGAACCCTCCCAGGGTTCCCATCTGTCCGGGAGGGTTTGGGAACCCTCCCAGGGTTCCCATCTGTACTGGTAGGCACGGGCGGGATTGAACCGCCGACCCCTACCGTGTCAAGGTAGTGCTCTTCCACTGAGCTACGTGCCTGGGATGTTCTTGTTCCGAGTCCGACGATTTCGATTCGGCGTACGTTACGGCTCCCGCGCGCACTGTCAAGCGAAAGAAGCCGGCGGTTCTCCGTGAGTTGGGCCCCGCGCGCGCGATCCTAGCCGCTTCTCTGGCGGCGGCGGTCGCGGGTCAGGATCACGGTGAGCGCGAGGAGGGTCGCGGCGAAGAGCAGCAGGCCGGCGATGAGGCCGGGCGGGCGGTAGGAGAGCTCGACGGTCTCGTCGCCTCCTCGCAGTGGGACGGCGACCAGACCCCGCCAGCTCTCGGCCGAGGTCGCGCCGGCATGCCAGCCGGGACCGGCGTTCATGTCGTAGACGAGGCGATCGCCCGAGGCGGCGCCCGTCACGCGGACGGTGATCGCGTTCGGTGTCCAGCGCGTCACCTCCGCGCGCCCGGCGCCGCTCGCCAGGAAAACCAGCCCCTTGTACTGGGGTTGATCGCTGCCGACGACGGGGCTGTGCGTGGCCTCCGGCGGGATGCCGTAGCAGGTCACCATCCCCGTGTTGGCGCGCATCGACGGGTAGATGATCTTGGACGGCCACTCGTACCGATCGCGCAGCGCGGGACCGACCGCCGGCTTGCCGTAGACGTAGTGCTGGGACTTCTCCTGATGGAACTCGGCGCTGCGGGTGACGGGCGGGACCTCGAGGTGGAACGGCGCCACCGTCGCCTGGCGCGACACGACGGCCAGATCGATCCCGTAGAGGGTGACCACCGCCAACCCGAGCACCTCGGCCCAGCGGCGCCGGCGGGCGAACCGCGCCCAGGGCTCGTCCGCGGCCGCGGCCAGCACCAGCGCCAGGAGCAGGACGGCCAGAAAGAGGAGCCGCGCCGGCAGGTGCTGCGAGCTGAACAGCGGCAGCCGGTGGACCAGCGACCAGATCGACTGGCCGAGCGAGAGGATCACGCAGCAGATCGCCGCCACCTTGAGCGACACGAGGCGCGGCGTCCAGCCGACCGCCAGCGCCGCGATCAGCGCCAGCGCGCCGGCGACGCCGACGTAGGCCCCCCACTCCCACCAGACCCAGAAGACCCGCAGCGGCAGGTGCGGGTAGAAGTCGAACCCCTGCTGGTGCGCGGTCAGCATGATCCAGACCGAGCGCAGCGACACCGGCTCGTTCGATTCGATGATCCGCGGATAGCGCGACATGGTCGACAGCGCGGGCAGCAGCTTGGGCGCCGCCAGGCCGATGCCGGTGAACATCGACAGCAGAAAGAGCGCCAGCGGCCGCCGGTTGCGCGCGGCGATGGCCCGCCCGAGCGCGTAGAGCCAGAGCACCATCAGCGTGTGCGGGTACGGGTAGATGCCGCCCACGTAGATGATGAGCGCCAGCATCGCCCCGGCCGCCGCCGCCAGGTCGCGGCGATCTTCTTCCACCCCTCGGTCGAGGAAGTAGATGGCGAACGGCGTCCAGGCGTAGGCGAGGTGCCACATGTGTCCGGAGGCGATCTGCAGCGCCCAGCGGCTGCAGAGGATCCAGGTCGCGGCGACGAACGCGCGCCAGGCCGGGCTGCGGGTGAACCGCCCCGCCAAGAGGTAAGCGCCCAGGACGCCGGCGAAGGTGGCCGCCACCGCCTCGAGGCGCAGCGCCAACGGGAACGGAGCCAAGAGGTAGAACGGCAGCCAGGGCGAGACGAAGTTGGTCGCCCCCTCGACGTAACCCCAGGCAGGGAAGCCGCCGCAATACCAGGGGTTCCACCAGGGGGCCTGGCCGTGGCGCAG
This sequence comes from Polyangia bacterium, assembly GCA_035607055.1. Classification (GTDB taxonomy): domain Bacteria; phylum Myxococcota_A; class Polyangia; order Fen-1088; family Fen-1088; genus JADGRB01. The sequence continues at coordinate 72,241 of DATNDC010000129.1, forward strand.
CGCCAGCACCGTCACGTAGCGGTAGGCGGCCTGTGAGTCCCAGTCCTGAAAGCCCATCGCCCGGACGTCGGCGAAGAAGGGCGCGAACACCCAGAGCGCGAGCAGCAGGACCGGGATGACGCCGGTCCAGGCGATCAGGCGGTCGCGCGGGCGAGGCGGTTCGAGCACGGGGCGACTTTCGTATGGCTGGGCGATGCGGGCAAGCGGCGAACGTAGACTTGCTCGCCCCGGTGGACGCTGGCAAGATTTCGCCGCTTTGATCATGGGCCGCGGCGCGCACCGACCGGCAGGCGCGGCTGGGAGCGCCTGGCGGCAGGCCCTCGCCAACTGGCGCAAGAACTGGCGCAAGAACTGGCGAGAGTCCGGCGCGACCATGACCTGGGACGAGCGCGTGGGCGTCGCGTTGGGGTTGCTGGCGGTGTCGATCGCGTTCGCCGTCTCCGCCTGCGGCATCGGGGGCCCCTTCCCCGACGGGCACTACGCCTCGACGTCGGTGATCGGGACGGCGGCCTACAACAGCTACCGCTGGAACACGCTGTTGCCGATCGAGACCTACCTCGACCACGCGCCGAACGCGTCGCTCTACTACATGCACCACCCGCTGGGGATGTTCTGGGTCGTCGACGTCCTGGGGAAGGTGTTCGGGCTCCACGACTGGGTGCTGCGCCTGCCGCCGCTCTTCTATGTCACGGTGACGACGGCGCTCCTCTACAAGCTCGGGCGCGCGCTCTGGGGGGCGCTTCCGGGCGGGCTCTGCGCCCTCGCCTACGTCGCGCTGCCGATCACGCTCGGCTACGCCAACTACCACGACCTCGAGCAGCCGGTGATCTGCGGCGTCGTCCTGGCCAGCTGGGGCTACCTGCGCTACGTGCGCACCTGGCGCGAGCGCTACGCCGTCGCCAGCGTGCTGGGGTTCGCCTTCGCGCTCAACAACGACTGGGCCGCGTACCTCTGGGGGGCGCCTTTCCTGGCCGGGCTGTTCGTTTACGGCTTCTTGCTCTCCGAGCCGCGGCGCGGAGCGCTGGAGATGAAGCGCTTCGGGCGCTACTGGGCGTTCATGTGCGTCGCCGTCGCGTTCAGCGTGGTCGTCGAGCTGGCGGTGCTGGACGCCAGCAACCGGATCGCCGACGTGCTGCAGTCGTACCTGGTCCGTTCGGCCGGCGCTGGCGCCCCGCTCAAGGCCGTGCTGGCGGCGCGCCGGTATCGGATCGAGCTGATGTTCACCACGCCGGCGATCGCCCTCGGAAAGCTGGCCTTGCCCATCATCGTGGCGCGCGCGGTGGTCAAGCGGAGCCACCTCGAGCTCCTGCCGCTGCCGATCTTCATTTGCGCGCTGGTGCAGTACGTCGCCTTCAAGGAAGGGGCGGACATCCACATCTTCTGGCCGCACTACTTCGCCCCCTACTTCGCGCTGGCGGTCGGCGCGCTGGCGGCCACCGCGCGCGAGCTCTGCGTCTGGAGCGGCGCGCAGGTGAAGGGGGGCGCGGCCTCCGGGCGCGCGGTGCGCGCGGCGCCTTGGGTCGCCCTGGCGGTGCTCGGGCTGCCGCTGCTGTTCATCCTCAAAGACGGCCTGTCGCTGTTGCGGTTGGCGCGCGAGACGGGCGGGCGCTTCGCCGAGGTGAACCTCGACACCGATCTCGACAAGGAGGCGGTGCTGCGCTGGTTCCTGGCCCGCTACCCGACGTCGGTCGGCGTCGGTTACCACGCCGGCATCCACGACGGCTGGGCGCTGCAGTGGGAGCTGCGGCCCCGGCTGTCATCGGGGAACCAACCGATCCGCGGGGGCGTCACGCCGGCCACGCGCGTCTACATCATGGACACGCGCGCGGCGTCGCCGGCCGAGCTGCGCGAGGCGGCCGGGCACTACCACGTCCACGCGGTCGGCCACCTCTGGATCTTCGATCGGGCCGAGCCTCCAGCGCCCCTGGACGGATACGCGCTCGATGAGCGCGAGCCGACGCTCGGCGAGCGCCTCTGGCTGGGGCCGACCGAGCCGATCCGCTCCGTGCGCCCGAGCGCCTGGGTGACCTGGGAGTGGCGCACCCTGCTCGGCGAGCCGACGCTGCGCCCTTACGTCGCGCCCACCACCACCGACGAGATCCGGATCGCCCGCAACGAAGCCCTTCAGCGCGGGGACGTGGCGACCGCGGCGCGGCTGCGGGAGAAGTTGACGGAGCGCTTCAACGTCCCGCTCTCGGCCGAGTTCGAGGGGGGGACCGCCCTCATCGGCGGCATCCGCCACACCGGCGCTCGCCGGAGCATCACGCTCTTCTTCGTGGCCGGGACGATGCCGGGGGACGCGCGCTTCTCGGTGCACGCCAAAGTGCTCGCCCCACCCCGCTGGTCGGGGCTCCCCGCGGCGCCCGAGAATCTGGAGATCGCGGGCGCCCCGACCTGGCCGACCAGCTTTTGGCGGCCCGGGGGGATTTACAGCCTGGAGATCGTCTACCGGCAGCGCCCCGGGACGGAGATCCTCACCGGTGACTGGATACCCGGCCCGCGCCGGATCGACGGCCAGGGGCCGGTCCCGATCGCGCGTCTCTGACCGAGCCCCTGAGGAGGCGACCTTCAGCTTTGGGCGCGGCAGACGGCGAAGGTGTTGAGGCCGAGCTTGTGGGAGAAGCAGTCGATCCGGCTCGGGCGGAAGCCGGCCCCCACGAGCAGCGGCCAGAGATCTTTGACGTCGTAGTACATCTTGTGGTCGTCCATCTCCTCGGCGGGCGAGAGGCGGAGGCGAAAGGCCGACAGCTCGAGGTACCTCTTCCCGCGCCAGGAGGGGACGTTGACCAGCAGGACGCCGCCCGGCGCCAGCAGCCGGTGCGCCTCGGCCAAGAGGCGCTGCGGCTCGCGCACGTGCTCGAGCACCGAGACGATGAGCACGACGTCCAGCGACGCGGACGGCAGCGCGGCGAGCGCGTCGGGGAGCTGCCCCTCGATCGCCTGCACGCGCCCGTCGCGCTTGAGGTCGTCGGCCAGCGCCACGTCGCAGAGGACGACGCCGGACGTATCCGCCAGAATCGTCCGCGAGAACGACGCCTGGTAGCCGCAGCCGAAGTCCCCCACCCGCTTGCCGGCGAAGGTCGGGACGTGGCGGCGGATCTGCCAGGAGGAGAGCCAGACGCCGAACCTGTCGACGACCGTCCCCCCGCTCTGCTGCAGGAACGCCTCCTGCCGGTCGCTCACGGTTTCCGCCGCACGGCGACCGCCGTCGCATGAAGGATCAAGGTGAAGGTGAAGGTCAAGAAGCCCAGGATCGCCAGCAGGAGCCCCGTCGTCCCCAGGTAGTTCACCGCCGAGCCGGCCAGCAGCTGGTAGCCGTTCTTCACGTAGTCGTGGACCAAGAGGCCGCCGCAGACGAGGCCGGCCGCGAACAGCGCGGCCGCAATGGTCACCGTGCGGGTGTAGGGGAAGCGCCGGAACCACTTGGCGGTGATCGCGCCCTCCCAGTCGAAGAAGATCTGCGACAGGATCCCCATATAGACGCACTGGAGCCCCAGGATGGAGAGCGACAGGCCGAGCAGCATCCAGTGCATGTCGAAGGTGAGCGGCCCCAGCGTCAGCGTGCCCAACGACAGCGGCAGGGTCAGCAGCAGGCCCGCCGCCAGCAGCACCAGACCCGGCTTGAAGAGGAAGAAGTCGGCGCCGTAGACGAACATGGCGCGCAGGTTGATCCAGGCCGCCGCCCAGGGGGAGAACCAGCCCGAGCGCTTGTGGTGGCTGAGCCGCCCCTCGCGGTCCTTGAGGAAGCGGATCGGCACCTCCTCGGTGCGCAGGTTCATGTGCACCGACTTCAAGACCATCTCCGAGGCGTACTCCCAGGATTGCGAGCGGAGATCCATCCGCGCCAGCGCCGCCTTGGAGATGCCGCGCATCCCGCAGTGGATGTCGGAGAAACGGCTGCCGAAGATGAGGTTCAGGATCGCCGTCGTCACCGGCGTGCCGAGGTAGCGGTGCAAGGGGGGCATCGAACCCGGCTCGATGAACCCGCGGAAGCGCGACCCCATGACGAACTCCGCCCCGCCCCGGAACTTCTCCACGAACGGCGCCAGCTCGCGGAAGTCGTAGGTGCAGTCGCAGTCGCCCATCAGGACGTAGCGGCCGCGGATGAACGGCAGCGCGTCGATGTAGGCGCGACCGAGCCCCCGCTTGGGCGTGCGCAGCACCCGCGCGCCGCCGGCCAGCGCCAGCTCGGTCGTGCGGTCGGTCCCGCTGTCGACGATCAGGATCTCCCCGACCACGCCGGCCTTCTTCATGCCTTCCTGGCACCAGGCGACGAAGTCGGCGATGGTCAGCTGCTCGTTGAGCGCGGGGATGACGATCGAGAGCTCGGGCTCGGCGACGTCGTCGGCCGGGACCAGCAGCTCGATCTCCGGATCGGCGGTCGAAGCCGGCACGATGTTCACCATCGGCGCGTTCACATCCGGCCCGCTTTCAGGTCCGGGATCATGGCCAGCATCGACCGGCGCAGCGCCTCGCGCGAGGTGTGTTCGCAGCGCCAGCCGGTGGCGCGGATCCGCGCGGTGTCGAGGCGGACGATCGGCACGTCGCCCTTCCAGCCGCGATCGCCGCCCGTGTAGTCGAACTTCACGCGCGCGCGCGGCAGCCCCACGCATTCGACGGCCAGCGCGGCGATCTCGCCGACGGTGATGTAGTCGCCGGTGGCGACGTTGAAGGTGCGAAACGGCACCGCCGTCTGCGCGTGCGCGGTCAAGACGGCGCGCATGATGTCGCTCACGAACACGTAGGACTTCGACTGGGTGCCGTCGCCCAGGATGCGCAGCGTGATCGGGTCCTCGCCCGCGGTCTCGGCGGCCAGCAGCCGGCGCGCGAAGTCGAACCCCACGCCGTGGGTCTGCCGCGGCCCCACCACGTTGCCGAAGCGAAAGGCGCACCCCGAGAGCCCGAACATGTAGGCGTAGCTGGCGATGAGCGCCTCGCCGGCCAGCTTGCTGGCGCCGTAGGTCGAGACCGGGATCAGGGGGCCCAGGTCCTCGGTCCCCTCGCGCGTGCCGAGCTCGCCGTAGACGCCGCTCCCCGAGGCGTAGAGGATCCGCTTGGCGCTGGTGGTCCGCATCGCCTCGACCACCGCGCTGGTGAGCGCCGTCCCCTGGGCGAAGTCGATGGTCGGCTCGCGCGCGGCCCGCGCGATGTCGGGGTTCGAGGCGAGGTGGATGACCACGTCGTGCCCGTCCATGGCGGCGGCGAGCGCCCGGGCGTCCTCGACCTCCCCCCGCACGGCCCGGAAGCGCGGGTCGGCGTCGTGCCGGGCGTGGTGCCAGGCGCGCCCGGAGGAATAGTTGTCATAGATGGTGACGCCGGCGGCACCGGCCGGCCCGAGCAGGTGGTCGCAGAAGTGGCCGCCGATGAAGCCGGCGCCACCGACGATGAAGAAACGTTGCTGCGAAGCCACCTCGGTCATCCGGCTCGCATCCTAGCGTCCCCTCGCCCCGAGGGCGAGACCGCGGGCGACTTCGACGGCTATTTCGTCAATTCCGTCGATTCCCATTTGGTCGCCGACCGCTTGAGGCTCGGGTGGCTGACCAGGAGGTGCCAGACGACGGCGCACAGCCCCTCGGTGTGCGGCGTGATCCGATCGGGCGAGACGGTCGGGATGATCACGCAGGCAAGGGCGGCCTGCTTGGTGGCCCCGCCGTCCTTGCCGACGATGCCGAACACCGCCGCGCCGCGCTCGCGCGCAAGCTCGATGGCGCGTACCAGGTTCATGGAGACGTTCTTCTCCTTGTTGCCGCCGCCGACGGAGAAGACGAGCAGCGCGTCTCGCTTGTCGAGCCGCGAGACCTTCAGCCACTCGGAGAAGCTGGTGTCCCACCCCTCGTCGTTCACCCGGGCGGTCAGCTCGGAGACGTTGTCAGTGGGCGCGTAGGCCTCGAAGCCGCAGATCTTGCGGAAGTCGTTGACCGCGTGGCTGGCGTGCCCCGCCGAGCCGCCGACGCCCAGGATGAAGAGGCGGCCTCCCCCGTCGCGCACCCGCCCGAGGCCGACGGCCAGCGCGTCGACCGCGGCGGCGTCGAGCTCCCGCACCGCCTTCAGCGTCTCCTGTAGAAAAAGATCGACGAACCCCCTCGTCGTGTCGCTCACAGCTTGAACCCGCAGGCTTGGGCGTCCCGGAAAAACATCTGCACCGTCTCCAGGCTGAAGTCGGCGAGGTCCTTCCCCACCAGCTCCAGCTTCTTCAAGAGGTCGGGCGTCACGGTGATGATGTCGCAGCCGATCTCCGCCGCCTGGATGATGTTGAGCAGCTCGCGCGGGCTGGCCCACAGAAGCTCGACGGTCTTCCCGGCGGCGTGACAGATGGTGAGCGCCTCGCGCATGAGCGGCATCGGGTCGCGCCCGGTGTCCGCGATGCGCCCGGCGAACACCGAGACCACCGAGGGGGCTCCCCCCGCGAGCGCCTGCGCGACGTCCCGCACCTGCTCCAGCGTGCAGATGGCGGTGACGTTCAGCTTCACGCCCGCGCCCGCCAGCTCGCGCACCAGCTCGGTGGTCGGCTCGCGCTTGGTGTTGGTGACCGGGATCTTGACGTAGACGTTGTCGCCCCAGGTGGAGATCTCGCGCGCCTGCCGCTTCATTTCCGAGGTCTCGTCGGCGAACACCTCGAACGAGATCGGCTTGTCCTTGATGGCCGCCAGCACCTCTTTGGCGAAGGCGCGGTAATCGGAGATGCCAGCCTTGCGCATCAGGGTGGGGTTGGTGGTGAAGCCGCCGATGCGCGGGTCGCGCGCCGATTCCAACATCGACGGCAGCGAGGCGCCGTCGGCGAAGATCTTGATCCGGTCCAAAGAGGTCATAGGGCGCCTTTCGAATGGAGGCGAAGAGCCCTCGAGTCTCGCAAATCGTCGGCGAGATACAAACTCATTTCGGCTCGGGTGGGATCGCGCCGTGACAGAGCGAGAGGCGGTGCACGAGCTTCTCGTAGAGCTGGGGGTTGTGGGTCTCGAAGTGCGCGTATTGCCCCTTGATCCCGAGCGCGATCCCCATGCCCGCCGTGGCGACCGCCAAAAAGAGCGCCCCGGCGACGGTCAGCCGGCGGGCCCCCGGACGCGCGCGGAGCGCCTCGACCAGCGCGAACGCCCCCAGCGCGCCCAGCAGCGCGAGCAGGCCGGCCACGTCGCCGAGGTAACGGTTGGTGGCGGTCGAGAGAAAGAGCAGCGGGGCCAGCGCGGCCGTGGCGCCGAGCGCGCTCGACCCGACCGCCCAGCTGAACGGCGACAGGGCGCGCGTCCGCCAGGTCGACCGCAGCGCTGCGACGAGCGCGGGCAGCGCCAGCCAGGCCCAGGGGAACGTCGGCAGGACCCCCGCCACTTCCTCGTAGATGAAATAGCCCGGCGGCAGGATGCTCCGGGGCGGGAACGCGCGCAGGCCCATGTCGAGGATCGCGTAGGCGAACGGGAACCGGCACGACCAGACCGGCGGGCGGCGCAGGTAGGCGTAGAGGTTGGGGGGAAGAAAAGCCCGCCCCACACGCATGTCGATCCAGGAGAGCTGGTGCTTTAGTCCGAAGTCGAGCCAGGCGCCGAACCGCAGCCGGTTGTAGGCCAGCAGCAGGAACAGGCCGAGCAGCGCTGGAAGGACCAGCCGCAGCGCCGTCTGGCCGAGGCGCCGCCAGCGGTCCTGCTTCGGCAGCCCCAGGGCCAGCACGGTCAGG
>DATNDC010000137.1:0-9774 GCA_035607055.1 Polyangia bacterium
GAGGCCGAGAAAGATCTCCGCGAGGCTGCCGATCGGTGGAGCGGCTGGCTGGGCCCGGATCATGTCTGGGTCGCGTACGCCCTCACCCCGCTCGGAAAGACCCTGCTCTCCGAAGGTCGTCCTGCTGACGCGACCTCGACGCTCGAACGCGCCCTCCGCATCCGAGAACATTCGGAACCGAACCAGGACGAGATCGCGGAGACGCGATTCGCGCTCGCCCGCGCCCGGTTGGCGCTCGACCAGAAGAACCGGGTATCGGCCCGGAAGCTGGCGCTGGCAGCCCGGGAGGCCTACCAGAAGTTCCCCCATCACGGGCCGGAGATCGCCGAGATCGACGCCTGGCTGGCGGGGCCGACGGAAACGACCACCGCTGTACGGAAGTGACTGGTGCTCGTCCGCGCGAGCCCGGCGGACCAACCGAGACCGTAAAAGCCCCCGGGTTGCTCAGGCCTGAGCGCAAATCGACCGCTCGGCCGGGCTGCAAGGGGTGGCCGCGGGGGGATCCGTCTCCAACATCCTCGGTAGGTGGCGGGAGCCATCCGTGGAGGTGTCTCATGAGGAAGCAACTGATCGGGTTGGGTCTGGCGGGCGCGCTGTCGCTCGGGTTCGGTTGGGCGACCGCGGCCCACGCCGACGACAATCCGGCGTCCGACACCGCCAATTCGGCGTCCGATACGGCCAAGAGCGCCAACGATCAGGCGCAGAGAGCGGCCGGCAGCGCCGACGAGGCGGCCAAGAACGCCAGCGACCAGGCGCAAAAGGCCTCCGACAAGGCCGACGAGGCGGCCGGCAAGGCCGACGACGCTGCGAAGAGCGCGGGCCAGGCGACCGACAAGGCCGCCCAGGACACCAGCGACAAAGCCAAGGGGGCGACGGACAAAGCCAAGGGGGCGATGGCCCCGTCGGAGTGACGGACCGCGAGGAGGCCGACCTCGGGTCGTCCCGGGTGGGCGACCCGAGCGTGGCCTGATGGCGGCGGTGACTGCTCGCCGCCGTCAGGAGCGGCGGAGCGAGAGGCCGGCCCACCTGGGGCCGCGCCCTGGCGCGCGCGAGACCGATCCGATCTCGCGCTCCAGCGCGCGCCCCTCGTCCTCCCACACGACGGCCGACTGGTAGGGGGCGAGGATGTCGTTCAGGCGCCGGAGCCGCTCGAGCGCACGGCGCATACGCTCCGCCTGCGGACGCAGGTCGTCCTCGACGAGCAACCGCTGCCGGATCAACTCCAAGGTCTGCACCGGCGTGTTGGCCAGGTCGCGCAGCGCCATCGCCAGGCGCGCCACCCTTTCGATGGCCACCTTCTCCGAGCGGGCGCGTTGCAGCTCCGCGCGCAGCGTGTAGCCGCGCTGCTTGAAGGCGAGCAGCACCAGGGCGAACGCGCCGTACGCCAGGACGCCGAACGGCTCGCCGGCCGACATCCGGGCGCGCACGGCGCCCGACAGGCTCGCGTGGTGCAGCAGCGACGAGCCGATGAACATCAGGATGGCGACCACGCCGGTCGGCCATCCTGGCGGCGCGATGACGGCCAGGGTCAGCGCGGAGAGCTTGGCCGGCTCGTAGGGAACCCAGTGCGCGCCGTGGGCGGCGCGCGCGTCGTCGACCAACCAGACCATCACCAGCGTCGGCAGCAGGACCAGCAGAAACAGCGCGTTCGCTTGCAGCCTGGCGTACGGCGGGGGCCGCCCCCGCAGGGTGAAGAACACCGTCCCGCTGACCAGCAGCCCGGCCGCTTGAACGGCGCGCAGCAGGGGTCCCGAGATCTCCCAGAAGCCGGCCGCGCCCAGCGCCGTCCCCACGATGCCGAGCAGCGCCGCGACGACCGCCGCCCGGTGCGCTTCGGCGGCGTCATCCATCACCTAGCGCGCCTCCGCCCCGGGCGGACGACCGAGGATCCGGTCGAGCAAGGCGCCACCGTCGATCGGCTTGTCCAGGACCGTCGCGCGCTGCAGGCGCTCGGCGCGCGCCACCAGCGGGTGGGCGTGTGCGTGGCCGGTGAGAAACAGCAACCGCCCCGCGAAGCTCTGGCTCATGAGCCAGTCGTAGGCGTCGATGCCGGTCGGCTCGCCCGAGCCGAGGTTGATGTCCAAGACGGCGACGTCGGCGGCCAACACCGAGGGCCCGAGCGCTTTCAGCTCGGCCAGCGAGCGCGCGACCAGGCAGCGGCAGTCGTGGTCCTGCAGCAGCTCGGCGAGGCTTTCCAGGAGATCGGCATCGTCGTCGAGCAGCGCGGCGGTCACGGCAACCGTAGCTAGAAGGCTAGCGCCGGCGCCGGCGGAAACAATGTCAGCCCGCGGACGACTGTCGCGTGCGCGGCTCGAGGCTGATGACGATCGACTTCGAGGCCGGCTGGTTGCTGCCCGCCGCGACGGCCGCCACCGGCACCAGCACGTTCGTCTCCGGGTAGTAGGCCGCGGCGCAACCGCGCGGGATCTCGTAGGGCACCACCTTGAAATGCTCGGCGCGCCGCCGCTCGGCGCCGTGGTGGCTCACCAGATCGACGATCTGGTCGCGCTCGATGCCGCGCGCGCGCATGTCCTCGGCGTTGAGGAAGACCACCCGCCGCCCGCCGTGGATCCCGCGGTAGCGATCGTTGTCGCCGTAGATGGTGGTGTTGAACTGGTCGTGGCTGCGCAGCGTGGTGAGCAGCAGCCGCCCGTCGCCGAGCGCGTGGGTGGGGAGGGGGTGGACGGTGAAGTGCGCCTTCCCCGAGGGCGTGGGGAAGATCCCCTCGCGGGGGCCGTTCGGCAGGTAGAAGCCGCCCGGCTGGCGGACGCGGCGGTTGTACTGCGAGAAGCCGGGGACCACGTGCTCGATGTGGTCGCGGATGCGATCGTAGTCGTCGATCAAGCCCTGCCAGTCGACGGTGGTGCGGGCGCCCAGCGTGGCCATCGCCATCCCGGCGATGATGGCCGGCTCGCTGCGCAGCTGCTCCGATCCGGGCGGCAGCACGCCGTGCGACTGGTGGACGACCCCCGTCGTGTCCTCGATGGTGACGAACTGCTCGCCCGTCTTCTGCAGATCGCGCTCGGTCCGCCCGAGACACGGCAGGAGCAGCGCCGTCTGGCCGGTGATGAGGTGCCCGCGGTTCAACTTGGTCGCGATCTGCACGGTCAACCGGCAGCGCGCCAGCGCCTCGGAGGTGTAGTGCGTGTCGGACATCGCGCTGAGGAAGTTCCCCCCCAGCCCCACGAAGACCTTGACCCGCCCGTCGTGCATCGCCTGGGCCGTCTTGACCGCGTCGAACCCCTGCCGCTCCGGGGGCGAGAACCGGAACTCCTGGCCCAGCGCCTGGAGAAACGCCGGGCTCATCTTCTCCCAGATCCCCACGGTGCGGTCGCCCTGCACGTTGCTGTGCCCGCGCACCGGACAGAGGCCGGCGCCGCGCCGTCCGATCTGCCCGCGCAAGAGCGCGAAGTCGACGATGCTCTGCACGTTGGCCACGCCGTTTTGGTGCTGGGTGATCCCCATCGCCCAGGAGCAGATCATCCGCTCGGAGGCGAGCGCGATCTTGGCCCCTTCGGCGATCTGCTGGCGGGTGCAGCCGCTGGCCTCGACGATGGCGTCCCACGAGGTGGCCTCGAGATCGCGCACCAGCGCCTCGAAACCCTCGGTGTGATGAGCGATGAAGTCGTGCGCCAGCAGCTTGCCCCCGGCGGCGCGATCGGCCTCCAGCATCTCCTTCATGAGGCCCTTGAGGAGCGCGACGTCGCCGTTCACCCGCACCGGCAGAAACAGGCAGGCGATCTCCGTCCCCGGCCCGAGCAGCGACAGCGGCTGCTGCGGATTCTTGAACCGGATCATCCCCGTCTCGGGGAGCGGGTTCACGCTCACGATCTTGCACCCGTTGCGCGCCGCCTTCTGCAGCTCGGTCAGCATGCGCGGGTGGCAGGTCCCCGGGTTCTGGCCGATGACGAAGATGCTGTCGGCCTCGCTGAAGTCCTCGATCTTCACCGTCGACTTGCCGATGCCGATCGTCTCGGTCAGCCCGAGCCCGCTCGACTCGTGGCACATGTTCGAGCAGTCGGGGAGGTTGTTGGTCCCGAACTGCCGCGCGTAGAGGCCGTAGAGAAACGCCGCCTCGTTGCTGGCCCGCCCCGAGGTGTAAAACGACGCCTCGTCGGGCGAGGCGAGCCCGTTCAGCGTCTCGCCGATGAGGGCGAACGCCGCCTCCCAGGAGATCGGCTGGTAGTGCGCCGCGCCCGGGCGCCGCACCACCGGGTGGGTGAGCCGCCCCTGCTTGTCGAGCCAGAGGTCGCTCTCGGCCAGAAGGCCGGCGATCGGATGCGCGGCGAAGAACTCCGGCGTCACGCGGGCGCGCGTCGCCTCGGCGGCCACCGCCTTGGCGCCGTTCTCGCAAAATTCGGCCGTCTTGCGCTCGTCGTCCGGATCGGGCCAGGCGCAGCTCGGGCAGTCGAAGCCGTCCTTCTGATTGAGGTTGAGCAACGTCTTGAAGCTCCGCTTGACCCCCATCTCGCTGGCGCCGCGGTGCACCGTTTCCCAGATCGACGACACGCCCGCCGCGGCGCGATCGCGCTTGCCGGCCCGCGGCGCGCGCTCCTCCGGGGGCGGCTCCGCGCCCGACACGCCCTTTGCGAGGTGGGCGTCCGCGATGGACGGGGCAACGTCCTGCTGGTTCGGCGCGCTGTTTTCGTCCTGGGGAGGATGGTTGGCCAAGGAGATCCTCCTATTGCTCGAGCCTAATTGTTTACCCCATCAAAAAAAACCGTACCCCAGCCGGAAACATAACCATCATTTATCGAAGGAATTCCGTACCCGCAGGTCCCGTACCTCAGGAGGTCGACCATGGCTGGATTTTTCGCCAAGGAACGGACGGTCGCCCGGCCCGGATTCAACCGCTGGTTGATCCCGCCCTGCGCGCTGGCCACTCACCTTTGCATCGGGCAGGCCTACGCGCTCAGCGTGTTCAATCTGCCGCTCGCCCGGCAACTCGGCGTCTCGAAGCCGATCGCCGGCGACTGGAAGCTCACGCAGCTCGGCTGGATCTTCACCATCGCCATCGTGGTGCTGGGCCTCTCCGCCGCCCTGTTCGGCAAGTGGGCGCAGGCCGAAGGCCCGCGCAAGAGCGGCACCGTCGCCGCGCTTTGCTGGGGGCTCGGCTTCTTCGTCGGGGCGCTGGGCATCCACCTGCATCAGATCTGGCTCATCTATCTCGGCTACGGCGTGCTCGGCGGCTGCGGCCTCGGGATCGGCTACATCACGCCGGTGTCGACGCTCATCTCCTGGTTCCCCGACCGGCGCGGGATGTCGACGGGGATGGCGATCATGGGCTTCGGCGGCGGCGCGCTGATCGCCTCGCCGCTCTCCGACTTCCTCATGCGCCACTTCGCCTCGCCGACTTCGACCGGCGTGACGCCGACCTGGATCGTGCTGGGGCTCGTCTACCTCGTCTTCATGCTGGGCGGCGCGCTCGGCTACCGCGTGCCGGCGCCGGGCTGGCGGCCCGCCGGCTGGACGCCGCCGCCCGAGAACGCCAAGCTGATGACCAGCCACAACGTCACGCCGGCCGACGCCGTCCGCACGCCGCAGTTCTGGCTCCTCTGGGCGGTGCTCTGCCTGAACGTCACCGCCGGCATCGGCGTCCTCGGGCAGGCCTCGGCGATGATCCAGGAGATCTCCAAGGGGCGAATCCACGCCAGCGCCGCCGCCGGGTTCGTCGGCCTCCTCAGCTTGTTCAACATGCTGGGACGGTTCTCCTGGGCGTCGCTGTCCGACAAGATCGGCCGCAAGCCGACCTACATGTGCTTCTTCGTGATCGGCACGGTGCTGTACGCGCTGGTGCCCGCCATCGGGCGGATCGGCAGCACCGCGCTGTTCGTGGCCTGCTTCTGCGTCATCATCAGCATGTACGGCGGCGGCTTCTCGACCGTGCCCGCCTACCTGGCCGACGTGTTCGGGGCCAAGTACGTGAGCGCGGTGCACGGCCGCTTGCTCACCGCCTGGTCGGCGGCCGGCGTGCTCGGTCCGGTGCTGGTCAACTACATCCGCCAGTTCCAGATCGATCACGGCATCCCCAAGTACGAGGCCTACAACGTGACGATGTACGTGATGGCCGGCCTCTTGGTGATAGGTTTCTTCGCCAACCTGGCGGTGCGACCGGTCAAGGATCGCTACTTCGAGCACGGCGACGAGCCGCTCGGCGGTCTCAAGCCCAGCCACGCGACGGTCTAGAGGGGGACACCATGACCCAAAACGAAAACAAGACCGCGAAGAGCACGGTCGTCCTGGCCTGGCTGGCGGTGGGGCTTCCGCTGCTCTGGGGCGTCGTCGAGACGCTGCAGAAGGCGATCAAGCTGTTCGCCCGGGTGTGAAGCCCGGCGGAGACAGCCGGCGCGCCCCCCTGCCGATCTGGTCGCAGGCCGGCGCGCGCACCGTCGAGCGCGCCGTCGAGCGCCGGGGAAAGGCCCGGCCCGCGGGACCCTTCGCGGCCGACCGCGACCAGATCGTCGCCGAGGAGCCGCTCGAGATCCGGATCGCCGGCGAGAGCCTCCTGGTCACGATGCGGACGCCGGGCGACGACCTCGACCTGGCGGCGGGCTTGCTCTTCACCGAAGGCGTCGTCGCCGCGCTCGACGAGGTCGCCGCCCTCACCCACGGGGTGCCGTCCGCGGGCCGCGATCGCGACAACGTCGTCGAGGTGACGGTCGCGCCCGGCCGGACGCTGGAGGTCGCCGCCGCCCGCCGCGTGCTGCGCGCCACCGCCGCCTGCGGCCTCTGCGGCAAGGAGAGCATCGCCGCCGTCCGCCGCCGGATCGCCCGCCTCGACGATCCGACCACGGTGCCGCTCGAGGTGGTGCTGGGCCTGCCCGACGCCATCCGGGCCGCGCAGCCGGTGTTCGCGGCGACGGGCGGCTTGCACGCCGTCGGGCTCTTCACGCCCGACGGGACGCCCCTGCTCGTGCGCGAGGACGTCGGCCGCCACAACGCCGTCGACAAGGTGATCGGCGCGCGCCTCCGCGACGGACATCGTTCGCTCGCCGGCGCGGTGATGCTCCTCTCCGGCCGGGCCGGCTTCGAGCTGGTCCAAAAGGCGGCGGTCGCCCGGGTCCCCATCGTCTGCTCGGTCTCGGCGCCCTCGGCGCTGGCGGTCGACCTGGCCGACGAGGTGGGGATGACCCTGGTCGGCTTCGTGCGCGGCGGCTCGGCGAACGTCTACACGCATCCCCGCCGCGTGGTCTGATTCGGGACTCGGCTAACCGCCGACGACGTGCATCTCGACCTTCGGGCGCCGGGTCGGCGCGCGAACCAGGGTGGCGCGCTCTTCGCTATAGCGATCGCCGCGCGCCGCCCAGACGCCGCGAATCAGCTCGGCGAGCGGCGCGTCGCCGGCGCCGGCGCGCAGAGGATCGCGCAGGCTGGTCCCGCGCGCGGCGAAGAGACAGGTGTAGAGCGTCCCGTCGGACGACAGGCGGGCGCGCCCGCAGTCGCCGCAGAACGGCCGCGTCACCGAGGAGATGAAGCCGATCTCGCCGGCGCCGTCGGCGTAGGCGTAGCGCGAGGCCACCTCGCCCGGCGCGGTCGGCGCGCGCGGCTCGAGCGGCCAGCGGGCGCCGATGCGGGCCTGGAGCTCGGCGCTCGGGACCACCAGCGCCGGATCCCAGCCGTTGCAGTTGCCGACGTCCATGTACTCGATGAAGCGGAGCACGATCCCGCTGCCACGAAAGTGCGCGCAGAGGTCGGTGACGTCTTGGTCATTGACGCCGCGCTGGACGACCGCGTTGACCTTGACGGGCGCCAGCCCGGCGGCGTGCGCGGCCGCGATCCCCTCCAGCACGTCGGCCAGCTTTCCGCCGCCGCTCATGCGCGCGAAGATCTCGGGCTCGACGCTGTTCAGGCTGACCGTCACCCGGCCGAGCCCCGCCGCGCGCAGGGCCGCGGCGTGCCTGGCCAGCAAAGCCCCGTTGGTGGTGAGCGCCACGTCCTCGACACCGGGGATCGCCGCCAGCCGCGCGACCAGCTCGGGGAGCTGCGGGCGCAAGAGCGGTTCGCCGCCGGTCAGGCGCAGCTTGCGGACGCCGAGCGAGACGAACAGCCGGGCCAGCCGCGCGATCTCCACGAAGTCGAGCTGATGGGCCGGCGCGAGAAACTGATGACCTTCGAAGCGGTCGCGCGGCATGCAGAACCGGCAGCGGAAGTTGCACTTGTCGGTCACGGAGATCCGCAGGTCGTGGAGGGAGCGACCGCGGGTGTCCCGAAGAGGGACCGCGCCGGCCGTCGCCTCTGTCGCGGGCGTCTCGGGCATGGCCTCGGAGATCACCCCGACAGTCTACGCAGCGCAGCGCCGGCCGCCATCCCTGCGTACTTTCATTTGTTTCGCCCGCGTACCAAAATTGCCTGGATCGCCCCTTACACTCGAGGGGAATCAAGATTCACGTCCCGTCGTCCCACGCTGCCCCAGGGACGCGCACGCTGCCGGAGAGACGCATGAACCGAGAGAAGATCCTCGCCAGGTCGTTGCTGGTCGTCGCCTGCACCCTGGCCTGTTCCGGGCTGCTCGCGTGCGCCAACGCCGGCTCGACCGACACGGAGACGGGCTCCGGCGGCGCGACCGCCTCGGGCGGCTCGAACGGCTCGGGGGGGGCGAGCGAGACCGGCGGCAGCGGAGCCGGAGGCTCGACCGGCCAGGGTGGTTCGGCCACCTCGACGGGCGGCGCTGTCGGCGGCGGTGGCACCACGGGCACCGGCGGCGCCTCGGGCGGCAGCGTCGGCACCGGCGGCGCGGGTGGGAGAGCCGGGTCGACGGGGACCGGCGGCAGCACGGCGACCGGCGGCGCCACGGGGACCGGCGGCGCCACGGGGACCGGCGGCAAGGGCGGGACCACCGGAACCGGCGGCGCCGCGGCGACCGGCGGCGCCACCGGAACCGGCGGCAAGGGCGGGACCACCGGAACCGGCGGCAGCACGGCGACCGGCGGCGCGACCGGAACCGGCGGCAAGGGCGGGACCAGCGGAACCGGCGGCGCCACCGGCCAAGGTGGCTCGACGAGCTGCACCGTCGCGCCGGGCGCGGAGATCGGCAGCTTCACGGATCCCGACACGGCGACGCCGATCGCGCCGCCGAACCCGCCGGGCATGAGCTTCAACGACACCGACGGAAAGCTGATGAACGCCCATGGCGGCGGCATCATCAAGGTCTGCGACACCTATTACCTGCACGGCGAGTTCTTCAACAGCGCGACGACCGACAACAACTTCAACGGCTTCTCGATGTACTCGTCGAAGGACTTCGCGACTTGGAAAAACGAGGGGATCATCCTGCCGCAGCAAGCGAGCGGCCTCCTCGGCCCGAACCGCAAGGGCGAGCGCCCGCACATCATCAAGTGCCCGGCCACCGGCGAGTTCGTGCTCTACGCGCACTCGGCTGACACCACCTACCAGGTGGACAAGGAGGTCGTCTACGCGACGAGCCCCACGGTCAACGGCCAGTACACGTTCAAGGGCGTGCTGGCCAGCTCGGGCGCCTCGTCGAGCTGCACGGTGACCACCGTGCCGCCGTCGTCCTGCAGCGGCTCGATCGCCGCCCACAGCGACATGAGCGCGCTCACCGACGGCACCGGCGCCTGGGTCGTCACCGAGAGCGGCGTGGTCTACACGCTGGCCAGCGACTGCCACAGCTTCACCGGCTCCAAGTCCTTCTCGGCGATCAACGGCTCCACCGGCGGCGCCGAGGCGCCCACCGTGTTCAAGGCCGGCAACACCTTCTACTGGATCGGCTCCGACAAGACCGGCTGGCGCGCCAACGACGACTTCTATTCGACG
>DATNDC010000138.1:0-3197 GCA_035607055.1 Polyangia bacterium
GCGCTCGCCTGGTACTCCCCGGACGACGGCGGCGTCCACCGCTTGCACTCGATTCAGGTGGTCCGGTTCGAGGACGGTCGCGCGGCGGACGTCACCAGTTTCATCGGCGCGCGCTACCTGCAGGGGTTCGATCTCCCCCCCGTGCTGACCTGACCTCACAGCCTGTCGGTGAGGAACGCCTCGACCTCCTCGTCTTCACGACTGCACCTCGGGGATCCACCAGCGATGGCCGTTCACGCGAGCCGGAACGCCGAGCTCGCCGGCGAGGTCGAGGAGAAAGTCCGGGTTGTAGAAGTAGTTCTCGAGCCGCGCCACGCGCGCGCCGTCGAGGGTGAGCGTGGTGACCGCGCGAACCGCCTCGCCGTCGGCGTGCTGGTACCAGTGGAGCAGCAGCCAGCGTCCCCGGTGCAGGCGCGCCTCGACCCGCGGCGGCGCCTCGGGGAGCGCGCCCTCGGCGAAGCGCGCGTCGAAGAAGGCGCGCGCCTTCGGATCGGCGAGGCGCTGGAAGCCGAAGAGCATGCCGAAGAGCACCGTGCGGCGGGCCGCCTCGGGGCCGTACTGGGTGGTGGCGCCCACCACCTCGACGACCGCGCTGTCGAGCAGCAACGCCGTCAGGCGATCGATGTCGCCCGCGTTGAACGCCGCGCAGAACGCGTCGAGCGCCGCGGGGACCGGCGCCCTGGTCGCCTCGGGCGCCGGATCCTCGGCCAGCTTGCCCCGCCCGCGGTGGAGCGCGGCCTTCACCGCCCCGGTGGTGGTGGCGAGCGACTCGGCGATCTCCTCGAGCGAGAAGTCGAACACCTCCTTGAGCACGACGGCCGCCCGCTCCTGCGGCGACAACGTGACGAGCAACGTCCCGGCCGCCTCGCGCGAGGCCCGCGGCTCGGCAGCCCCCACCCCGGCCGGCTCGGGCGCCGCGGCCGGCAGCTCGCGCGGCCGGCGCTTCTCGTCGATCCAGAGGTTCGACGCGATCCGGAACAGCCAGGCGCGTGGATTCGCCGGCTCCTGGCCGCCCATGCGCGCCAGCGTCACGAACGCCCGCGCCAGCGCGTCCTGGGTCAGGTCCTCGGCGTCCCACGGGCTGCGCGTGAGGTAGCGACAATAGCGGTAGAGCTGGGTCCGCAGCGGCTCGTACGCCTCGAGGAACCGCCGCCACGAATCCTGGGCCACGGTCGGCAGGTTCTTGGCCGGATTCGATCTCGTCGTGGTCATGGCTGCAAGACGGACCCGGGCTCCGAAAAGATACGCCGTCCGCGCTTTCGGGGCGCGGTATGGTTCAGCTTTGAAGACGCGACTTCGCTGTTGGAGGATGAAGAGATGAAGTCCAAACAGGTTGCACACCTCTTCGCAATCGTGGCCATTTGCGCGTTCGGCGCCGGGACGGCGTGCGACTCATCGAACGGAGGTCCTCAGACCGGATCGGGCGGTTCAGGCGGCGCCAGCCCTGGGGCGGGTGGTGCGAGCAGCTCGGGTTCCGGTGGTGTCTCCGGAACGAGCGGGGGGACCGGCGGCGGCGCTTCTGGCGGAAGCGGCGGCGCGAACACGGGAGGTCACGGTGGCACGACCGGCGGCGGTGGAACCGGCGGCTCGAACGCCACCGGCGGTCACGGTGGGACAGCCGCCAGCGGAGGCGCAGGGGGCTCGCCGGGAACAGGCGGCCAAGCGGGTACAGGAGGCCTGACCGGATCCGGCGGCGGCGGAGGCGCTTCCAGCCCGGACGCCGGCGCCCTGTGCAGCGGCAACGTCTGCAGGTCCGACCAGTTCTGCTGCGGCCCGCCCGCCTGCGGGTTTTGCGCCAATGTGCTGCAGGGACCCAATTGCCAGGCCACCTGTAATTGAGGCGGCACGCTCCGACGACCTCGTTCAGGGCATCGGCACGACGAAGGTGGTGATCGAGAAGGGCGGGACGGTGGCGACGAAGCTCCAACCCTGGATCGACACCGCCGGCAGCGAGACCAGGTTCTCCGTCCGCGAGGTGCGCAACGCCTGGGCGGTCGTCCCCACCGTCGCCAGCGCGGTCAGATCGAAGGTGAACCCGTGGCTCGCCGACGTGTCGCCGTTGCGGGCCACGATCACCAAGGTGTGTCCGTCGGGGCTGACGGCGGCCACCATGTCGGTGTCGTTGACGTCGACGAACGTCGCGCCCGGGCGGATGTAGCGGCTGAAGCCGGCGTGCATGTAGAAGCGCTTGAGCGGGCTCCAGGTCTGTTGCGCGTCGTTGAGCGAGAAGCTGGCCCAGTTGGTGCTCGGATCGCCCGACTGCCAGTCGACCCAGGCCTCGGCCTGCAGGTCGCGCAGGTCGGTGATGATCCGGCCGGCCATGAACAGCGCCGCTTCCGTGTCGTCGTTCAGCGTCTGGTTGAGCGGCCCCGACTCCGACTGCCAGAGCCGCTTGCCCTTGCTGGTGGCCAGCGCGCGCAGGTTGGTGCGCATGCTGCCCGCGTAGGTGTGGACGTTCATCTGGCTCATCGCCGCCAGGGTCGTGGCGTCGAACCCCTTCATGTTGTTGTAGCCGTCGTCGATGCTGTTCTCGTCCGACGCGCTCACCGTCGTCCCGGTCAGCCCCTTGGCGGTCAGGGCGGCGCCGACCGCCTTGATGATCGTCTGCTGGTTCGCCGGCGAGAAGTGGCAACCCTCCTGGCCGCCATTCGCCGTCCACCAGCTGGCGTTCGGCTCGTTGAGCGCCTCCAGCGTCCGGAAGGTGATCCCGAAGCTGTCCCGGTAGTGCTTGACCACCTCGGTCAGGTAGTCGGCGAACGCGTCGTACGAATCGTCCTTGAGGTTGTTCGAACCGTCGGTGTTCCCCGAGGCGCACCCGCTCTTGGTCATCCAGTAGGGCGGCGAGTTGGAGAACGCCTCCAGGACCAGGCCGCTGCCGACCTGGTCGATGCGCTGCAAGATCGCGCGCTGGTTGGCGTCCGCGGTCCAGTCCCAGGTTCCGGACGAGGGCTCGAACCCGGGCATCTGCTTGTACTGGCCCATGTGGTGGTGGGTCGGGTCGTCGCCGCCGCCGATGTTGTAGCGGAAGACGTTGTAGCCGAGGCCGGCGACCGGATCGACGACCGCGTCGACGACGGCGTTGCGCCCGGTGGCGCCCCAGCCGCCGACGTGGTTCGCCCACCAGCAGAGGCTGGTCCCCCACCCTTCGAACGTCTGGTGGTGGACGCCGGTGTTCACCTTGACCAGCGTCGTCCCGG
>DATNDC010000147.1:0-14106 GCA_035607055.1 Polyangia bacterium
GAGCTCGACGCCGCGGGCGGCGAGCGCCTTGGCGAGGGGGACGAGGCCGTTCTTGTCGGAGACGGAGAGGAGGGCGCGCCGGATCATGCGGGCCTGCTACCGCGTCGGGGGCCGAGGCGGTAGCTCTGATTGATGGCCTGCCGGGCGGGGGCTCGGGGGGAGCCGTCAGGCCCCGGGCTGCTCGCCGGGCGGAGGGCTCGCGGGGAGGGGAGGGGTCGGCAGGGGAGGCGTCGTGGCGGGCGGCTTCTGCGCCTGGCCGTCTCCCTGGCCGGACGTGACCGGCTCGCCGTCGAGATAGACGATGACGGCGTCTGCGGCGCGCGCGCCGAAGATCGCGTCCGTGTCGGGCAGGACGAGCGCTTCCCGGAGCACCTCGTCGACGTGGTCGACCAGGACGAGGCGGAGCGCCTTGAGCACGCGGCGGGGGACGTCGCGCAGGTCCTTCCGGTTCTCGCGGGGGAGGATGACCGTCTTGATGCCGCCGCGGTGCGCGGCGAGGAGCTTCTCCTTCAGCCCCCCGATGGGGAGGACCCGGCCGCGCAGCGTGATCTCGCCCGTCATGGCCAGGTCGTGCCGAACGGGGACCTTCATCAGCGCGGAGACGAGCGCCGTCACCATCGTCACGCCCGCGCTGGGCCCGTCCTTCCGCACGAAGTCGGGGAAGTGCACGTGCACGTCGGCCTTCTGGTAGAAGTCCTTGTCCAGCCCGAGCTTGTCGAGCCGGCTGCGCACGTAGCTCATCGCCGCCTGCCCGCTCTCCTCCATTCCCTTCTCGAGCAGGCCGGTGATCACGAGCTTGCCCTTGCCGGGGACGACGGCGGCCTCGGCGGGGAGCAGGTCGCCGCCGAGCGACGTGACGGCGAGGCCGTTCACGAGGCCGACCTCGTCCTTCTGGCCCGTCTTGCCGATGCGGTACTTGGGCACGCCGAGGTAGCGAGGCACGCTCTTGCCGTCGATCTCGATCGGCGTGTCCTTCGCCTGATCCTTGCCGTCGGCGACGACCTTCCGCGCCACCTTGCGGCAGATGCTGGCGATCTCGCGCTCGAGCGAGCGGACGCCGCTCTCCTTCGTGTAGTGGTGGATGATGGTGCGGATCGCGCCCTCGGTCAGCTCGAGCTTCACGTCCTCGAGCCCGGCGTCGCGCTTCTGCCGCGGGACGAGGTACTTCACCGCGATGTTGAGCTTCTCGAACTCGGTGTAACCGGAGAGCTGGATGATCTCCATCCGGTCCTGCAGCGGGACGGGGATGCCGCCGAGGGTGTTGGCGGTCGTGATGAACATCACGTCCGAGAGGTCGTAGTCGAGGTCGAGGTAGTGATCGTTGAAGGCGTGGTTCTGCTCCGGATCGAGCACCTCGAGGAGCGCCGCCGCAGGGTCGCCGCGGAAGTCGGTCGACATCTTGTCGATCTCGTCCAGGAGGAAGACGGGGTTGTTCGTGCCCGCCTTCTTCAGCGACTGGATGAGCTTGCCGGGGAGCGCGCCGATGTACGTGCGCCGGTGGCCGCGGATCTCGGCCTCGTCCCGAACGCCGCCGAGCGACAGGCGCACGAACTTGCGGCCGGTGGCCCGGGCGATGCTCTTGGCCAGGCTGGTCTTGCCGACGCCGGGGGGCCCGACGAAGCAGAGCACCGGGCCCTTGAGCTTCTTCGTGAGCGCCTGGACGGCGAGGTACTCGAGGATGCGCTCCTTGATCTTCTTGAGGCCGTAGTGGTCCTCTTCCAGGATCTTCTCGGCCTCGACGAGGTCGTAGCGCTCCTCGCTCTTGTCGTACCAGGGCAGCTCGAGGATCCAGTCGATGTAGTTGCGCACCACGGTCGCCTCGGCGCTCGTGGGGTGCATCATCTTGAGCTTCTTGAGCTCCTTCTTGACCTTGGCGGAGGCCTCCTTGCTCATCCGCTTGGTCTTGAGCTGCTCCTCGACCTCCTGGATCTCGTTCTTGAACTCGTCCCGCTCGCCGCCGCCCAGCTCCTTCTGGATGGCCTGCATCTGCTCGTTGAGGTAGTACTCCTTCTGCGTCTTCTCCATCTGCTTCTTGACGCGCGTCCGGATCTTCCTCTCCACCTGCAGGATCTCGATCTCCGCCTTGATCAGCTCGTAGAGCCGGGCCAGCCGCTTCGACGGCGAATCGATTTCTAGAATCGCCTGCTTGTCGGCCAGCTTGAGCTGCAGCTGCCCCACCATGGTGTCGGCCAGCTGGCCGGGGTCCTCGATCGTCTGCACGGAGATCAGGATCTCCGGCGCGATCCGCTTGTTCAGTTTGACGTAGGTCTCGAAGGTGGCGTGGACCTCGCGCACCAGCGCGTCCAGCTCCACCGACCGCTCCTGCAGCTCGGGGATCTCATCCACTTCGACCGTAAAGAAGCTGTCGGTCTGGACGAAGCGGCGGATCTGCGCGCGCTTCTTCCCTTCGACGAGTACCTTCACAGTCCCGTCGGGCAGGCGCAGGAGCTGGATGATGGTCCCGACGGTCCCCACGGTGAAGATGTCCTCGGGGATCGGCTCGTTGGTCTTCGCCTTGCGCTGGGCAGAAAGGAAAATCTCCTTGCCGCCGACGGCGCCCTTGCCCATCGCCTCCTCGAGCGCGCCGATCGACTTTTCGCGCCCGACGAACAGCGGGACGACCATGTGCGGGAAGACCACAATGTCCCGCAACGGCAACAGTGGAACGCGACGCGGCCCTTTTTTCTCGTCGTGGCGGTCCGACATGCGACGGCCACAATCGTAGCTCCGCCCGGCGGCGGAAGCCAAATTCAACCTCTGGTCCAGCTGTAGGTTTTTTCGAGCTGGACCGGCCCCGCCCCTAGGGGTCGGCCGATTTCCGGAGGTTAGTTCGAGACTTGAGGGACGATCGCGTCGTCTTCGACGGTGTCGGTCGGTGTGGCAGCGCCGGCGTTGTCGTTCACGTCCTCCGGCTCAGTCGACTCCTCGAGGCGGACCACGATCGGCGCTATCGGATAGTCCGGCTCGCCAGCACCCACATGGCCGGGGACCGGCTCCGTCACCGCCGGCGACACGTCGTCGGCGGCGGGGCCGAGCTCGCCCGAGACGGCGCTGGCCGCCATCAGCGAGATCCCGCCCAACCCGAGCGCGACGCTCCAGTAGAGAAAGGCCGCCACGAAGAGCAGCGGCATCCAGGCGACCCAACGTCGAGACGACGTTCGCTCCCGTCGATCGTACATGCGGGCTGCGTACATGCGAATCCCTCCAGGGTGTCGAGGCGTCATGACGCCGATCTCTCGCCCGCAGCGCCCTTCTGATACATGAAGAGCGGCTGCTGGCCTCGCTGAATCGTCTCCTCGTTGATCACGACCTCGCGCACCGGCGTGCCGTTGGTCGGGACCTCGAACATGATATCCAACATCGCCTGCTCGAGGATCGCCCTTAAGCCGCGCGCGCCCGACTTGTGCTTCTGGGCGTCCGAGGCGACCGCCTGCAGCGCCCCCTTGGTGAAGCGCAGCTTGACGCCGTCCATCTCGAACAGCTTCTGGTACTGGCGCACCAGCGCGTTCTTGGGCTTGGTGAGGATGTCGATGAGCGCCGACTCGTCCAGCTCGTGGAGCGGCGCGATGACCGGCAGCCGCCCGACGAACTCGGGGATCATGCCGTACTTGAGCAGGTCCTCCGGCTGCACCTCGCGCAGCAGATCCCACACCCGGCGTTCCTTCTTGGACTGGATCTTCGCGCCGAAGCCGATCTGCCGCTGGCCGACCCGCTGCTCGATGATGTCCTCGAGCCCGACGAAGGCGCCGCCGCAGATGAAGAGGATGTGCGTGGTGTCGACCTGCAGGAACTCCTGCTGCGGGTGCTTGCGCCCCCCCTTGGGCGGCACGTTGCAGACCGTCCCTTCCAGAATCTTGAGCAGCGCCTGCTGCACGCCCTCGCCCGACACGTCGCGGGTGATGCTGGGGTTCTCCCCCTTGCGCGCGATCTTGTCGATCTCGTCGATGTAGACGATCCCCCGCTGCGCCTTCTCGATGTCGTGGTCGGCGTTCTGCAGCAGGTTGACGATGATGTTCTCGACGTCCTCGCCGACGTACCCGGCCTCCGTCAGGTTCGTGGCGTCCGCGATGGCGAAGGGGACGTTGAGGATCTTGGCCAGCGTCTGGGCCAGCAGCGTCTTGCCGCAGCCGGTCGGACCGAGCAGGAGGATGTTCGACTTGCCGAGCTCGACGTCCTCGGCGCCGACCTTGGCGTCGATCCGCTTGTAGTGGTTGTGGATGGCGACGGCCAGGATCTTCTTGGCCCGCTCCTGCCCGATCACGTAGTCGTCGAGGACGGTCTTGATCTCGGCCGGCTTGGGGACCGGCGCCAGGCCGAAGCTCTCCGACTCTTTCTCGATCTCCTCGGCGATGATGTCGTTACAGAGCCCGATGCACTCGTCGCAGATGTAGACGGTCGGCCCGGCGATGAGCTTCTTGACCTCTTTCTGGCTCTTCCCGCAGAAGGAGCAAGAGAGGTTCCCGTGATCGTCGCGCTTACGCTCGGGCGGCACTCAGAAAAATGTAGCACAGGCCCGGGCCAGGTGTCTGGCTCTCCGCGATCAGGCGGGGCGGGTCAAACCTGGTAGTCGACGACCCGGCGCTCGCTGCGTGACTCGGCGATGAAGGGCATGATCGCCTTGTGCTCCGGGTGGGTCTGGTAGGCGTCCAGCGCAGCGCGCGACTCGAGCTCGGCGTAGAGCGCCAGGTCGCACGAGCTGTCGGATTGGCCGAAGTCGATCCCCACCTCGATCTTGAGGAGCCCCGGGATCCGCCCCTGCAGCGCTTCCAGCTTGGCCTTGATGGCGCGGGCGTTCTCGGCCGCCGGCTGGCCGTGCGCCTCCGCCTTCAATTTCCAGAAGACGATGTGCTTAATCATTCTTATTCGGGAACCCTGGAAGGGTTCCCGCTCCCTCCCGCGACGAGCTCCGACGGGCAAAGCCCGTCTCCGCTCACGCGATCCGCTCTCATTTGCCGAGCGAGGTCGGCTTCTGAATGAGGACGTCGTCGACCAGGCCGTACTCCTTGGCCTCCATCGCCGTCATGTAGTAGTCGCGCTCGGTGTCGCGCTTGATGCGGTCCATCGGCTGACCGGTGTGCTTGACGAGCAGCTCGTTCAGCTTGTCGCGCGTCTTGAGGATCTCGCGGGCGTGGATGTCGATGTCGGTCGCCTGCCCCGAGAACCCGCCCAGCGGCTGGTGGATCAGGATGCTCGCGTGCGGCAGCGAGAAGCGCTTTCCCTTGGTCCCGGCCGCCAGGAGAAAAGACCCCATCGAGGCCGCCTGCCCCATGCAGTAGGTCGCCACGTCGGGGCGCACGTACTGCATGGTGTCGTAGATCGCCAGCCCCGCCGTCACCATCCCGCCCGGCGAGTTGATGTAGAGCATGATGTCCTTGTCCGGATCCTCGCTCTCCAGAAACAGCAACTGGGCGATGATGATGTTGGCGACCTGGTCGTCGACGGCTGTCCCGAGGAAGATGATCCGATCCTTGAGCAGGCGCGAGAAGATGTCCCACCCGCGCTCCCCCCGGTGGGTCTGCTCGATGACCGTCGGGATGATGAAGTTGCGGATGGAGGGGGGCAGCGAGTCGTGCGCGCTCATGGAGTGGGTCCCTTCTTCTTGCCTTTGGCTTTGGCGGCCGCTTCTTCTTTGCGGGCCTCTTCGGGCGTCACGATCAGAGAAGACGCCGGCTCGCCGTCGGTGATCTTAGCCTGCGAGATCAGCAGATCAAGCGTCTTCTGTTCGCGGATCTGCTGCTCGATCTGGTGGATGCGGTGGTCCTTCTCCAGCTCGGCGCGCAGCTGCTTGGGGCTCTCGTTGCGCCCCGCCGCCAGCTCCGCGATGCGCTTCTGCACGTCGGCGTCGGAGGCGGTGATCCCCTCGCGCTCGCCGATCGCCTGCAGCAGGATGGCGCCGCGCGCCTCCTCTTCCGCCTCGGCCCGGACCTCGCCGCGCATCTTGCCGTCGTCGACCGACTCGACGTCGACGCCCATCATCATGAGCTGGCTCTTGGCGCGGTTGACGATCACCTGCGCGTAGCGCTCGACCAGCGCCGGCGCGATGGGGAACTCGTTGCTCTTGATGAGCGCCTTGATGAGCGCCCGCTCCATCTCGCGCTTGATGCGCGTCTTGTCGGTCTCGGCCAGCCGCTCGCGCACCTTGGTCCGCAGCCCCTCCAGCGTCTCGGCCTCGCCGGTGTCCTTGGCCAGCTCGTCGTCCAGCGCCGGGACCTGCTTCTCCCGCACCTCTTTGACGCTGACGTGCAGGTGGACGTGCCGCCCGGCCATCTCGGCGGGGACCCCCTCCTCGGGCAACGTGTAGTCGACCTCGATCGGCGTGGCACCGCCGATCGGCTTGCCGCGCAGCCGGCTGGCCAGCCCGGGCAAGGGCCCGTGAACGTCGTCCTCCAGGTCGACCAGCAGCTCGCGCTTCTTGATCTTGTGCTCCCCGACCTTGCCGGAGATCTCGGCGCGCACCAGGTCGGCGTCGCGCGTCTCCTTGCGGGCTTCGACGTCGACCGGCTTGAACTGGGTCAGCCGGCGCCGGTACCCCTCGAGGGCCTCCGCCACCTGATCGTCCTTGACCTCGGGGGGCCGGCGGGTGAGGGCCACGCCCGCGTAGTCCTTGGGGGTGACCTGCGACCGGACCTCGACCCGGGCCGAGAACTTGAACGGCGCGCCGGTCTTGATCTCGATCTCGGCAACAGCAGGAGGCGCGACCGGCTGGATCTGGTTCTCCTGGATGGCCTGGCCGAGCGACCGCTCGACCAGCTCGCGCGCCACCTCGTCCTCGACCTGGCGCCGATACATCCGCTCGAGCAGCGCGCGGGGCACCTTGCCGGGGCGGAACCCGGGGAGCCGCACGCCACGGCGCAGGGAGTCGTAAGCCTTGTCGAGCTTCGGCGCGACGTCGGCCCAGGGCAGCTCGAACTCCACCTTCTTCTCGACGGGGGAAAGGTCTTCAATCGTGATCTGCATCGAAAGAGGGCTTGTCTACCCTCGTAGCCCCTCCGGCGCAAGCCGGCGCAACCCGACCTGGGGCCGTCACACGATTTCGCCTTGCACGAGCGCCGGGGTTTCGGTCAACTTACCGCTTCGCCATGGGTCTCGCCGGTTTCACGCTCGCCGATCGTCTCGGCGCCAAGTCCTCCCCTTGCTCCGTCGCCGGGTGCACGCGCACCTGGATCTCCATCGCCGGCGGTAAGGGGGCCAAGCTCGGCGGCCGTGGCGCCGCGGATCCGAACGATCCCGCCTCGTCGATGTGCGACCCCTGCCGCGAGAAGTTCGCCCGCCTGCAGGACGCCGCGCGGCCCTGCGATCGCACGGGCTGCGACCGGACCTGGACCTGGGGCGCCAGGGCCCAGCTCGAAGCGTTCGCGGCCGGGCAGCAGCCACCGCGCGGCCTCTGCGCCGACTGCGAGCAGAAGCTGAGCGGCCTCGAGGACCAGCCCCTCCCCTGCCTGGTGCCCGGCTGCACGCGCCAGGCGATCTTCACGCGCCGGGCGCAGCTCATGGCCGGGGCGCCCGACACGACGCCCGAGACCCCGGTGCTCCGCTGCGTGCAGTGCGAGAGCGTCTACCGCAAGCTGAAGGACCGCCAGGTCAACTGCGGCATCAACGGCTGCAAGCAAAAGTGGACCTGGACGGCCGACGAGCAGATCCAGGCTTATGCGGGCGGCCTCTCGAACGATCCCCCGCGCCGGATGTGCGAGGCGTGCAAGGCCGACTTCGGGTCGATCGCCGACAGGGAGGTTCGCTGCCGGACCTCGGGCTGCAAGAACACCTGGACCTGGGCGCGCGGCGACCAGCTCGACGCCTGCCTGGCCGGCAAGCCGGCCCCGAAGGCGCCGCACCGGATGTGCGAGCGCTGCATCGGCGTCTATCAGGCGTTGAAAGACGTGGAGCGCCCCTGCCGCCGCTCCGGCTGCAAGCGGACCTGGACCGACAAGCGCGGCGGTCAACTGGCGCGCGCCGTGCGGGGCAAGACCGGCGATCCCTACCCGCAGTACTGCGAGATCTGTGCGAAGGAGATGGGCGACCTCGAGGACCGGCAGGTCGCCTGCAAGACCGAGAACTGCGAGGGGACCTGGACCTGGACCAAGCAGCAGCAGCTGGCCGCCGGCGTCCGCCCCGAGCCGAAGGTCGAAGAGAAGACGGAAGAGAAGACGGAAGAAAAGCTGCAAGAAAAGGTCGAAGCGTCACCGGACGACAAGGTCGTCGAAGCGCCCGCGCCCGACACGACCGTGCCCGAGACCTCGGTGCTCACCGCCGAAGCGGCGGCGAGCGCGCCCGCCGAGAAAAAGCAGAAAAAGAACAGGGACAGGAAGAAACGGCGGCGTGAGATCCGCCCGCCCGAGCGGCGCTGCCAGTCGTGCGTCGACTTCCTCAAGGACAAGAAGACCGTGGAGATCCCCTGCAAGACCTGCCGGACGCCGATCTACTGGCCGCCGGAGAGCCAGCTGCAGACGCACCTCGGGGCTTGGGCCGAACCTTCGATGTGCGGCGCTTGCAAGCGCGACGCGACCGAGGCCGCCCGCGCCATCGAGCGCGAGGCCCTGCGCGCCGCCGTGACGGCGGCCCAGCCGGGCGTCGTCGCCGCCGGAGAGCCCGCCGCCGAGGCGAGCGCCGCCGAGGCGCCGCTCCCCGAGCCGTCACCCGACGCCAACTGACCGCCCGCCGGACGTGGCGAGGGAAATCCGCTCAGCCGCCGGCGGCGAGCGCGCGGGCCAGCGGGAAGTCGGCCGGGAGCAGGTCGAGCTCGGGCAGTCGGGCCGCCTCGACCCAGGCGATCTCGGCGACCTCGACCGCGCGGGGCGCGCCGCGGGTGATCGCCACCGCGTAGACCAGCATGTAGAGGTCGAACTCCTCGTAAACGTGAAAAACCACCTCGAAGATTCGGCCGACCTCGACCTCGCAGCCGAGCTCCTCGCGCACCTCCCGCTCGAGCGCCGCGACCGGCGACTCGCCGGGCTCCACCTTGCCGCCGGGGAACTCCCAGCGCCCCGGCATCGGCTGGTCGGCGCGCCGGCGCGACATCAGGATGCGCGTCCCCTCGCGCACCAGCGCCGCTACCACCAGCTTGCGCGTGCGCATCGCGGTCAGCTCAGGCGCGTCGCGGGGCGGCCCGGGTCGGACGGCGCGGGCCCGCCGGCGCCGCGGGCGGTGCGGTCGATGAGCGCCATCATGTCCTCCAGTCGGAACGGCTTCTGGATGACGGCGGAGACCGCCTCCTCGAGGAACCTGCGGGCGTCGCTGGAGAAGGCGCCGCCGGTCACGAAGATGAAGCGCTCCGCCAGCGCGGGGTACCGCTCGCGGACGGCGGCGTGGACCTCCATCCCGGACATCTCCGGCATCTGCAGGTCGCACAAGATCGCGTCGAACGCGGCGTCGCGCTCGAGCAGGCGCAGCGCCTCGACCCCGCCCAGCGCGCAGGTGAGCTCGTGGGCGTCGCCCAGCATCCGGCGATAGGCCTTGAGCAAGAGCGCCTCGTCGTCGATCGCCAGCAGGCGCCGCCGCGGATAGCCGCGCGCCGGCACGGGCGCCGGCGTCGAGGTCGACGTCCGCTCGGGCGCGCTCTCGTCGGCGGGGAGGCGCACGCGAAAGGTCGCCCCTTGGCCGGGACGGCTGTCGACCACGATCTCGCCCCCCAGCGTCCGGACGATCCCCAGCGAGATCGGCAGCCCGAGGCCGGTCCCCATGCCGCGCGGCTTGGTGGTGAAGAACGACTCGAAGATGCGCGGCAGGATCTCGGCGGCGATCCCCGGACCGTTGTCGGCGATCTCCACCACCACGTCGGGCCCCTCGTCGAAGCTGCGCACCGTCACCACGTTGCGCTTGGCGTCCGCCTCGTCGAGCGCCTGGGCGGCGTTCAGGATCAGGTTCAGGAACACCTGCCCGAGGCGCGCCGCGCTGGCCCGCACGAGCCGCCCGGCGCCGAGCTCGCGCTCCACGCGCGCCCGGTACTTGAGCTCGTTGCGCAGCATCCCCAGCGCCGAGTCGATGGCCGCGTTGACGTTCATCGGCGCGCTGGCCTCTTCGTCGCTGTGCGAGAACGACCCCAGATCGCGCACGATGCGGTGGATGCGCGCCATCCCCTCCTTCGACTCCTGCAGGATGACGTTGGCCTCGAACAAGAGGTTGGGGAGCGCGGCGCGCGTCCCCTCGGCCTCTGGGTCGCGCAGCCGCTCCTCGATGAGGCGCAGGTGTCCGCCCAGCGCGTCGATGTTGGCCAGCACGAACGCCGCCGGGTTGTTGATCTCGTGCGCCACGCCGGCGGCGAGCAGCCCGATGGAGGCCAGCTTCTCCGCCTGCAGGCGCCCGAGCTCGCGCTCGCGCTCGTCGGTCGCGTCGCGGACGTAGAGGATGGCGCCCCGCCCCGGCAGCGGAAACGCGCGCACCACGAAGGCGCGCCCCTCCTGCGACATCCCCCGGTCGGCGGCCGCGCCGCGCGTGATCGCCTCGCCCGCCGCCTCGCGGAGCTCGCTCTGCATCGGTCCGCGGTAGAGGCGGGCGCCGCGGGCGTTGGCGATCTCCAGCGCCCCTTGGGGCGAGACCAGGCAGAGGCCGTCTTCGAACACGTCGAACGTCTCGCGCAGCACCTCGTCGCCGTCCGGCCCGCCGGTCAGCCGCTCGGGGTGGAGCAGCACGAGATCGTAGCGCTCCGCCGCGCTCCGCCGGCGCGCCTCGACCACCGAGGCCACCGTGTCGATCTGGTGGCGCCCGCGCGTTTGCGCCAGGGCGAGGTCGATCCCCAGGGCCTCCACCGCGGCCAACGCGGCGCCCGGCGGGTCATCGACGAGGAGTATGCGCGCCATCTTCCGGTTCTTCCGGTTCTTGAGGCTCTTGGGCCTCTTGCCTGTCGTCTCTCTTCGCTTCGGGTGACGGCCCGGCGGGGGGCGCCGCGCGCGCCGAAATCGTCGCACCCGCCGCGCCGTCGCGCAAGAGCCGGTCGACGACGGAGATGAGCTCGTTCGGTTGCACCGGCTTGGCGAGATAGGCGTCACATCCGGCGGCCAGGATTCGCTCGCGATCGCCCTTCATCGCCTGCGCGGTGAGCGCCACGATCGGGATGTCGGCGCCGCCCGGCAGCGTGCGGATGGCGCCCGTCGCCTGCAGCCCGGTCATCCCCGGCATCTGCACGTCCATGATCACCAGGTCGGGCGGCGGCTGGCGGCGGCAGATCTCGATCGCCTGCCGCCCGCTCATGGCGGTCACGATCTCGAGCGGCCGGCGAGCCAGGATCTGACGGAGCGTGAACAGGTTGTCCTCGTTGTCCTCGACGACCAGCACGGTGGCGGGCAGGCCGGCCACCCCCTGCGGGACCACGATCGCCGCCTCGGCCTCCAGGGCGGCGATCGTGGGCGCGGCCCGGGTCCCGCTGGCCCGCGGCAGCGCCAGCGAGAACCGCGATCCGCGCGCCACCACGCTCTCGACGTGGATGTCGCCCCCCATGAGGCGCGCCAGGCGCCGCGCGATCGCCAGGCCCAGGCCGGTCCCCCCCTGCCGGCGGGCCAGCGTCTGGTCGACCTGGACGAACTCCTGGAAGATCCTCTGCAGGTAGGCGTCGGGGATCCCCACGCCGGTGTCGGTGACCACCACGGTGACGTCGTCGCCGCGCGCCTCGGCGCCGATCATCACGCGGCCGCCGCTCTCGGTGAACTTGATCGCGTTGCCGACCAGGTTGGTCACGATCTGCCGGAGGCGATCGGCGTCGCCGCGGGCGAGCGGCAGCTCGGGCGGCAGCTTGACGGTCAGGTCGACGTTCTTGGCCGCCGCCAGCGGGGAGAGCGCCGAGGCCACCAGCTCGATCTGCGGCACCAGATCGATGTCCTGCACGTCCATCTCGATGTGCCCGGTCTCGATGCGCGACAGATCGAGGACGTCGTTGATGAGGTGCAAGAGCGCCTGGCCGTTGCGCTCGATGATCTGCAGGTACTTGCGCTGGTCGACGGTGAGCGGCCCCGCCACCCCTTCGCGCAGGAGCTGGGTGAGCGCCAGCACCGAGTTGAGCGGCGTCCTAATCTCGTGGCTCATGTTGGCGATGAAGGCGTTCTTGAGCCGGTCGACCTCCTCGGTGTGGCGCGACCGTGCCAGGAGCTCGGCGCGCGCGGCTTCGAGATCGCGCGTGCGCGCCGCGACCTGGGCCTCGAGGTCCGACCGCGAGGGCGGTGGGAGCGGCGTGGGATGCCGAACCCGCATCGCGCTCTCCTTACGTCGAGCTGGCGGCCGGCGCCGGCTCGCCGCTCCGTCTCTTGGCCACCAGCTCGCCCAGGGCCTCGCGCAGGAGCGGGTGGCGGAAGGTGTAGCCGGTCTCCAGGGTCCGCACCGGCATCGCCCGCTGGCTGGCCAGGAGCAGCTCGTCGGTCATCGCGCCGAACGCCAGCCGCAGCGCGAAGGCCGGCGCGGTGAGCGCGGTCGGGCGCCCCAGCGCCTCGCCGAGCGTGCGGACGAACTCGCCGTTGGTGACCGGCTCGGGCGCGACCAGGTTGAGCGGCCCCTTCACGGCGTCGTTCGCCATGGCCTGGCGGATGAGGCCGATCTCGTCGTCGAGGTGGATCCAGGGCATCCACTGCTTGCCGCTGCCGATCTTGCCCCCCAGGCCGAGTCGAAACGGCGGCAGGATCTTGCGCAGGATCCCGCCTTCCTTCGAGAGGACCAGGCCGTTGCGCAGCAGGACGACGCGCATCCCGATCTCGGCCGCCTTCATCGCCTCCGCCTCCCAGTCGCGCGAGAGCTCGGCGGCGAACCCCTTCCCCCCCTCGGACGCCTCGGTCAGGATCTCGTCGCCCCGGTCGCCGTAGAACCCCACGCCCGAGGCCGAGATGAGCACCCGGGGCCGGTTCGGCAGGCCGCGCAGCACGTCGACCAGCGCGCGGGTGGCCACCACGCGGCTGTCGCGCAGCCGCTTCATCCGCGCCTCGTTCCAGCGCCCTTTGGAGATCGACTCGCCGATCAGGTTGACCACCACGTCAACCCCCTCGAACGCCGCCTCCGGGGGCGGCCCGGCGGCGCCGTCCCAGGCGTGCAGCGTCGCCTTGGGCAGCCGCTCGGCGCCGCGCGCCGTATCGCGCACCAGCGCCGAGACGCGCAGCCCGTCACGCGCGCACGACGCCGCCAGCGCCGTGCCGATGAGCCCCGTGGCCCCGGTGATGGCGACGCCGCCGGTCGCCATCAAGAGACGATCGCGTCCAGCTTGGACGCCAGGATGAAGTCGTTTTCGGACAGGCCGCGCGCGGCGTGCGTCCAGAGGGTCACGTCGACCCGACTATAGTGGACGCAGAAGTCGGGGTGGTGCCCTTCCCGCTCGGCCAGCGCCCCCATCCGGTCGACGAAGGCCATCGCCCCCAGGAAGTCGGCGAACTCGTAGCGCTTGGTGATCTGCGCGGGCTCGCCGGACTGGGCGTTCAACTTCCAGCCCTTGACCTCGCCGAGGAGCTTCTTGGTCGTCACCTCGTCGAGCGGCGGGGTGCCGCCCTCGCAGGGGACGCAGTGCTTTTCTTTGAGCTGCATGTCACCTCCCATTCGGCTGCGCTTGAACGCTTCACCCGATTTTGGCACGGTTGTCGCGCCAACGTCGATGTCGTCCGCACTAACACGAGGAATTCTGGTCACGGTTCGGAGCGAGTACATCCCCGCCAGGTCCTCCGCGCAAGCCAAGCAGTACGCCTTCGCTTACACCGTGACGATCGCCAACCAGGGTCGGGTGACGGCTCAGCTCAAGAGCCGCCACTGGATCATCAGCGACGCGTTCGGGGCGGTACAGGAGGTGCGCGGCGAGGGGGTGATCGGCGCCCAGCCGGTCCTGCGTCCCGGCGAGGCGTTCGAGTACACGAGCTGGTGCGTGATCGCCACGCCCTCGGGGACCATGCGCGGCACCTACCAGATGGTCACCAGCGACGGCGACCGCTTCGACGCTGAAGTCGCGCCCTTCGCGCTCGCGCCGCCGCAACTGCTGAATTGACCGTATTCGCCGCGCCGGCCAGCCCCCCCGATGGCGCAGGGGCGGATCGAGTGGCATCCTATCGGAGGGAGGCCGCGCATGGAGAGCCTGATCGAACGCGACAAGTCGGTCGCCAAGAAGAAGGGAACGTTCGCCGCGGCAGCCTGGGGCGGCACAGTCCTCCTGGG
>DATNDC010000153.1:0-9519 GCA_035607055.1 Polyangia bacterium
GCTCCGGAGGAGGGTTTCGAACCCCCGACCCGGCGGTTAACAGCCGCCTGCTCTGCCACTGAGCTACTCCGGAATGTGAGAGGCGCTCATTATGAGGAGCGGCTCTCGCCAGTCAAGCGCCGGGTGGACGCCAGCGCAGGATCCGGACGGCGTTGTCGAAATAGACCTTGCGCAGGACCGCCTCGGGCAGGCCGATGCCGTCGATCTTCCAGCGTCCCTGGATGGGGGTGGGGCTGGCGAACTGGCGGTCGAGCGTCTCGAAGTAGCGCCAGGTCTCGGTGAAGAAGCGGACTTCATCTTCTCGTGTCGGCGGGTCGGCGCCGTTCGAGCCGTACATCATCTGGTCCTGGTCGGCGCCGATGCCGGTGTCGGTGCCGAAGAGGATGCGGTCCTGGTACTTGATGAAGAAGCGCCGCATCTTCTCCTGCGGCTGGCGGCCGATCTCGGGGACGCGGGCCGCCGTGTCGACGACCATGTTCGGGTACTTGTCGAGCATGCGCCCGACGTTGTCGGGGTCCTCGGGGTCGTCGCCGAAGTGCACCGCGATGAAGGTGGTCTTGGGGTGGCGGGCGATGCGCCGCTCGAGCGCGTCGTAGAGCTCCTGCCACGAGGGGACGCCGGCGTCGTGGAAGGACCACTCGGGGTGGGCCTGCAGCTCGTCCCAGCGCTCGTTGTCGGGGGTGGCCGGCTTCCAGAAGGCCTTCGGATCGCCGCAGTGGATGGCCACCGGCATGCCCAGCTCGCCCGCGCGCTCGAACATCGGGTCGAGGCCGGGATCGTCGACCTTCAGCAGATGCTCGCCGTCAGGAGCGGGGTAGCCGAGGCCGAGGCCCTTGGTGATCTTGAGGCCGATGGCGCCCATCTGGCGGGCGGCCGTCAGCTGCTCGGCCATCGCCGCGCCGTAGTTGGGGACGCGGCGGACCAGCCGGAAGTCGGGCGTGGTGAAGACGGCGATCCGGCCGCCGCTCTCGGCGGCGGCGCCGAGCTGGCGCTCGAGCGCGTTCTTGGGCGGGCCCGGGTACATGCCCGAGAGGTTGACCATACCGTCGATTCCCCACTCGTTCATGAGGCGGACGGCGCGGTCGACACCGTCGGGCGCGATGTGCGTGTGGACGTCGATGCGGTGAAAGCGGTGACCGGGCGGCGGCGGATCGCTCGCCTGGGGCGCGCGGTGGCAGCCGAGTACGAGCGACAGCGCCAGACCCAGACCAATCCCGCTCGCCGCCGGCCGCGCCGCCATCAGGGAGAGTCCGGCTTGATTTCCTTGATGTACGGTCCGCCCGTGTCGTCCGGCTGGGCGTTGTCCTTCTGTTCGCCGCCCTCCTTGGGGGCAGCCGGTGAAGCCGCGGCAGGGGCGGCCGCCGAGCGGCGCAGCTTGGCGTTCACCTTCAGCGTCTGCGGGTTGTTGCCGTGCGGGCGCGACCAGTCGAGGCCGCTCACCATCCGCTCGCTCGGCTCGTAGCCGTCCTTCTTGATCGTTATCGCGTGCGGCGAGGCGGGATCGACGTCCTTGCTCAGGAACGGCGTCACGCCGACCTCCTTGCCGTCGATCAGCACCTCGGCACCGGAAGGGGTGGAGGTGATCTTCATGACCGGCGCCGCGGGCGTGGGCGCGGCGGCCGCCGCCGGCTTGTCGGGCGCGGGCGGCGCAGCGGCCTTCTCCGCTGCCGGTTGGTCGCCCGCCGGTTTGTCGGCCGCCGGTTTGTCGGGCGCGGCGTTCTCCGCCACCGGTTTGTCGGGCGCCGGGGCAGCGGCGGCCGGTTTCTCGGCGGCGGGCGCGGCGGGCGGCTTCGCCTCCGCTTCGGCGTGGTGATGCGGGTGGTGCTTTCCGACGTGTGTTTCGGACGCGACGGCCGCGGCTTCGGGCTTCTTCTCCTCGGGGGGCGCGGCCGGCTTTTCGGCGGCCGGCTTTGCCGCGGCCGGTTTCTCGTCGGCCGGCTTTTCGGGGGGCGCGGCCGCCACCGCCGCGCTGCCGCCTGCGCCCTCGGGTGTCGGCGGGGCGGTGTTTGCGGGCGGCGCGTTCACCGCCGGCGCGTTCGCCGCGGGCGCGTTCGCGGCCGGCGCATTCGCCGCCGGCGCCGGCGCGGGGCTCGGGGCCGGCGTGGCGACGACCGGCACCGGCGCCCGCAGCTGGGGGATGAAACGATCGAGCAGATGGAGCTTCAACGTCGCGACGGCCGCCACCACCAGCACGGCGACGACGGCGAGCGAGACCTTCAGGCCGCGGCCGCGCGCCTGCAGCGTGGGATAGGCCTTCGACGCCGCGCGAAAGCGCTTGCTCGGCTCCGGCGGCACGGGCGCTTGCACCTCGGCCTCGGGCTCCGGGACGGCGGGGATGACATCGACGTCCTGAATCTCGATCGACCCGTCGACCGGAGCGGCCGCGTCCTCGAGGGGCGGCGGATTTTCCTCGGCCGCGTCGGGCGGGGCGGTGCCGGAAGCGGCGAGCCGCTCGGTCAGGGGGGCCGAGCCGGAGAGGGGCGCGCGCGTTCCGGCGCCGCCGACCAGCTCATCGACCACGTCGGCCACCCGGGTCGGCTCGTTGGAGGCGTCGTCGGAGACGTAGCGTGGAGCGGCGGGGGTCGGCCGCGCCGCCGGCGCAGGCCCGGGCGCTTCTTGCAACGCCTCGAGCGCCTTGTCGATGTCGGCCGCGGTGGGCGGCTCGAACAGCGCCGAAGGGACCGGCACCGGGCGCGTCCCCGTCGCGCGCGCGCGGCTGAACGGACCTGACGGGGTCGAGGAAGCGGGGGCCGCCGGCACGCCACCCCGCGCGGCGGCGGCAGGGCCCGAGGCCGGAAAGGCAGTCTTCGGCACCGCGGGCGGCGGAACGGCGGGGGCGGGGGGAACGGCGATGGGCGTCGCTTCGGGACCGGTCGCGCCGGGGCCGCCGGGTGGTCCGAGGGCGGCGCGCGCGCTGGCGTCGAGGTTGGCGAACACGCCCGAAGGCCGCCGCACGGCCATGCCCCCGCTCTTGGCCTGACCGGCCGCCGCCAGGCCGGCCTGCTCGAGCCGCGTCTTTTCAGTCAGGATCCGCTCCAGCGTCGGCTGGCTGTCGGGCGACAGCTTGTCGAACCGGACGCCCATGCCCGGCGTGACGTTCTCGCGCGTCTGATCGTGCTCGCGGATCCAGACCACCGTCCCCTCGCCCGACAGGAGCGGCGAGCCGTCCTGCAGCTGGAACTCGAGCTTCAGCCGGGTGTTGACCGCCAGCGGCTCGCGGGTGCGGATGAAGATCCCACCCCGGCTCACGTCGGCGGCGTACCGCTCGATGAACTGATCGAGGCTGGCGCTGCGAAACTTGATGCGGAGGTTGGTCGGTCCGCGCGGCTCTTTCGGGGTGGGCTCGCTCATGTTCTTCGGGGTGGCGGCGACGAGACTATAGGTCCGTTCGGGCTTTGCAAAGCAGTGATTATCCCTGATATTCATCGGAAATCACACGCCGCGATCACACCCTCGTCGCTTCCTCTGCACGTCGCTCTGCGCGCTCGCGCTTGCACCTGCTCGGGCGGGCCTTGGCGTGGGCTTTCGCGGGCGCGGCGCTCGCGCTGGCGCTGGCGGCCGCCGGGCCCGCGGGCGCGGCCACCCCGCCGCCGTTCCACGCGACTCACGCGGCCGTGGCCTCCGATCACCCGCTCGCCTCAGCCGCGGGCGTGGCGGCGCTCAAGGGGGGCGGCAACGCGGTCGACGCCGCGTGCGCGACCGCTCTGGCGCTGGGGGTGGTGCACCCCGCGGCGTCGGGGATCGGCGGCGGCGGCTTCGCGGTGATCTACCTGGCCAAAGAGAAGAAGAGCTACGCGCTCGACTTCCGGGAGCGCGCGCCCGCGGCCATCACGCCCGCGTCCTTTCTGAAAGACGGCAAGCTCGACCCCGCGCTCTCGAAGCGCGGGGGCCTGGCGGTCGCGGTGCCCGGCGAGGTGCGCGGGCTCGCCGAGATGGTCCGCCGCTGGGGGAAGCTGCCGTTTGCCCGCTGTGTCGACGGCGCGCAGAAGCTGGCCGCGCGCGGTTTTCCGGTCTCTTGGCGGCTGGCCCGGAACCTGGGCGAGATCGATCGCCACGCGCCGGATGACCAGCGGTTCCTGGAGATCTTCGCCAGCAAGCCGCTCGGCGAAGGGGAGACCTGGCGGCGCCCCGACCTGGCCTGGACGCTCGGCAAGCTCCGCGCCGGTGGCCCGGACGCCTTCTACAAGGGCGAGATCGCCAAGGAGATCGTCAAGGCGGTGACGAAGGCGGGCGGCGTTCTGAGCGCCGCCGATCTGGCGGGCTACACCGCGACCGAGCGCACGCCGGTGAGCGGCGAGTACCGGGGGCTGCGAATCTATTCGATGCCCCCCTCCTCATCCGGGGGGGTGGTGTTGCTCGAGACGCTGGGGATCCTCGCGACGCACTACCCGACGGAGGCCGCGCTGCAGCGCGACGGGCGC
Organism: Polyangia bacterium; assembly: GCA_035607055.1. Lineage (GTDB taxonomy): Bacteria > Myxococcota_A > Polyangia > Fen-1088 > Fen-1088 > JADGRB01. The sequence goes on from DATNDC010000153.1 coordinate 4,422, forward strand.
GGCTCGTCGGCGTACCTGCACGTGCTCTCCGAGGCGCTCAAGCACGGCTTCGCCGATCGGGCGCGCTTCCTGGGCGACACCGACTTCGTCTCCGTCGACCTGCCGCACCTGACGAGCCCGGCCTATCACGCCGAGCTGGCGCGGCGGATCAAACCGGACGCCGTGCTGCCGCGAGACGCCTACGGGACGCTCGGTCCGCCGCCCGCGCAGCACAAGGACGGCGGGACGACGCACCTGTCGGTCATCGACGCCGAGGGGAACGCGGTGGCGCTGACGACGACCGTGAACCTCACCTTCGGCGCCCACCTGGTGGCGGGGAAGACGGGGATCGTGCTCAACGATCAGATGGACGACTTCTCCTTGACCCCCGGGCTCCCCAACGCCTTCGGGCTCATCGGCAACGAGCAGAACGCGGTGGCGCCGGGCAAGCGCCCGCTGTCGTCGATGACGCCGACCATCGCCGTCGAGGCGGACGGGCGGGTGAAGGTGGTGGTCGGCGCGGCGGGCGGGCCGACGATCATCTCCTCGACGGCCCAGGTGCTGATGAACGTGGTCGACTGGAAGCTGGACGCGCAGGCGGCGGTGGCCGCGCCCCGCATCCACGACCAGTGGTTCCCCGACCTGCTGATGGTCGAAGGGGACATCCCGCGCGACGTCACCGACGGGCTCGCCCGGCGCGGGCACAAGATCAAGGAGGCGCCGCACATCGGGACGGCCAACGTCCTCGTGCGCACCGACCAGGGGATCGAAGCGGGCGCCGAGCCGCGCAGCCCGAGCGCGCCGGCCGGATACTGAGGGAGAGGACCTGATGCCGGCCCGCAAGATCACCAAGGTCCTGATCGCCAACCGGGGCGAGATCGCCTGCCGGGTGATTCGCGCCTGCCGCGAGATGGAGCTGCCGACGGTGGCCGTCTACTCCGAGGCCGACGCGGCCGCGCCGCACGTCCGCCTGGCCGACGAGGCGATCGCCATCGGCCCGCCGCCCGCGCGCGAGAGCTACCTGGTGATCGACAAGCTGGTGGACGCCATCCGGAAGAGCGGCGCCGACGGTGTGCACCCGGGGTACGGCTTCCTCTCCGAGAACGCCGACTTCGCCGAGGCGGTCGCGGCCGCGGGCGCCACCTTCATCGGGCCGCCGCCCTCGGCGATCCGGGCCATGGGGGGCAAGACGAGCGCGCGCGCCCGCATGCAGGCGGCGGGCGTGCCGGTCGTCCCCGGCGACAACGGGCCCGAGGGGCGCGGCTTCCCCGACGTCGCGACGGCCAAGGCGGCGGCGGCGCGCGTCGGCTACCCGGTGATGCTCAAGGCGGCCGCGGGCGGCGGCGGGCGCGGCATGCGCCTCGTCGACGCCGAGGAGAAGCTGGAGGCGGCGCTGGCCGGGGCCGAGCGCGAGGCCAAGGCGGCCTTCGGCGACGACGCCGTCTACCTGGAGAAGGCGATCGTCCGCCCGCGCCACATCGAGATCCAGGTGTTCGGCGACGAGCACGGCGGCGCCGTTCACCTCTACGAGCGCGACTGCTCGATCCAGCGCCGCAACCAGAAGGTCATCGAAGAGTCGCCCTCGCCGGTGATCGACGACGAGACGCGCGCCCGGATGGGCGAGGTGGCGGTCAAGGCGGCCTATTCGGTCGGCTACGTCGGCGCCGGCACCATCGAGATGCTCTACGACTCGGCCGCGCGCAGCTTCTACTTCCTGGAGATGAACACGCGGCTGCAGGTCGAGCACCCGATCACCGAGCTCGTGACCGGGGTCGACCTCGTGCGCTGGCAGCTGGCGGTCGCGCAGGGGGAGAAGATCCCGCTCGCGCAGGCGGACATCCCGCGGCGCGGCGCGGCCATCGAGTGCCGCGTCTACGCCGAGGACCCGGTGCGGTTCCTGCCGTCGCCGGGGACGATCACCTCGCTGCGCGTGCCGGCGGGGCCGGGCATCCGCGACGACGGCGGCGTGGTGTCCGGCAGCGTCGTCTCGGTCCACTACGACCCGATGATCTCCAAGCTGTGCGCCTGGGCCGACGCGCGGCCGGCGGCGATCGACCGCATGCGGCGCGCGCTCGCCGAGTACCACGTGGGCGGCATCAAGACGAACCTCGCCTTTCACCGCCGGGCGATGCGCCACCCGGCGTTTCGCGCGGGCGACTACGACACGGGCTTCATCGAGCGGCACAAGGCCGACCTCCTGCAGCCGGCGCCCGACGAGGAGACGGCCGCGCTGGCGGCGATCGCCGCCGCGGCCGAGGCGGCGCGCGCGGCGGGGGGCACGATGCCGAGCGACCTCGATCTGACGCAGACGCAACCGTCGTCCTGGCGGCGCCGGCGCGACGATTGAGCGCGCCGCCTCCACCGGCCCCCTCGCGCTCCGCGCTATTGCTGGCCTTCGGCACGCTCTATCTCGTGTGGGGCTCGACCTACCTGGCGATCCGCATCGCCGTGGCCAGCGTGCCGCCCTTCGTCGCCGGGGCGCTCCGCTTCGCCGTCGCCGGCGGCGGGCTCTACCTCTTCATGCGCCTCCGCGGGGCGCCGCGCCCGGCGGCCCGCAACTGGGGCGGGGCGGCCCTGGTCGGCGCGCTGCTGCTCGGCGGGGGCAACGGCCTCGTCTGCTGGGCCGAGCAGTGGGTCCCCTCGGGCGAGACGGCGCTCATCGTGGCCAGCGTCCCGCTCTGGATGACGCTGCTCCCCTGGCTCGGGCGGCGGGCGCGGGCGCCGCACCCGGCGGCGCTGGTGGGGATCGCGCTCGGCCTGGTCGGTGTGGCGACGCTCGTCAGCGGCGCGGCGGCCGCCGGGCGCGGCACGCCCGCCGGCGCGGCGCTCCTGGCCGGGCGGATCGGCCTGCTCGTCGCCTGTCTCTCCTGGGCGGTGGGCTCGCTCTGGTCGCGCAGCTTGCCGCTGCCCGGCGAGGCGGCGGTGGCGACCGCGCTCGAGATGCTGACCGCCAGCCCGATCCTGGCGGCCGCGGCACTCGCCCACGGCGAGTGGCAGCGTTTTCACCCAGCCGCGGTCCCGGCCCGCGCCTGGGCGGCGCTCGCCTACTTGGTGCTGTTCGGCAGCCTGGCGGGGTTCGGCTCCTACGTGTTCCTGCTCAAGCACGCCACCCCGGCGCGCGCGTCGACCTACGCCTTCGTCAACCCCCTGGTGGCGGTGATCCTGGGGAGCCTGCTGGCGGGCGAGGCGATCGGCCCGCGCACCGGCCTCGCCGCGCTGTTGATCGTGAGCGCGGTCGGCGCGGTCATCTGGGGCAGCAGCGCCCGCCGATCGGCGACCTGAGGGTTATCTTTGTAGTCGATGCAGACGATGCAGACCCCGCCGGTCGGCCTGCGCCTGATCATCACCTACAAGTTCATCAAGGCCGTGCTGCAGATCGCCGCGGGGATCCTGCTGTTCTACGGGGCCGCCCACGGACTGAGCGCCCGGCTGGCCGATTTCGCCGACCACCTGCGCGAGCACGCGGTGCACGCCTGGAGCAACGTCTTCGCCGCGGCCTTGCTCCGCTTCGTCCACGCGCGCCACAGCCTGATCTGGACCGCCGACGCGCTCCTGTTCGACGCCGTCCTGAGCAGCGTCGAGGGATGGGCGCTGTCGCGCGGGTACCTGTGGGGCGAGTGGCTGGTGGTGGGGGCGACGGCCTTCTTGATTCCGTTCGAGATCCGGGCGCTCGTGCACCACGTGCGCCTCGGACGCGCCATCCTGCTGGTGTTGAACCTCTTGATCGTCGCCTACCTGGTGGTCAACATCCGCAGCCGCCGCGCCCACCACGCCCTGCCGGCCACCTGACGGCCTCCGCCGGCGCGCCGCGCGAGCCGGCGCTTTGCGCCGCTCCGGCACGAGTGGCATCATTTTCAGGATGTGGCTTAGCTTGCGGTCGGGGTTATTGCTGGGCGCGGCAGCGACGGTGGCGATGAGCTGTCACGGCGAGTCGCTCGAAGCGCAGAACGGGCGCTGCGGCCCGACGCCGCACCTCTTGGCGAGCGCGGCCGTGTTCCCGGCGCCCGACGCGGCCGGATACCAGTCGGAGATCGCCGGGATGGCGGTCGACGGCGCCGACCTCTACTTCTCCGCCGCCATTGGCCCCATCGGACCCGCCCCCGCGCAGGCGCCCACGATGACGGGCGCGCTCATGCACGTCTCCACCTTCGGCGGCGCAGCGACGCAGATGGCCAGCGGCTACGTCTTTGCCGCGCCGGCGGTCGTCACGCCGACGAGCGTGATCGTCGAGGCCACGAACACCTCGTCGATCAACATCCTCTCCGTCCCGCGGAGCGGCGGGGCGGCGGCGCCGCTCGTCACGCTGATCGACGACACGCTGCTCACGCAGCCGGTCACGGACGGAACCTCCGTGTACTTCACCGCCAGCGCGGGCATCGAGTCCGTCCCGCTGGCCCCCGGCGCCTCGCCGGCTGTCCCGGCGCAGCTCACCTCGGAGTACGCCGCCAGCCTGGGCGTCTTCGGGCCAGAGCTGCTCCTCTTGCTGGGCGGCAATGGCCAGGTCGAGGGCATTCCGCTCGGTCCGAGCGACGCCGGGAGCGAGACCTTGCTCGGCACCGGGTTCGCCGCTCCGGTGCCCAATTCACTCATCGCCTGCGGCACGAACGCCTGCTGGATAGCGGGCGGCGCCATCGAGCAGATGGACCCCGCGGGTGGAACGGTGACCGCGCTGGCCAGCCTGCCCAGCGGGCCCCTTGCCCAGCCCTCGACCTTGCTCTACGACGGGACGAATTTCTTCGTGCTGGGGACCACGGGACCGTACATCACCGCCAACGCCGCCATCGCCCGCGTGCCGGCCAAGGGTGGGGCGGCGGTGATCGTGGCGACGCTGCCGCCGTTGAGCGCCGGCCTGGCCGTCGACGACGCCTGCGTCTACTTCGGAACCTCGACCGGCATCTTCAGCCTGCTCAAGGACACCGAGGGCGTGGTCGTCCCCTAGCCAAACAGCCGGCCCTGGCGGGGGTCGCTCTTGTCGGGGAGGGCCTGCGATTTCGGCGGGCCGGGCGGCCGGGGCGCTCCGATCAGCGCGCGCAGGCGTTGAAGGTTGCGAGGGAACGACGACTGGCCGTCGGGACCGGACGGTGTCTCGAGGACGCCGGGGACGGTCGCGAAGCGGGGG
>DATNDC010000168.1:0-10081 GCA_035607055.1 Polyangia bacterium
TCGGCGCCTGGTAGTTGCCCTGGATGTCGATGGTCCCGGCGCCGCTGGCCGGCATGACCGACCAGTCGACCGCGACGTCCGTGGTGTTGAGGACCACGGCATTGAATTGCGTCGTCGAGCAAGTGAGGACGTTGGCCGGCGCCGGCGTCACGGTCACGGTGACCGGCGCGCCGCCGCTGTTGGAGCAGGAGGCACCGACCGAGACCGAGGCAAGAAAGGCCCAGACGGGCAAGAGGTGACGAACGCGCGAGCTGCTGATCATGTTCTTGGGATCTCCTTGGTCAGAAAAAACGCCGGTCATCGTAGAAGTTCCGCGGCCGACCTCGCAACAGTTGGGGCGCACATCGCCGCCGGCTCCGCCATCGGTTGTCCGTCGGTGGCAGCCTCCGTCAGGAGATTGGCGCGCGCGGGCATCCGCCCCCTCATCGACCGCCGTCCGTCGACCCTTGAGCGCCGTGCTGCCCGGACCGGTGCTGGACCCGAGGTTGGAAAATGGACGGGCCCCCGGGGGGGGCCGATACTGGTCCCGCGGAAGGCTCGCATGCGCCGGGAGACCAAGACTTGGGCTGGGCGACTCCTCGCTGCGGCGGTCGTGGCGTTCGTGCTCGCCTACGTGCCGTATCACCTCTACGCGAGGTCGGGGCTGGCCAAGACGATCGCGCTCTCGCGTGACCTGGCGTCGCTGCGCGCGCGCAACCAGGAGCTGCGGGCCGCGAACGACCGGCTGGAGCGCGAGGCCGAGGCGCTGCGCAACGACCCGGCGGCCATCGAGCGCGTCGCGCGCGCGGACCTCGGCTGGGTGCGCCCCGGCGAGATCGTCGTCGATCTGGGGGCGACGCCCCGATGAAGGCGAGAGCGCGCCTCTCCGAGCTCGTCGGCTATCACCTCGGGCGGTTGGTCCGCGCCACGCTGGCCTTCGCGGTCTGCGGCGCGTTCCTGCTGCTGTTCTGGCGCGGGTGGTTCCCCGACCTGCGCCTGCCGGGCGCCGATCTGCGCCGCGTCGGCGCGGCGGCGGTGCTGACCGCGCTCCTGGGCTTCAAGATCTCGGCGCGCGTCCGGACCTCCGAGCGGCGCCGCACCCCGCGCCGCGAGGCGATCTCGGACGCCGAGCTGGGCCTCTTGCTCCTGACGACCGTCTTCTTGCTGCTGGCGTTCTGGGGCGGCGTCACCTCGCCCGTCTACCCGCTCGTCTACGCGGTGGTCAGCTTCCTGGTCACCTTCCACCGGCTGTGGGTGGGCCTCCCGCTGGCCGCCGCGGCGGTCGGGTTCGAGGCGGTGCTCTCCTTTGGCCCCAGCGCGCCTCCCGAGGCGGCGGCCGTCTTCCCGGGACACGTCGTCTTCATCGCCGTGTTCGCCCTCCTGAACGTGGTTTTCCTGCACGCCGAGGTGGCGCGCCAGCGGCGCGAGCGACGCAAGCGCCTCGAGGGCGAGGTGGCCGCCATGCGCGAGGAGGCGCGCGACTTCCGGCTCATCGCCACCGCGCTCTCCTCGGAGAGCCGCGTCCGCAGCCGCGCCGAGGAGCAGGAGAAGCTGTCGCAGGGATCGATTCAGACGATCCACCAGCAGCTCTACTACAACCTGGCCCTGCTACGTTCGGCGCTGCGCCTGCAGACCTGCGCGCTGCTCTGGCTCGACGAGACGGGCGAGCGGCTCAAGGTCAAGGAGCTCTCCAGCGACTCGCCCCACGTCGCCGAGGGGGCGATCGCGGCGGGCGGCGGCGTGCTGGGCGCCATCCTCAAGGAGCTGCACCCGTTCGTCCTCGAGTCGCCGCGCTTGTCGCTGCTCCCCTACTACGGCGGACCGGCCACGGTGGGCGCGTTCGTCGGCGTGCCCGTGGTCGAGGGGCGCGCGCCGCGCGGCATCCTGGTCGGCGATCGCGCGCCAGATGGCACGATGGACGGCAAGTTCGACGACAGGGCCGTGGCGCTGATGACCAGCGCCGCCGAGCAGGTGGTGCGGGTCGTGCAGTCGGAGCGCGTCTTTCAGGCCGTCGAGCGCTCGAAGCACGAGCACGAGCGCTTCTACCGCGCCTCCGCGGAGCTGAACCGGGCGCTGACCCTCGACGAGGTCTACGCCGCCGCCATCGCCGGCGCGCGCGGCGTGTGCGAGTTCGAGTTCGCCGCCATCGCCACCTACGACGCGCGCCGCGGCAGCCACACCATCCGCAGCGTGGTCGGTGAATCAGCCGAGCACCTGCTCGGCACCACGCACAAGGACTCCTCGTCGATCGCCTCCATGGCGGCCAAGAACAAGCTGGCGCTGCCGGCGGGCGGCGAGTGGCGTGAGCGCGACGTGCCGGTCTTCTCGCACCCGATGCGGATCAAGGACTACGAGTCGCTGCTGGTGTTGCCTCTCCTGGTGAAAGACGAGGTGATCGGGACCTTCACCGTCGCCGCGCAGCGGGCGGGGGCCTTCCCCACCGACCGGCGCGAGATGCTGGGGGTGATCGCCAACCAGGTGGCCATCTCCATGCAGAACGCGCGCATGTACGAGATCGTCGAGGAGCAGGCGACCACCGACGGGCTCACCGGCCTCTCCAACCACCGCACGTTCCAGGAGCGCTTCTCCGCGATGCTGGGGCGGGCCGAGCGGCGCGGCTTCGCGGTCTCGCTGCTGCTCACCGACATCGACCACTTCAAGAAGGTGAACGACACCTACGGCCACCCGACCGGCGACGAGGTGCTGCGCCGGGTGGCGGCCATCCTCAAGGCCAGCGCGCGAAAGATCGACATCACCGCCCGCTACGGCGGCGAGGAGTTCGCCATCGTCCTCGAGGGGACCGACCGCGCGGGCGCCTTCCAGCTGGCCGAGCGGATCCGGCAGGAGGTGGCGCAGCAGAGCTTCGCCTCGCCGCAGGGGGCGTTCCAGGCGACGCTGTCGATCGGCGTCGCCGGCTACCCCGACGACGCCCGCGAGAAGGCGGAGATCATCGCCCGCGCCGACCAATCGCTCTACGCCGCCAAGCATGGCGGGCGCAACCGGACCGTCTGCTTCGGCGACCTCGAGCGGAAACCCAAACTGGTTCCGGCGGCGGCCGCGAAGTAGCGTCCCCAAACATCCCGGAACTGAGATTTTGCGATTGTGCCTGTTGCCACGGGTGCGTGGAATGCCTACCCTGGGAAGACCTTTTCGGTCATTTCCCGAGGCATCCCCTGAGCACCCGAGGACGAGCCGCCCGCAGGCAGGACTTGACGCGAACACCCTCGCTGAAGGAAAGCGACGAGCGTTTTCGCGTTCTGGTCGAGAGCATCCGTGACTATGCGGTGTTCATGCTCGACCGCAAGGGGCGGGTCGAGACCTGGAACACCGGCGCGGCGCTCATCAAGGGTTACCAGCACGACGAGATCGTCGGCAAGTCGATCGAGCTCTTCTACACGCCCGAGGATCGGGCGAACGGGCGCCCGGCGCGATTGCTGGCCGAGGCCGCGCGAGAGGGGCGCGTCGAAGACGAGGGGTGGCGCGTCCGCAAGGACGGCACCCGCTTCTGGGCCGACGTCGTCATCACCGCGCTGCGAAGTGGGACCGGCGAGCTCATCGGCTTCGCCAAGGTGACGCGCGACCTGACGCAACGCCAGCAGGCGGAGGTGGAGCAGCGGCGGCTCGACGCCGAGCGGGTCCGGGCCGAAGAGGCGCTGCGGATCCGGGACGAGTTCCTCTCCATCGCCTCGCACGAGCTCAAGACGCCGCTCACCGCCCTCCAGATCGAGCTCTACGCGACGCGGGAGCTCACCGACAAGAGCGGCGACGAGCGGATGGGGCGGAAGCTGGCGCGGGCCTCGCGCAACGCCGATCGGCTGGCCCGGCTCATCGAGATGTTGCTCGACGTGTCGCGCATCGCCACCGGCCGGCTGACGCTCAGCCGGGAGACCTTCGCGCTCGGGCCGATCGTCGAGCAGATCGCCGAGACGATGGGCGGGACGGCCGAGCGGTCGGGCTGCGATTTCTCCTTCCAGGCGGCGCCAGGCGCCGCGGCGGTTACCGGGAGCTGGGACCGGCTGCGGATCGAGCAGGTGGTCCTCAACCTCCTGTCGAACGCGTTCAAGTACGGCGCCGGCCAGCCGGTGGTGCTCACCGTCTCGCAAGAGCGAAACGAAGCGGTGATCGAGGTTCGGGATCACGGCCCCGGCGTGCCGGAGAAGGACCGCGGCCGCATCTTCGAGCGGTTCGAGCGCGCGGCGTCGATGCGCAACCACGGTGGCCTCGGCCTCGGCCTCTACGTCTCGCGCGAGATTGTCCGCGCGCACGGCGGGTCGATCACCGCGCGCAACGTGCCCGACGGAGGCGCCGCGTTCACCGTCCGGCTTCCGATCACCGCGCCGCCGGCTTGAGCAGCACGACCATGCCGTCCCCCAACGTCCTGGTCGTCGACGACGACGACGACATCCGCGACAGCCTCATCGAGTTTCTCGAAGACCACGGTCATCAGGCCATGGGCGCGGCCAACGGCTCCGAAGCGCTCGCGCTGCTCGACCCGCCCCGCGCCCCCTTCTGCCTCATCATCCTCGACCTGATGATGCCGGTGATGGACGGCTCCGCCTTTCGCGGCGAGCAGCTCCAGCGACCGGCGGCGGCGGACATCCCGGTGATCGTCGTCTCGGCCTACAAGGACGTCGAGGCGCGCGCGCGGGCGCTGGGTGCCGTTCAATGGCTGGCCAAGCCGTTCGATCTGATGGCGCTGCTGCGGCTGGTCGAAGAGAACTGCGCCGGCGCGTAGACCCGCACGGCGGCGAGGAACGCCGAGCCGGACGGCGCAGGCGAGAGTCGGGCGGCGGCAGCGTCCGAGTCGCCGCCCGATGCCCTTTTCAACCGACGAGCGCCGGCAAGACCTCGTCGATCGGCGTCGTGACCTGGATGGTGCGGTCTCCCTTGGGGACCAGCAAGCCCGCGGCGAAGCCGGCGTACATTTCGGCGAACGCCTCCGCCACGTCGCCCGGCACGCCAGCCTGCTTCAGCGCCGCCGCCTGGCCAGCGGGCGGGATGTCGACGATATTCAGCGTCTTGCCGACGAGCTTGCCGATCTTCTCGGCGAGCTGCCGCGACGTGTAGGCCGGTCCGACCAGGTCGACCACCTCGTTGCGGGCCGGCGGCGATTTGAGCAGCTTGGCCGCCGCGTGTCCGACGTCCTGGGTCGCCACCTGCGGCACCGGGATGTCGGCGGAGGGGGCGAAGTTGGGATAGATCCCCGCCTGTTTTGCCGCCGCGACCGCGCCCGCCGCGTTTTCCTGGAACGTCCCCGACCGCAAGGCGACCAGCTTGGTTCCTGTCTCGCGCAACTTGGTCTCGGCGTAGTGGAGCCCCTTGATGGGGCCGTTCTTATCGGCCCGGTCGGCGCCCACCGACGAGAGCAGCACCACCAGCGGGACGCCGCCCTTCTTGACCCCCGCCGCCAGCGCGTCGGCGCTCTTGCGTTGTGCGCTGTAGATGTCCCCGCTCGCGTAGTGCGGCGGGATGAGCGTGAAGAAGCCGTCGGCGCCTTTCACCGTGGCGGCGACGAACTCCGGATCATCGATCGATCCGACCGCCAGCTTCGCGCCGCGCGCCGACCATTCGGAACCCTTCTTGGCGTCGCGCACGATGACGGTGACGAGGTCGCCGGCGGCCAACAAATCGCGCGCGACGACAGAGCCGATGTGACCGGTCACTCCAGCTACCACGAACTTGGACATGGGCGCCTCCTCGGTGCTCGGAACCTTCGAAGTGTGGCTTCGAAGATGCCCGGCGCCAGGCAGGCGTTTCAGCCGGCCGAAACTATTTCGGCGGCGATTTCAGCTTCACGTCGTTGGTCGTCTCGGCGACCAGCTTCCCTTCGTCGTTGGGGCGGAAGCGGATCTCGGTCTTGACCTCGATCACCAGCTTGGCGAGCGCCTTGGCCAGCTCCTCGTGCAGGTTGAGGTGCTCGAGCCAGTTGCGGACCTCGCCGGCCGCCACGCGCACGATGTCGTCCTTCGATCGGCTGGCGGCGCCGACACCGGCCGAGACCGCGCGCCGAACGAAATCGGTGATGCCGCTGCGGTCCTCGCCGCCGCGCCCGGTGACGTCCTCGTCGAAAGGCGCCGGCTCGGGAGCGCCTTCCGGCGCCGCGCCCTCGGTCTTCTTGTTCGCGTCGTCGACCATCGCCCTCAAGGTTACCGCAAAGACGATATTATGGGAGCGTGTCCGGCCGCGCGCGCCTCTTCACCGCCTACTTCGTGACCACCCAGGTCGCGCTGTCTTACCTCGGGCTGGCGGTCGCGCGCCGGTTCCGGCGGCCGACCGCGCTCGAGCGCCTCACGCTGGAGAAGCACCGCCGGAACGCCCGTCGGATCGAGAAGGCGATCCTCAAGCTGCGAGGCCTCTTCATCAAGGTCGGACAGCTCATCAGCATCATGGCCAACGTGCTTCCGGACGCGTTCCGCGAGGAGCTGCAGCGGCTGCAGGATCAGGTCCCGCCCCGACCGTACCGTGACATCGAGGCGCGCCTGCGCGAGGAGTTCGGCGGCCGCGCGCCGAGCGAGGTGTTCGCCGAGTTCTCGCCGGAGCCGGTCGCCTCGGCGTCGATCGGCCAGGTGCACCGCGCGCGCCTGCCGACCGGCGAGGCGGTCGCCGTCAAGGTGCAGTACCCCGACATCGAGGAGATCGTGCGCATCGACCTGCGCGCGCTGCAGCGGATCTTCGGCGTGCTCCGCTGGTTCATGCCCGACTACGGGTTCGACACCATCTACCGCGAGATCCGGGAGATGGTGCTGGCCGAGCTCGACTACCGGCGCGAGGCGGCGGCCATCCAGAAGATCTCCGCCAACTTCGCCGGGCGCCAGCCGCCGACGCCGCAGGTGCGGTTCCCGCGCGTGATGGAGCCGTTCTCCACCGCGCGCGTGCTGACCACCGAATGGATGGAGGGCTCCAAGGTCGCCGACCTCGAGCGGCTCGAGAGGCTGAAGGTCGACCGGCGAGCGGCGGCGCGCCTCTGCGTCGAGGCCTACTGCCAGCAGATCTTCATCGACGGCCTCTATCACGCCGATCCTCACCCGGGGAACCTGCTCGTGTCGGCGGCCGGACCGGGCGCGCCGCCGACGATCGTGTTCCTCGACTTCGGCGCCACCGCCACCGTCAGCGAGCAGATGCGGCGCGGGATGATGGCCTTCATCCAGGGGGCCATCACGCGCGACACCGTCCGCATCGTGAACGCCATGAAGGAGATGGGGTTCATCTCGCGCCGCGCCGACCCCGAGGTGTTCGACCGGGTGGTGCAGTACTTCCACGACAAGATGCGGGTGCAGATCTCGGCCGACGGGTTCTCGCTCAAGGACCTCAAGTTCGAGCCGGAAAAGAGCCTGGGGAGCCTGCTCGACCTGCGCGACCTGAACGTCAGCCTGGCCGACCTGCGCGACGCCTTCCACATCCCCAAGGAGTGGATCCTGCTCGAGCGGACGCTGCTCTTGCTGCTCGGCGTTTGCACCACGCTCGACCCCGAGATGAACCCGGCCTCGATCATCGAGCCCTACCTCGAGCGCTTCCTGCTCGGCGAAAAAAAGCAGTGGTCGGAGATCGTGGTCGAGGCGTCGCGCGAGATGGCGCTGGCGGCGCTGTCGCTGCCGGGCGAGCTGCAGCGGTTCATGGACCGCGCGGCGCGCGGCGAGATCGAGGTCGGGTTCCGCAACCTCGACGAGAACGCCCGCCTCATCTACTCCGTCGGCCAGCAGATCCTCTGGGGGATGCTGGCCGCCACCGCGACCGTCCTGGCGACCGTGTTCGACGGCCGGGGCCAGCCGCGCGCCATGTGGGCCGCCGCCGTCGCGGCCGCGCTGTGCGGCCTGATGCTCATCCTCAGCTGGTTCGCCGGCCACCCCCGCCGCCACCCGAGGCGCCGCTAGCGCTCGCCGGCTTGACCAACTTGACCAAAACTTGGGGCGACGCTCAAGCCAAACGAGTGGCGCGACCGGTGAATCTCTACGATGCGAAGACGCACCTTTCGGCGCTCGTCGATCGGGCCGCCGAGGGTGAGGAGATCGTCATGCCAAGTCCGGCCGCCCGCTCGTTCGCCTGGTGCCGCTGGCCAAGGGTCCGCGGCGACGCCGGGGGATTCCTGCGCGGGAAGGTCCGTGTCGCCCGTGATTTCGACGCCCCGCTCGCGCCGGAGATCCTGTTCGGGACCGGTGGACGATCGCGTTGAGGCTGCTCCTCGACACCCACGTCTTCATCTGGTGGTGCGCCGGAGACCGGCGGCTTCGGGCATCCGGGCGCAAGGCCATCCGGGACGCCACCGAGGAGGGACTGACCTTCGTCACGGCCGATCGAGCGCTCCGGTCATCCGAGGTCGAGGCTCTTTGGGTCTAATCTTTGATGGCTCGCCCGTGGGATCGCCGCGGCGGACATTGACGACGTGGGCCGCGCGGAATATCTAAGACCAGCACCGCGCGAAAGGCCGCGGCAAGCTCATGCGCCCCATCATCGTCAACATCCCGTCCAAGCTGCTCTTCTTCGTGGCCCTGGCCGGCGCGCTGGTGCTGTTCGCGCGCGATCTCATCGAGCGGCGCCGCCACCCGGCGGTCCCGTTCTCCTCGACGCCGCTCTACCTGCTGGTCGGCGCCGTCATCCTGCTCAAGGTGAAGGCCGACCTCCTGATCCCGAACGGCGCCGCGTTCGGCCACCCGTGGACGCCGGTGCCGATCTACTCGTACGGGGTGATGCTGGGGACGTCGCTGGTGGTCGGCTGGTTCGTGGCCATGCGCTTCGCCGGCGAGGACCTCATCGATCAGCAGGAGGCCGGCACGATCTACATGTGGACCGCCGTCTGGTCGATCATCGGGTCGCGCGTCCTCTACGTCCTCACCAACCTCAACGACTTCGACAGCGTCTGGCAGATGTTCATGGTCAACCGCGGCGGGCTGGTCGCCTACGGCGGGATGATCGGTGGGTTCCTGGCCAGCTGGTACGGCTGCCGCAAGCGGAAGATCCCGCTGCTCAAGTGGGCCGACGTGGCCGCGCCCTCGGTGGTGCTCGGCACCTGCATCACGCGCCTCGGCTGCTTCCTGTTCGGCTGCGACTTCGGCGCGCGCAGCAGCCTGCCCTGGGCGGTGCGCTTCCCCGGACCGGGCACCACCCTGCACGGCATCATCCACGGCGGGCCGGACGGCAGCCCGGCCTGGCAGCATCACGTCCGCGACTTCGGCATGTCGCGCGCCGCCGAGTGGTCCTACTCCGTCCACCCGACCCAGCTCTACGAATCGCTGGTCGGGCTGGGGCTTTTCCTGCTGCTGGTCTGGATCCGCAAGCACCGGCCGTTCTCGGGCCTGGTCTTTCTCGGTTGGGTGCTCGGCTACGGCATCATGCGACCGCTCATCGAGATCGTGCGAGACGACGACCAGCGCGGCAACGTCGGCGCGCTGTCGACCTCGCAGTTCATCGGTATCGTCTCGGTGGTCTTGGGGCTGGCCCTCCTGGTGGCGCTGGTGCGCCGCTACAAGCGCGACCCCGCCAGCCTGCGCCTCTGGCTCATCCCCACGCTGGCGACGGCCGGCGGTGGGAACGGCGGCGGCGCCGCCGCGACGGCCGGCGACCGTCCCGCCAACAAGCGGCGCAAGCGGCGGTGATGCGGGGCCCGCGGCGGGGGAGAAGTCCGGCGCTTGGGCTGGGGCTGCTCCTCCTCGTCGCCGCGCGGGCCCGGGCGGCCGAACCGACCGACGCCTCGACCCCGGCCGTCACGCAGGCCGCCGCCGCCCAGCACGAGGCGCAGGAGGCCGAGGCGCAGGTGATCGAGCTGCGCCGGCAGATCGAGGCGCTCGAACGCGAGCGCGCCAGCTACGACGACGTCCGCCGCCGCCTCGATCAGATCGACGCCCGCCAAGGAGAGCTCGACCGCCAGGCGGCGACCGCGCACGACGCCAACCCGCCCGAGACGTCGGTCATCCGTTTCCGCGATGACGGCCTGTCCATCCGCTCGCCCGACAACGGCTTCTACCTACATCCCCTGGTGCGCGTGCAGGCGATCTACACCGGCGCCATCGCCAGCCGGGGGGCGATGGATATGGCGGCGCCCGACGTCTCGTCGTTCTCCCTGGGCCGCGCCGAGGTGATCCTGGAAGGCCACGTCGGCGGCCCGTTC